>JAFQNF010000041.1 GCA_017396025.1 bacterium
AAAGGTCTTGTAATGGCTGGTGCTGTTAAATTAGTTGAAGCTCAAATTGATGACAACTGGAACAAATTCTTCTCTTGGGTAGATGAAGTTAGACAAATTAAAGTTGAAGCTAACGCTGATACTCCAAAAGATATCATCAATGCATTAAAATTCGGTGCTGAAGGTGTTGGTCTTTGCCGTACAGAACACATGTTCATGGATCCAGAAAGATTACCTTGGGTACAAAAAATGATTATTGCTGGAACACCTGAAGCTAGAAAAGAAGCTTTAGCAAAACTTCTTCCAATGCAATATGCAGACTTCTATGCAATGTTCAAAGAATTAGGTGATAAACCATTAACAGTTCGTTTATTAGATCCACCTCTTCACGAATTCTTACCTTCTAAGGAAGATTTAATTGCTGAAGTTGCAACATTAAAAGCTCTTGGCAAAGATGCTAAAGAAAAAGAAGAAATGTTACACATCGTTGAAGGTTTATCAGAATCTAACCCAATGATGGGCTTAAGAGGTTGCCGTTTAGGTTTAACATATCCTGAAATCAACGAAATGCAAGTAAGAGCAATCTTTGAAGCTTGCTGTGACCTTAAAAAAGAAGGTTATAAAGTTCAACCTTGGGTAATGATTCCATTAATCGGACACGTTAACGAACTTAAAGTTGCTAAAGAAATTTTAGTTCGTGTAGCTAAAGATGTAATGGCTGAAAAAGGTGTTGAAGTTGAATACAAATTTGGTACTATGATTGAAATTCCTCGTGCAGCAATCACAGCTGATGAAATTGCTGAATACGCTGAATTCTTCTCATTTGGTACTAACGACTTGACACAAATGACATTCGGTTATTCAAGAGATGATGCTGAAGGTAAATTCTTAAACAGATACGTAGAACAAAAAATCTTAGCTACTAACCCATTTGAAACATTAGATACAAAAGGTGTTGGTGCATTATTAGAAATGTCTATGGAAAAAGGTAAGAAAGTAAATCCAGCATTAGTTGGCGGTGTTTGTGGTGAACACGGTGGCGATCCAGATTCAGTTAAATTCTGCCATAAAATTGGTTTGAATTATGTTTCTTGCTCACCATTTAGAATTCCACAAGCTAAACTAGCAGCTGCTCAAGCAGTTATCGAATCTAAATAGTTTGAAAAAAGATAATAAAAGAGGAGTGAATTTCACTCCTCTTTTTTTGTTTTGATAAATTATTTTATATTTATGTATATTCGTTCATCATTAATGATTTTTTCAAAATTTAAAATGCTATAAAGTTCATTGCCTTCCATAAATTCTGATGTGATATACGGTGAACTATTAGAAATATTTGTGTCTGAATATTCAATATCTTTTAGATTCCTTATAAGTTTAATATCATCAACCATAAGGGCGAGGTTAAAGTTTTTGCTTTCAACAATTATTAACTTTGTTCCTTCTTTTGCTCCTTCTCTGTCATTATTTAAGAATTTTTTTAAATCTAATACAACAAGAAAATCGCCTTTAAGATTTATTATTCCTTTTATGAAATCTTGTGTGTATGGCAATTTTGTTATATTTATTCGTTTTAGCGAAATAAATTCTTTTATGTATTTTAAATCCAAGTAATAGTTCTGCCCATCAAGTTCAAACAAAATATATTGATTAACAGAATTGCTTGAAACAGGAAACGCAAATAATTCTTGGATTTTTTTATTTTGTTCGGCTCTTAATTGTAATATTTGTTTTGATTTTTCATCGTTAGGAAATAAACTTAGGTAATTTATGTTATTTACTTTTTCAACATTAATTTCTAATATGTTTTCTATTTGTGCAATATTTATTATGTTTATAGTATTTTCGTTTGCTTTATATATTTCCTTAAGAATGGATAATTCTGTATTATAAGGAAGACATTGGATTTTAGTATAATCTGCTTGAATTATATTTATGATTTTTTCAGCATGAATTGCATAATATATTCCTTGTTCGCAAATTATTATTAATTGATTATTTATTGTAAAATGATTTGGTTCAAATCCTAGAAGTGGACATAAATCAACAACTTTTATAATCTCTCCGTTATAATTAAACACCCCAATTATACCAGTTGGCATTGTTTGTGGGATTTCAATTTGTGGGATATTTATGACTTCAATAACGCTTTGAATATTTATTGCGTATAAATTATTTTTTAATTCAAAAACAATATACTGATTCGCATTTTCTTTTGTATAAGATGTCGATGTAATAGCGTAATTGTTGTTCATTTTTCATTAAACCTTTATAATAATTATACAATAAATCAATGATTATAAAATCCAAGAAATGGACTATAATTTAATATTATATAAAGGAGTCAAATATGTCAGGTAGAGATATAAGTTTAATAAATCGTTTATCAAAGAAAAACGTTAAAGACACAGTTATTCTTGGTATTGCTACTATTGTTATTGTGGCAATTACAGTTTTCGTTGAAAATAAACCAGTGATGGTTGCTTCAACAGTTGCTGCTCTACTTGTTTATTTTGTACAGTATCAGTTATCAAGGAATGAATTGTTAAAACAACTTGATAAATTGATTGATAATGAATTAAAGGAATTCCAAAAAATATCAGTAAAAGTTTTACAATTAAGCGAAAAACAAAGACAATTAACTCATAAATATACTCAAATGTTGAATAATGTTGTTCATACAACAAAAGCATTTAAAAATAGTGCAATAAAAACAAAAGAAAAAACTCAAGGCATTTCTGCAAAAGTTCAAGAAACATATGATGCATCAGGGAGAGAAGCAAAATCTCTTGAAGAAAATATTGTTACTATGCAAAATTTAAAGCACAAAGTTCAAGTTATTGCTGAATTGATTATTGAATTAACTGATTATATTAAACAAATTGGTTCTACTGTAAATGTTGTTGAAAATATTTCAGAACAAACAAACATGCTGGCATTAAACGCAGCAGTAGAAGCGGCTAGAGCTGGTGAATATGGTAAAGGTTTTGCTGTTGTTGCTGGTGAAATTAGAAAACTTGCAGACGAGTCTAAACAAGCTACAAATAAAATCACAACATTAGTATCTGAAATTGAGCAAACCACTTCATCTACAATTATGGCAACAGAAGATGGGGCAAAAGAAATTGAAATTGGTGTGAGATATGCTTCTTCAATAAGCGACAATGTTATGACACTTGTTGGAAATATTAAAGAACTTGGTAATGATTTAAATGATATTCTTACTTCTTCTATCGAACAACAGTCAATTACAAATGATGTTCTTGAAGTTATTGATGATATGCAAAAAGGTATCTCAGAAACAATTAATACTTTAGAAGAAAACATTGAAAATATTAGAGCATTCTCTGAAATATCATCAAATATTAAATATAATATTGCAAATTAACAAGGTATCAAATGCAATACAATCCTGAAGAATTAGATGAAATATTAACCATATTTAAATCAGAGAGCGAGGAAATAATTCAGTCGCTCAATGATGGTTTTTTATTGTTGGAAAAAAATCCAGAAGATAAAGCTCCTTTGAAAAAATTGTTCCAGTTGTCACATTCACTAAAAGGTGCTGCTAGAATGCTTGGATTTAATAGTATTCAGGATATTGCGCATAAATTAGAAGATATTCTTTCTTTTTGGAAGAAAGATGATGTGGTTATTAATGTTGATGTTTTTCAAGAAATTTATGAAGTTTGTGATTTGCTTTTGTTATTAGTAAACCGTTGCGTTGAACAAAAATCTAATTATTCTGATGCTCAGGTAATGTCTTTTATTGATAAATTAGAAAATTTTATCACTTTTAACCATATGATACCTGTTTCTAAAAATATTCCCGAGGCAAATTCCTATATCGCAACAAAGAGTGTTGATATTAATGCTTTGCTTCTAGAGTTAATGTTTGTACTAGAAAAAGAAGATAGTGATGAAGAAATCATTTCTATTGTAAAAGATAATTTGTCACAAATTGATGAAATATTTAATATAACAGCCTTTGATGACATTAAGTTTAAAATAAATGAAATAACAGATTCTGCGAATAATAATTTTGATGTAGTAGCTTTAAAAACTAAAATATTAGAACTTAGAAATGAAATTTATAACCTGTATAAAAAACTTGATATAAATACAGCTGTAAATACTGAAAAGAAAAAAGAAGAAATATAATAAGAAAAGAAAAAAGAAGAATCTGTAGATAAAAAATTAGCAGAAGAAAAATTTGATTTTATTTTAAAAAATTTACAAAGAATAAAATTTGAAAAAGAGGCGATAGATGTTGTAATTTCTACATTAGAAGAAATTAATAGTATATTAAAAGATAAAAAAATTGAGTTGATTTTATCTAAGACAAACAATATTTTGAAACTATTTAAAAATAAAAATATTGTATTGGATAATGAATGTTATATGGTTATTCTTCAATGTATTTATCTTGCAAAAAGAATTTCATTGAACGAAAAAGAAGAAAATATAAATAATTTGAAATTTTTGCTTCAAAGGCTTAGTGTTGTTGAAGATATGTTTTCAATCCCTGAAAAAACGGTTCAAAATCATCTTGCGCCAAAAGAACAAAATGCCGTAGTTGAACAAAAAGATTATGATAATTTAAAGAAAAATTTGAAATCGTTTGATTTGGATGAAATTAAAGTTCTTAGAGTTGATACGGGGAAAATTGATAATTTAATTGCTCAAACTGGCGAACTTCTTATTAATGGTATTAAAACAAGAGAACATATTGTTGAATTATCTAAAATCAATTCGAAGCTAATTCATTGGAATAGTGTTAGTAAAAAGATAATTAATTATCTTAAATATCTTGAAAAAAGAGGTTTCTTTAATAATGAACAAGATGAAAGTGCCTTGGCTTTTTATAAAAAAGCACAAACTTTCTTTGTAGATAATGCCGAAATGATTAATGGATTAAATAATGATTTTAATGCACTTTATAATATTATTTCGGAAGATGACAATAAACTGCATCAAACCGCATTAGAAATTGAGACGATTGCAAAAGGCATGAGAGTTCTTCCTTTAGCTACAATATTTCATTCTTTTCCAAGAATGATTAGAGATATTGCTAAAGAAAAAAATAAAAAAATTGATTTTGTAGTAACAGGAAGTGATACAACTGTTGATAAAAAAATCATTGAAGAAATAAAAATGCCATTAATTCATATTATACGAAATTCAGTTTCTCATGGTATTGAAGCTCCAGAAGTTAGAGTCGAAAATGGTAAAAAAGAAACAGGAAAGATAAAATTAACAGCAAAACAGGCGGAAAATCACGTTGTTATAACAATTGAAGATGATGGCTATGGTATAAATCTTGAAAAAGTTAAAGAAACAGCAATTGACAAAGGAATGCTTACTCATGAAGAAGCTGAAACGATGTCTACAGATCAGCTAATGAGGCTTTTATTTATTCCTGGATTTTCAACGGAAGATTCTGTTAGTGAAATTTCTGGTCGTGGTATTGGATTGGATGTTGTTAAAACAAAAATTACAAACCTAAACGGTGAACTTTTAATAGATTCAGAACTAAATAAAGGTTGTAAGGTTACAATTAAATTGCCTGTTTCAATGTCTACGATAAAAACATTTATTTTGGTTGTAAACGACCAAAAATATGCAATTCCAGTTAATTCAATAAAATATGTAAAACAAATTAAAAAAGATGAAATATTTAGAAAAAATGGACAAGATTGTATAGTTTTCGATGAACATTCTGTTCCAATATTTTCATTATCTGGTGTTTTGGGTGAATCTACAAATCATTTATTAGAAACAGATGTTTATACAGTTATTATTATTGAAAATGCAGATAAACAAGCTGCGTTTATTACGGATAAATTGTTGGGGGATCAAGAAGTTTTCCATAAAAAACTAATTGCTCCTGTTTTAAAAATAAAAAATATAAGTGGATTTACAACGTTATCTACTGGTGAGATTTGTTTGATTATTAATCCATATGAGTTAATTAGAAATACAGTCTATGAATCAACAAGTCCTTTGTTTGAATTGAAAAAATTTGCCCTTAGTGATTCTTCTTTTGATCGTAAAATAATTATACTCGATGATGATTCTGAATTTATGAATTCCTTAAGCAAATATATTTCAAACCAGTTTAAGCAAGCGCTTACATTCAATAGTGTCAATTCTGTTTACGATTATGTTCTAAAAAATAAAACAGATGTTTTAATATGTAAGATAAATGATAAAGATGATGAAGTAATAAGACTTGCAAAATACCTAAGAACTGATGAAAATTTGAGTAATATAAAACTCGTAGTTTTGTCAGAAATTCCAGAGTACGAGATAATTCGTGATGAAAAAGATTTTGGCTATACCTATTATCAAAAAATAACAGAATATAGCCAAGAAAATTTTGTAAATACAATAATGAAAATTTAGTTTTTTTGAGAAACTGGTTCTTTTGTTTCTTGTTGGACAGGTTCTTCTTTTACGTACTCGTAACCTGTAAGAACTGCAACTTTTTGTCCCCATTCATCAAAAATTGCATCTAATTCTTGATTATATGAAATTGGTTCACCCAAAGTAACTTTTATTTGTTTGCGTTTTAATGGGTTCCAATTATATTCCTCGCAACCAACAATGCCGAGCGGTAAAATATCAGTCTTCATTTGTTTTGCAATTGCAGCAAATCCTTTGTTTATTTTTTCAATTTTACCATTTCTACGAATACCACCTTGAGGGAAGATTCCTAATCTCCAACGGTCGGTTTTAAAAATATTTAAAGCCGTTTTGATTGTAGAAACTTCAAGTTTTTCTCTGTTTACTCCAAAACAGCCAAGACCGTCCATTATTGCGGCAGCTATTGGTTTTTCAAATAATTCTATCTTGCCCATATATGCAAGTGGTTGATTTACAATTTCACCAGCAAGAACAGGATCAAAATATGAAATGTGATTGCCTGCAACAATAAAGTTTCTATCTGTTGGGATGTTTTCTCTTCCTAGATATTCTATTTTATAAAAAAGTGGAAGGACTAGTTTCAACACAACAAAACGTGCAAACAACTGAAATTTATATTTATTTTCTGTAAAATCAGATACATCTCTTTTTGTGTAATTTTTCTTTTGTTTCTCTTTTGCCATAATTCCACTCTCACTATTACTATGTTGCAGGAATATACTCTAATTCTGCTAACTTACTAACTTTTTGTGCCCAATTTTCAGCAATTTCGTCTACTGATAATTGGCAAGAAATAGGTTCTCCAACCCTAAATTGAATATCTTTTTTCTTAGAATTTGGATTTTCTTTAACCATAATTCCAACAGGAAGAATATCAGCATCCATTTTTTTTGCCATAGACGCAAAGCCTTTTGTAAAATCGCCAAGTTTGCCATCTTGTCTTCTTGTTCCTTGTGGGAAAATTCCCAAATGCCATTTTGTCTTTTTAATTGATAGTGCAGTTTTAATTGTTGATACATCAACTTTATCTCTATCAACCGCAAAAGCTCCGCACCAATCCATTAAAACCATTGACCAGAAAGTTTCAAATAATTGAACCTTAGCCATATATGCAATTGTCATTTTTACGTTAGCCGCCACACAAAATGGATCAAAACCTGTTACGTGATTACTAGCAACAACATATTTTTTTGTTCTATCTATATTTTCAAGACCAACTGGTTTTAAGACATTATACTTAGAACGCAGAATGTTTATAATAACCCAATTACAAGCCACATACTGAAAAATCGTCCTAAATGTGTTGTAAACTTTTACTGATCTTGTTGAATATTTACTTGCCATATAACCCCGTATCTATTTATTTTAACGAAACTATTATAGCAAAAAAATAAATAATTTTTACTTGAATTTCGCTTATGTTTAATTTATAAATAACTCATGACACATAATCATGGTAGGTAATTAGAAGGAGTTCAAAAACTATGGTAAATGTTGCAATTAACGGATTCGGTAGAATCGGAAGAAACACATTAAGAGCAGCTATCAGAGAAGGTATCTTTGAAAAAGTTAATTATGTTGCTATTAACGACCCAGGTTTAACACCTGCAAACGCTGCACACGTTTTCAAATATGACTCAGTTATGGGCAGATTTGACGGTACAGTTGAAGTTGTTGAAGATGGTTTAGTAATCAACGGTAAGAAAATTAAATTCTACGCTGAAAAAGACCCAGCTCAACTTCCTTGGAAAGAATTAAACGTAGATGTTGTTGTTGAATCAACAGGTTTCTACACAGATGCAGAAAAAGCTAAAGCACACATCACAGCTGGTGCTAAAAAAGTTATCATTTCTGCTCCTGCTAAAAACGAAGACATCACTATCGTTTTAGGCGTAAACGACAAAGAATACGATACAACAAAACACAATGTAATTTCTATGGCTTCTTGTACAACTAACTGTTTAGCTCCAGTAGCTAAAGTTGTTTCAGAACAATTTGGTATCGTTAAAGGTTTAATGACAACAGTTCACTCTTACACAGG
>JAFQNF010000042.1 GCA_017396025.1 bacterium
AATGGAATACAAATATCTATGTCCAGAAAAGGTACTCCAATTGATGACTCTCCAATAGAGAGTTGGCACTCACTTCTTAAGAAAGAAACTTTGTACAATAATAATATTACATCTTTACAAGAATATATTCAACTTGTAGAAAATTGGATATTATTTTACAATACAACTAGATTAAAGTCAAAAGTTAAGAAAAAGAGAAAAACTTACACAAAAAGAGAAAAATAATTTTCTCTTTTTAATCTACTGTTTTTTTTATTGATGTCTCCTATTTGGGGTTCACATCAAGTTGTTATTGTTTTTTACATATATTATTCATTTGTATCTGTAGTTGGAGCGTTAGGTTCGGTAGGTGTTTCTTCTGGATTACTTGGTGTAGTTGGAGTTTCTTCAGTTGGTGTATCTGTTTCATTATTTTCACCAGTTTCATTACCATTTCCTTCTTCTGTTCCAGAAGTTGGAGTCTCAGGTTCATTTGGTGTTTCTATTACAGATTCTGCTTTTTTTGCTATAACAAATTTTATACTTTCTTTAATTAAGTCAACTCTTTTATATTGTGGGAGACTTTGACTTAATATTGTTCCTTCAGTTTTTTCGCTTTCCTGTTCTTCAATTTCAATAGTTATGTTATATGCTTTCAACCAGTTTTCTGCATAAGATATACTTTTTCCTTCAAAGTTTGGAAGTAGGGTATAAAGCTTTGTTGCACTAAGACCTGATTTTCCAATTGTAGTAAGTTCAAAAGTTTCTTCAATATCAAAGTCCATGTCTTTTTCCATTTTTGTTTTTTCAATGCCTAGATTTTTTTCCATTGTTTCAACACATTTATTTAAACTACTTTGATTTATAATGTAATCTGATAATACTAGTCCAGTTCTTTCATCATATATTCCTTGAGTAGATCCTGATAAATAAAGTTGTTGTATATTAATTAGATTATCTTGATTTGCACTTGTTTCAAGTATTGTTTTAAATATGTCATAGAATGATAATAATTGTTTTGTAGTAAAGTTTGTATCCATACTTTTACTCATTGTATCTAACATACTTAAAGCTTGATTTGCACTTTTTATTTCTTTAGCTTGATTTAGTATTCCTTGAACTACAAGTTGTTGATTTGTTCCGCGTGCTAAGTCTCCAGTTGCAAATGATTTTCTATGTCTTGCAAGAGCAAGTGCTTGTTCTCCGTTAAGAGTTTGAATTCCTTCTTTTAAACAAATTTGTTTATCTTTTGATGTTTGACGGTATGCATTTGATTCACAAAAATCAATTGGAACATCTACTGTTATACCACCAAGAAGATTAACAAGTTTTATAACACCTTGGAAATTAATTTTAACATAGTAATCGATATCAATACCTGTGAACATTTCAATTGTTCTAATCATATTACTTGTTCCAGCCCATGCCGCATGTGTTATTTTATTTTCAGTTCCCATACTTGGAAGATATACATAACTATCACGTGGAATACTCATAATTGTTGCATTAAGTGTCTTTGGATTAAATGTAACAAGCATTAAGGCATCACCATTTCCTGTTGCATTTTTATTTAATGTTGCACTTGTTGAATCAATTCCCATAACTAAAACCGTAAATGGTTCAGTAATGCTTGCAGATTTATTATAGTTAATCATTTCATCACCAGTAATTTCTGCAATTTCACTTTTTTTGTATTCTTTAGATAATTCTTCAATTACTTTAGTTTCTTCATCAATTTTTTCATATCCTTCAAGAGTTCTAAATATAGAT
>JAFQNF010000043.1 GCA_017396025.1 bacterium
GCAATTATACGTCATTTACGTGATGTATGCTCACAAAAAAGAGAAAAACATTCAATGAGTGCAAATTTTATCATTTTTTCTGAAAAATGTGATATTGCCCAAAAAGCACGAAAAAGTATACGTCAAGAAAGCTGTGAACTTAATAGGGATTCAGAAATTACATTTAACAAAGAACAACGGCAAGAACTATATAAGGCATATCGTTTGGTAAATTCAACTCGATCTTTTTTTGCTTTTAAAAAATATATGGTTGCAGATAGAGTAATTTACAAATATGAAGGGCTTTTTGACTTTTCAAAAGATAAAATGCTAATTGATGAACAAATGCTAGAGATTTGTTATGATTTTGAAACGGTTGGATTTAGCGTTGAAGAAGGGAAAAATTGCATAAGAGTTTATCATAATGCAACGCATCTTTTTGATTATTATTTGAATGAGAGTTCTGGGGATTGGAAGTTAAGATCTAGAGGCGAAATTGAAAGATTTGTTCAAGAATTCTTAAAGGGAAGAATGGTTGAACAATTTGCATCAACCATAATTGATCTTGCTTATAAAGGAATTGGTTCTATGATTATTATTACTGATTCTATAGAAAAATTTGAAAAGGATAAGAAATCAAGTCAAATTGTTAATATAAAATTAACAGAAGAATTGTTAAAAGGTCAATTTTTTGATTTTGCTTCAGATGATGGCGCAGTTGTTATAAATCGTGAGTCCGAAAAAGATTTAAAGCTGTATAGTTATGGGGTTTTCATTAATCCAATTTGTGATTTGGATGAAGAATACAATAAATATATTCAACAAACGCATAGTGGGACAAGACATGAAAAAGCTGCTAGATATGCTTGTGAAAATCCAAATGATTATGTCTTTATAATATCTGACAACAAAACAATTAGTTTTCTTCATGGTAAAGAAATAATTTTTTGGCGAGATAAACTTATAAAAGATGGAGGAAAGGCATAATGTTAATTATAAGAGAAGGTTTTACATATAATTGTGCAGCTGAAGCCAATTCATTCAGTTTGGTTAGTGCATCTTACGATGAATTATGCCATAGCGATGGGTACTATAATGATGACAGCTGTGGTTGTGACGATAGGTGCGGTTGCGATTATTCCTGCGGATGTGATGATTAATAATTAACTTTTGTATAAGTTGATTTGTTTAATATTATTAACTGCTGTAAAACTCAAATTAAGAGCAAAAATTCTACAGTTCACAAAGAAGGTAAGAATTACTACGTTAAAGCAAATGGCTATGAAATAACCATAAATTCATCCTCTTTTACTATTATTACAGCGCATACATTATAAAAATTTTTTGTTGGATACGAAACTTACACAAAAAAGAGATTTAAAGGGAATTTACGATATGATAAAATGATATCGTGAAAAAATTGTAATCAAATGAAAACACCGATTAGGGTAAGTGCTCTCAACGGTGTTTTTTTGTTTGGTAAAAAAGGGGGTTGTATGAATAAAAAGAAGAAAAAGCAGTTAGAACAAGAAAGGCTGGATATGGATTTTGGTTATGACGGATACTATAACGACGTTGAACCAGAAGATATTAACGAGCAGTCAACTGAAAAGAAAGATAATAACTCAACAGTAATTAAAGTATGCGCTTTAATATTTGGAGCTGTTCTAATTATCTCTTTTATAGTTGTATTTATGGTTGCGTTTTAAGGGGGTGGTATGATTAGAGAAAATTTTAAGAAAATCCCAGAACCATTGCAAAAGGAAATCTTGAAAAGAATAGGATATTCGACCCTTGTAATTGCAGTATCTCTTATATTAATTCTAACAACAAATGATTGGATATTATCTGTTCCGTATTTCTTTATAACGCAATATTGAGTGTTTGGATTCAATATAGAAATACTTATGTAAATATTTAATAGGAGGTAAAGAAAATGAGTAAAGAAAATTGCTCGAATAAAATGCAGGAAAGCGTAAAGCTTTTCAGAGAAAAATATCCAGAAGGTAAAATTTCGGTTAACGTTTCACAAAGCAACGGTTGTGTTATGGCACGTGCAAGGATTTATCCTAAGTACAATGAAGAAGAAAGATGTTATTTATCGGAAATTACAATTGCTAAAGCAATAGACGATTCTATTCCTGTAAAAGATTTAAAAGGTAGAATTCAAGGTTTGCAAATACGACGAGATAACTCAGAAAAACGTAAGTTTAGATGGGTTTCAAGCGTTGATCTGAAAGATGGATGTAAAGCTGAAGGGTGGACACACTTGGCTGGTAAGGTTAAAAATAGTATAATTATAACAGAAGGTCCGATGAAAGCTGACGTTATTCACGCTCTTTCTGGGGCCACAGTACTTGCTGTTCCCGGCGTTCAATCTTTAACGCAACTTTCAAACACGCTTGAACAATTAAAAGGACAGGGGCTTGAAAAAGTTTATACTGCTTTTGATATGGATATGCTTAGCAATCCTCACGTGCAAAGTGGTTTTGAAAATCTTGGTAAGCTTTTAAGTGAAATGGGGATTTGGTATAAAACTTATGTTTGGCCCACGGAATATAAAGGGTTGGACGATTTTATTTGGGAACACCAGATGAATAGAAAA
>JAFQNF010000044.1 GCA_017396025.1 bacterium
ATATTGTGGGTCTGTTGCGATACCGCAAACCATTTCACGGTTACCTTTAACCATTTCTTGAATGATTACACCCTCAAGACCTTCAATTAAGCCTTTTTCTGTTAATTTAGCAATTAAATCAGCATATTCGGCTCTTAATTGTTCTTCTGATTGAATGTTAACTCTTACACCGCCAACATCAGTTTTGTGAGATGTTGTTTTAGAAGTCATTTTCATTACTACAGGGTAGCCAATTGAGTTTCCTAATTCAACAACTTCATTAATGTTAGTAGCTAAGCCATATTTACAAGCTCTGATGCCATAAGCTTGAAGAACATCAATAGACTCTAAAGTTGTTAATTGTTCTCTGCCTTCATCAATTGATTTTTTGATAATAGCAGCAGCTTTAGCTCTGTCAACATCATAACAAGGTGCTTTACCAACAGGTTTTTCCATCCATTGTCTTTGTTGGTCTAATCTTAAGAATACTTCAGCAGCTTCTTCTGCATACATAAAGAATGGCATATTAACATCCATATTTGAAATGTTATTGAAGAAGTCATTTGTTGTCATAAATACGCCAACGATTGGTTTTGTTGGGTTCTTAGCTTTGATTTCCATTAATGCTTTTGCAACATCAATGTCTTTTAAGCCTAAGAATGGTAAGTAGATAACCATAATCATATCAACATTTTCATCAGCAATAACTGTTTCTAATGTTTGAGTGTAGTGCTCGATTGGAGCAGACGCAATCATATCGATTGGGTTTTTAACTGAAGCAGCAGCTGGTAAGAAGCTTCTTAATTTAGCTTTTGTTTCATCTGTAATAGGAGCCATTTGCATACCATTTTCACAAATAGCGTCTGTTGCCATAATACCAGGACCACCAGAGTTTGTAATAATTGCAACTCTGTTGCCTTGTGGAATTGGACAGTTAGAGAATGCTTTTGCTGTTGCAAATAAGTTTTTCAATGAGAATTCTCTAATAACGCCAGATTGTTTTAATAAAGCAGCAGCTGCTTTATCAGCACCAGCTAAAGAACCTGTGTGAGATGATGCAGCGCTTGCACCAGCAGCACTTCTACCTGATTTTAATGCTAAAATAGGTTTTTTCTTTGTAATTCTAGTAGCTAATTTTCTGAAGTTTTCTGGGTTTTGGATTGATTCCATGTAAAGAAGAATTTGTTTTACATCATCATCATTTTCCCAATATTCCATCATTGTTTCAGCGTTAACATCAGCTTGGTTACCAATTGAAACGAATTGAGCAAAGCCTAAGTTTAAGTCTTTTAAAATATTTAAAATACCGCCACCAAGTGCACCTGATTGAGATACGAAACCGATATCACCAGCAATTGGTAAAGATTCAGCAAATGTTGCGTCCATCATAACGTCTGGGTTTGTATTTAAAACGCCTAAACAGTTAGGACCAACACATCTCATACCGTATTCTCTTACTTTTGCAAGTAATTGTTTTTCCATTTCTGCACCTTCAGCACCTGTTTCTTTGAAACCAGCTGTGATAATACAAAGACCTTTAACGCCTTTTCTATTACATTGATCGATTGTGTCTAATACAAATTTAGAGTTAACAACGATAACTGCTAAATCAACTTCACCAGGCACTTCTTCAATTGAAGTATATGCTTGGAAACCTTCAATCATACCACCTTTTGGGTTAACAGGATAAATATTACCTGTAAACTTGTAGTCTCTTAATCTTTGCATGATTTCAGAACCGATGGTTTTTTCTTTTGTTGAAGCACCAATAACTGCAATTGCTTTAGGCTTCATTATTTTGTCAAGAACGTTCATTTGTGTTTCCTTTCCTTTTATATGAACAGTAACCTTTAATTAATATCCGTTTTCAATCCAAGGGCGTTCTCTAAAGTTTGCCCCTAATTCTTTTGTAATTTCAATACATTTTGGCATATCAACTTTGTAATTTTTGTATCCAGTTACAATAGTTGCAGTAGTATCAAAACCCTCTTTTACAGCTAATGCTATAAATTCTTTTACTCCTTCGTAAGCGCCTTCTATATGTGGTTGAGATAGTTCATTGTAAACTTCTTCATTTTCACCATTTAAACTTACTGAGAATTTATCTATTAAACCTTTTAATTCTGGGAGAACATTTCTTTTATAAACTAAATTTGCATGACCATTGGTGTTAATTCTTAAGACTGTATTAGGATACTTTTCTTTTATATACTTGGCAACTTGTTTAATGACTTCGAGCTTTAACATAGGTTCTCCGTAACCGCAGAAAATAATTTCCGATGATAGCTTATCGCGCATTGCTTCTAATTGCGCAATAACGTCTTCAGCTTTGACATTTTCTGTATTTAAAAATAAGTTAGCACCTACAACATCTTCCTTTATTGAGCGGATACAAAACACACAATCATTCGTACAACTATTTGTCAAATTAATATAAACTTTACCGTCCAATAGATATGCTAAATTATAATCAGTCATTTCAAATTTCACCTATATGTCAATTATGCTACAAACTACGCATGATAACAAGCACTTTTTTAAAATATTTTTTGTTAAAATTTAGCCCTAAATTTTGTTTTGTGCTATAACTTGAATATGATTGAAATATTGATTTTATACATTATTCATAAGCGTGAGAAAACTATTTATTCTATAAGAAAAGAGATTATAGAAACATTTGGTACTTTTACAAAACCAAGCATAGGTACAATTCACCCAGCGCTTCAACGATTATTAAAAGATGGTTCTGTTGCGTTGAATGAAAGAATGTCAGAAGGTGGAAAAAAATCCTCTTATTATTCAATTACTAAAAAGGGCTTTGAGACATTTAGAAAATTATTTTTTGATTCAGCAAGTGACAATCCGTCTTTGTTTTATACCCAACTTCAAGCACGTCTTGGAACTATGGGATTATTGAAACCAGAAGATAGAAAAGAATTTGTAACTGAATTTTCTAAGAAAATGGAAATATTTCAGTTTGAACTTGAAAATAAGTTAAAAGATGAATTTATTGAGCTTGATTATTACCAAGAACAACTTTTAAATAGAACTTTAAAAGAACTGAAGTCATTAAAGGAATATTTAAAAGGATTAAAGGTTGATTAATTATGCCTGCGATTATTACAGCAATTGAACAAAACTCAATCGCAGAAGAACTTGAAATAGAAGTTGGAAGCGAACTTCTTAGTATTAATGGCGAAAAGCTAAAAGACTATATTGAGTATCAATATGCTGTTATGGCAGAAGAACTTGTTTTTGAAATCAAAACACCTAATGGAGAAATTGAAGAATACGAAATAGAAAAAGACTTTGAAGAAGAACTTGGTTTTGTTTTTGAATCTGCTATTTTTGATAGAATAAAACCTTGTGCAAATAACTGTATTTTTTGCTTCGTTGACCAACAACCAGAAGGATTAAGAGATTCTTTATATATTAAAGATGATGATTATAGACTCTCTTATCTTCAAGGAACTTATGTGACGCTAACAAACCTTACAAAAAAAGATAAAGAAAGAATTGCTAGCCAACATTTGGGACCATTATTTATTTCAGTGCATACAACTAACCCTGAATTGCGCGCAAAAATGCTAAACAATAAAAATGCGGCAAATTTAATGAAAGAACTTGATTTTCTTGAAGAAAACGATATTCCAATAAATACTCAAGTTGTTTTATGCCCAGATTATAACGATGGGGCAGAATTGGAACGAACTCTTAATGACTTATGGAAATACAAATCAATACTCAATTCAATAGCAATTGTGCCTGTTGGAATAACAAAATTTAGACAAGAAAAAATAAAACAAGTTGATAAAGAAAAAGCAATTGAAACAATTGAGATTGTTGAAAAATTCAATAAAAAAATCAAAAAGAATATTGCTAGTGTTTCTGATGAATTTTTCTTGATGGCAGAGAAAGAATTACCCGAGAAAAAATATTATAACGGATATAGCCAACTTGAAGATGGTGTTGGTTCATTAAGATGTTTAATTGATGATTTTAAAAAACGAATAAAAAAAGTTCCTAAAACAGTTAAATCTCAAAAAGAATTTACAGTTGCTTGTTCTGTTAGCGCCAAGGATGCTTTTATAATGTTTGCTGACCAGTTAAATAAAATTGATGGAATTAACTTGCAGGTTCATCCTATTAAAAGTGATTTTTGGGGAGAAGATGTTAATGTTGCTGGGCTTATTACTGCACAAGATTTAATTAATCAATTAAAAGGTATTTGTCATAAAAATGTAATTATTCCTTCTATTGTTCTGAGACCATATACAACTGAATTTTTAGATGGATTGACTGTTGAAGATGTCGAAAAAGAAATTGACGCCAAAATTCATATTACACAAGATATTTATAGTGTGAAAGAATTGTTTGAATTGTTGTTTTGAAACAAATAAATAATGTTATTTATATGTCGCTGCGAGCAAATATTATTTGCGTGGCAGTCTTTTGCAATGACTTCGAATCACGAGATTGCTTCGTCACCTAGTTCCTCGCAAAGACGAAAACCTCTTGTTCTGAAAAGTTGGACAGAAAAAATTATTTTATACAAGACAACTATCAATAACATTATTTATGAATTAAAAGCCTCGATTATTCGAGGCTTTTTAATTACATATCTATAAAAATATTTTTAATTCTTTCAACGCAACCTTGTGGACTAGTGTACCATTCGCGGTAAGAAATTCTTTCTACTATTGCGCCTGCACGTTCCATTAATGTTTGTTTTTTAATTTGTGTTTTATTCATTCTTGCATTATCTTCAACACCGTCGCATTCAACAACGATTGTTCTACCTGTTGGGTCTTGAACAGTTAGGTCTGCGCTAAAGCCTGCAAGTGTTTGCCCTGCAACTACATTAAAGCCTTCATCTCTTAAGAAGCTTGCAACTTCTCTTTCAAATGCGTTTTTATAAACATTTTCATCAAGTTTTAGTTCTTCTTTTAGATTGTTTCTTGCAACATAAGCTTGAACGAACTCAATATAATCTCTTAATAGACCAGCTGGTAATGATTTAGGATCTTTTGATAAGAAGATAATTTGTTTTTTTCTTGCACGAGTAATTGCAACGTTAAACAAGTTTGGTATTTGTAAGAATGTCAAACTTTGGTTAAAGCTGTTGTTTGCAACTGCCCAAGATAGCATTATGATATCTCTTTCATCACCTTGGAATGTATGCGCTGTACCAACTTCAATCTTATGTCTTCTTACAGTTGCGTCAGAAAATACTTGAGCAATGGCTTTCTTGATTAATTCCACTTGCCCTCTGAATGGTGAAATAATACCAACAGATACAGGCTCATGGTCTTCCTTATTGTTTCTTTCATCATCTTGAATAATTTCTTGAAGTCTTTGCATAATTGCCTCAACCTCTGGCATGTTACGGGTTATATCCATATCAACTTTGCCCTCTGGTACTTCAACAAATTCTAATACATTAGAATCGTTGCATTGAGACATTATTCTAATTCTATCGCCATAAAATTCTTTGTTGCTGAAATCAATAATTGGCGCAAAACTTCTAAAGTGTTCATCAAGCAATACCGGTTTTGTTGAATAATAGTTTGCTAAATCAAACATAGAGTTCGTTCTGAAACGCCACATTAATTGATATTTATCAGGAATTTCATATTGGCTTAAGAATGATTGTTCTTTTGATTTTTCTAAGAAAGATAAGTGTGGTAATTGTTTGTCGTCACCAACAATAACTGCTTTTTTACATCTGAATAAAATTGGCAGACAGCTTGCAATATCACATTGTGAAGCTTCATCAATAATTGCTACATCAAATAACCCTGGTTTTAATGGCAGAGAATTTGAAATTGCATAAGTTGTAACACACCAGCAAGGGAATGCTTCTAAAAGTGGTTTGAAGTCTTCATCTTCAAGTAATCTGTTTTGAAGATTTTTCTTTCTTGTTGTAAGTGCTTTTGTATGAACGATTAAACGTTGACGTTTAATTTGGTCACGTAATAAGCCCTTTAATGAGTTTCTTCTTTTGCCTCTTAGAATTTCAATAGCCAAAGTTTTTTGTTTTTTCTTTAGCATTTTGATTTCTTCTAAAATTGCGTGAATATTACCAATTTTGAAAATTTGAGTTTCAATATATCTTGCCTGCGTTGATAATCTAGCAATTCCAAGTTCTAACTTTAAGCGTTCAATATTTTCAAAATCTGGTTTAAAGTCTTTATTTTGAATGATTTTCTTTAATTGATGATTAGCAAATTTTGTTGTCATATCAGCAAAGAAGCCTTGTTTTTCAGCATTCTTTTCTAGGTTTTTAATTGCGCCATCAATATCATCAACTTCTTGCATTGTTAATTTGCCTGTTAAGAATTGAAGCGAACCAATTTGCTTTTCTTTCTCATCACGTTCTTTAATTATTTTTTGCCATTGTTCTTCAAGTTTGATGATTTCTTCGCACTTGTTTTCTCTTTCACGGATTGAAAGTACAAGTTTTTGCATATCTTCAACATCAACTAAGATAGAACCCTCAAAGTCTGTATCAAGGTCAACTTTATTAGAAATTAAGTCTTGCAAGTCAAAAGATAATTGCTTTTGATAGTTTGGACGACCAGCTCTTAATGCTAGATATGGTGCGCCAAAATCGTTTAAACGATTTGCAACTACGTCTGTTGCTTTATCCATTCTTGAAGCTACAAGGACTGTTTTGCCGTTAGAAACTAAGTGACAAATTAAGTTTACAATTGTTTGAGATTTACCTGTTCCAGGCGGCCCGTAAACAGATAGGATTGTGTTATCTTCTAAATTTTTGATTACATCTTCTTGTGAATCACTTAATGACAAAGGCGTTACTGCAACAAAGTCTTTCAAGTTGCTATCTTTAATAGGTTTTGATGCCATTTTTCCTTTGCCTTGCATATATTCTTCGTTAACTACGTTTAAAGCAGTTTCTCTGATAATTCCAGATGGACGTTCTGCAATTTGAGTTAACTCGTATAAAACACCTGCGGTTACAAGTGGTCTTTTTGTAAGGATGATTGCACTTTTATTTGAAATAACAACCTTGTCAGCTTTTAATTTTGCTTTTGGTTTTTCAGTTTCTGAAGCTGCAGCTGCTTCTTCAATTGCTTCATCTAGGTTTTCGTAATTTATTTGTTTTTCTTCACCATAAAATGCTTCTGCTATATCTTTTATGTTGTTTTCTAATGATTCATCATTTTCTTTTAATTCAAATTCTAAATCTGGAATTAATGATTTTAGGGTTGTTAAAAAAATATTTAGTTCTTCTTCTTTTAATGGAAGTTTTGGCACAACTTCAAGAAGACCATCTAACATATTATCGATTTCATCTTCTTCACCAGAAACATTCATTAAGCTTGTAAGAGCTGCTGTATTTAAAGATAAGCCCTCTTCTTGAATAGAACATTCAATGTTCATACCAACACGCTCTAGTTTACAGCTAGAGTATAAAATTGGAGTTAAAAATTCATTTTTACGTTTTGTTTTAGCGTTTTTACCAACTAAGAATAAATAACCATAGATTAAGTATTTATCTTTTTGGCTGTTTTCGCTTAATAGCATTAATTCTGTTAAATAAGGGTCTGAACCATCAAGTTTTAATGGTTGAGGGTATGCTGTAAATAATTTTTCGCTATCTAAAACAGCTGCATTTTCACTATTTTTATCTGTTTGTGGTTCTAAGAATATCCATTTGTTTTCTTTATCTTGCTTTAAGTTTCTAAAAGTTGAGCTTTGCACTTCTTCTCTAACGCAATCGTGCAAATATAAGCTTAAGCGTTTAATGAAACTGTTATGAAATGCTGAGTTTAAAATTTTTGTAGCTTCTTGAAGCATAATTTCCCCTAATTTTGTTGTCACTGCGAGAGTCTTGACTCGTGGCAGTCTAGAGAATATTTGTTCTAGATTGCTTCACATCGCTCGCAACTGTTCATATTGATAAAAAATTATAGCATTTTTTGCGCCCTTATTCAAAGCTTTTGGGCAATATTCATCTATATTGATGAGGTTTTGTAATTATAAGTGTTTAAATCTGTGTTGACGTCATACTGAGCATTAGCGAAGTATCGCACAAACTATCATTTTAGTTCTGCTTTTAATTTATATCTCAACTTTAGAAACATCAATAAATGTTTGAAAGTCCATATTAAATGCTAATGCTAGTTTTTCTAAAGTTTCTACGGTTGGACTTACTTTGCCTGTTTCGATTTTTTGGATAGAGTTTCTGCTTAAACCAGATTTCTCGGCTAATTGTTCTTGAGTTAAGCCTGCTTTTATTCGTTCTAATTTTAATTTTTTGGAAATTTTTTCATTAATCATATAAAAATATACTTTCTGCACATTATAATATGCTATTGACACATTGCAATCAACAAACTATAATGTGCATGGTGCACATTAAAATATGCAAAGGGTAAATATGAATTACGAAAAAGAAAAAGAGGATTTTGAAAGACTATTAAAAATTAAAAATGATGATTACTACAATAAATATTTTAAAGATAAGAAAAACATAGATAAAACAATGAAATTAATTCTCAAGGATTTATTTCTAGAAGTAGGACAACTTTTTGTACGAATAAATATTGTATGTGATTGCCTTGAAAAATATAAAGAAAATAGAAAAAATAATAACGATAAAAATAAAATTGGTGTTTATATCTCAAAAATGAATAAATTATATGCTGTTTTTTGTTTAGCAATTGATATTTTTGAAGAAATCAAAATAGAAATATTTGATTTAGAATAGATTAAGGTTCTTCTGTCATTGCGAGCCGTAGGCGTGGCAATCTAGTTGTTCTTTTTTGCCCAATAAAATAAAACAATCCTACATTTAAATAAACAACGATTTAATCAAACCTTTGAAAAATCTTGCGTCGAAAGAAAGGAATATTCTTTTATAAAGCATTGCTAAGTTTGCTTTGTTTATTTTTTCTTTGAAAAATGCTTTGTTTTCGTTTATAAACAAGTACATTTGTCTTCTTATCTTTTTGTTGTTTCTGAAATATTTGTTTTGGGTTCTTTCTTTTAAATATTTTTTGTTGCCCATTACAGGGTTTGCCATTGAATAATTGCTTGAGTGACGACGATATGCATATAATGGCTTAAAAATTACCGCACTTGAACCAATTAAATGGCAGAAAGAAAACATAAATTTATCAGCTGTAATTTTTATTGCTTTTGCTCTATCAATTAATAAAAGCATTTCACAGACTGATTTTCTCATCATTGCTGATGTTGTTGGTCCCCAATGCCAAGTCGCAAAACTAAACTTGTCATTATCTAAAATTTTTACTTCTGCACCAGCTTTATCGAAGCCGTTTGCGCTCCTGTACTCTTTAAATTCCTCAAAAGATTTATTTTCGATTATAAAGTTTTCTTTTTTCTTGTTTGGACTTTCAATAGAACTTAGCGTGTGGATTGTATTATTCTCATCTATTTCAACTTGTTGGCAAGAAGTTAGCGCAACAGAACAACTCAAGTGTGTTTCTACATGGATTGCACAATATTCTGGGAACAAAACATCATCGCCATCAATAGAACAAATAAATTCGCCACTAGCTTGTTTTAAACCTTCTAAAAACGAAGCTAATTGTCCAATGTTGCTTTCATTTTTAATGAATTTTATTTCTAAGTTTTGGTTTTCGTTTATAAAGTTTTGAATTTTATCAGCAGTATCATCTTTTGATAAATCATCAACAATAATGATTTCATAGTTTTCATAAGTTTGATTTTTTATGCTGTTTAAGCAATCACACACAAATTGTGAAAAATTGTGTGTGATTACTATAAAAGATACTTTTGGTAAATTCAAAATCTTTTCCATTAAACAATCGCTTTTTCTATACGATATTGTACTTTATCTTTACCTAATACTTCAAGTACTACGCCCATATCAGCACCGTGTGTTCTGCCTGTTAAAGCAGCTCTGATTGTCCACATAGTAACTTTTGGTTTAATACCTTGTTCTTTAAAGAAGTTTCTAAATTCAGCCATTTGTTCGTGAAGTTTTTCTTCATCATCAAATGCTAAAGAGTCAATTCTTGAAGCAAATTCTTTTAAAATAGCTTGACCTTGTTCTGTATCTATGTTTGCTTCTTTTACACCTTCTTCAAACTCAATATCTTTACCAAAGAAATATGCAACGTCATTTGTTAAATCAGAAAGAATTGTGATTGGTTCACGAGTTGCTGTAATAACTTTTTCAAGTTGTTCTTCTGTTAACTCTGTTAGGTCATATTTAGATAAGAAAGGTTTTGCCATTGCTGTTAATTCTTTAATATCCATTTTCTTGATATATTGACCGTTCATCCAGTTAAGTTTGTCATATTCAAATACAGAGTTTGAAGATGAAACTTCGTTAATTCTGAAGTCAGCTGCAATTTCTTGTAATGATTTTAATTCAACGCCATCAGATGGAGCCCAACCAAGAAGTGCAACAAAGTTGTTTAACGCTTCTGTTAGGTAGCCTTTTTCAACGAATTCAGACACAGCTGTTGCGCCGTGACGTTTAGAAAGTTTGCTTCTATCTGGTGCTAAAATCATACCCAAGTGACCAAATCTTGGAACTTCTGCGCCTAATGCTTCATAAATTAAGATTTGTTTGAATGTATTTGAAATATGGTCTTCACCACGAATGATATGAGAAATTTTCATTAACATATCGTCGATTACAACGGCATAGTTGTATGTTGGTGCGCCGTTAGATTTCATAATTACAAAGTCACCGATTAAGTCAGTATCTTGTTGTAAGTGACCTTTAACTAAGTCTTCAAAAGCAAGGATTGAAGAATCGTGGAAAGCTTTTTGTGCTTTTGCGATATTAAATCTGATAGCAGGTTTTCTGCCTTCAGCTCTTAATTTTGCTTTTTCTTCTTCTGTTAAATTTTCACATTTTTTAGAATAAACATAAGCTTTTTTATTAGCTGTTGCTTCTTCTTTTTCTGCTTCTAATTCTTCTGGTGTGCAGAAACATTCGTAAGCAAAGCCTTTATCTAATAATTCTTGAACATATTTAGGGTAAATATCAAATCTTTCAGATTGAGTATAAGGACCATAATTACCGCCTACATCTGGACCTTCATCCCAATTTAAACCTAAAGCTTTTAAGCTATCGAAAATATTATCAACATAAGCTTGGCTTGTACGCTCAGCGTCTGTATCTTCAATTCTTAAAACGAATTTACCGTTATTCTTTTTTGCAAATAAATAGTTAAATAGAGCAGTTCTTGCTGTTCCTACGTGCAAATTACCACTTGGTGAAGGGGCAATTCTTACTCTGATTTCGTCCATCTTTTTCTCCAATCAAAACTAGTTTTTTCTATAACTATATTTTATTACAAACAAAAATTTTGGATGATTTTCAATTAAAAGAATGATATGAAAAGTATAAAAATATTATAGAATTTTCATAATAGGAGGTTAGTATGTCCGAGATTATTAGTTTAGAAAATATTTTGTGGACAATAGCTGTGTTTTCAACAGTTTTATATGTCTTAAAACTATTAGTGTTTATGCTTGTTGGTGGTGATATTGAAGTAGATGCAGATTTTGACTCTATTACTGAAGTTGAAACATCATTTACTTTTCTTTCTGTTCAATCAGTTCTTGCCTTTTTAATGGGTTTTGGTTGGTGCGGTATTTCTGCAATGATTCAATTTAAACTACCTTGGGTGATTACAATGTTTATAGCATTTATCGCTGGTATGCTTTGTATGTTTGTTTCTGCATACTTAATGTTTAGCATTAAAAAGTTAAACAAAAAAGTTATTATAGAATTAAAAGAACTTGAGGGAAAAGAGGGTAAGGCTTATACAACATTTGAACCTAAATCTGGTGGTCAAATAGAAATAAATTTAAATAATAAACTTACAATATTAAATGCTGAGAGTTTATCAGATGAGAAAATTGAAGCGTTTTCCCAAATTAAAGTTGAAAAAGTTGAAAATAATATAGTATACATAGTCAAGATATAAGGAGAAAAGTATGTTTTTTATGTCTATTGGTGGATTGTTTGCTTTATTTCTATTTGCTGCCTTAGTCTTTTTAGCAAATCAGTACAAACGCTGTCCATCTAACAAAATTATCGTAGTGTACGGTAAAACAGGTACAAATTCTACCGCAAAATGTATCCACGGTGGAGGTACATTTGTTATTCCATTGATTCAAGATTATGGCGTTTTATCTTTAGAACCAATGGCAACGGATATTGACCTTAGAGGTGCTTTGTCAAAAGGAAACATTCGTGTTGCAGTTCCATCTACTTTTACTTTTGGTATTTCAACAAAAGAAGAAATTATGATAAATGCTGCTGAACGTTTATTAGGCTTATCTAAAGATGATATTATTATTCAGGCAAGTGATATTATTTTAGGTCAATTACGTCTTGCAATTGCAACATTAACTATTGAAGAAATTAACCAAGATAGAGAAAAATTCTTGGAACAAATCAATACAAACGTAAATACCGAGTTGAATAAAATAGGTTTAGAAATTATCAACGTAAACATCAAAGATATTACAGATGAATCTGGGTATATTGATGCGATTGGTAAAAAAGCTGCTGCTGAAGCTATTAACAAAGCAAAAGTTGAAGTAGCTCAACAAGAAAAATTTGGTGCAGTTGGTGAAGCAGAAGCAAATAAAGATAAAGAAGTTCAAGTAGCAGAACAAACCGCTCAAACAGAAATTGGTAGAACAAATGCTCAAAAAGAACAACGTATTAAAACAGCAAGTTTAGAAGCAGAAGCTGTTGAAGGTGAAAACATTGCGAAAGCTAATATCGCTGATTACAATGCTACATTGGCAGTGAAACAAGCTGAAGCATTAAAGCTGGGTGAAGTTGCAAAAGCGAATGCTGAACGTGATGTATTAATGGCTCAAAAAGAACAAGAAGAAGCAAGATTAAAGAAAGAAGAACTTGCTAGACAAGAAGTTGAAAAATTAAAAATCCAAGTTGAAGCTGACGCAGAAGCAGAAAGACAAAGAAGAATTGCGCTTGGTGAAGCTGATGCAATTAAGGCAAGATACTTTGCTGAAGCGGAAGGTATTAAAGCGGTTCTTGAAGCGAAAGCAAAAGGTTATGAAGAACTTGTTAAAATTAGTAATAACAAACCAGAACTTGCAACAAGCTTCTTAATGATTGAAAAAATCGAAAGTATTGTTGAAAGACAAGTTGAAGCTATTAAAAATATTAAATTTGATAAAATCACAGTTTGGGATGGTGGTTCTGGAACAGATAAAGGTTCTACAACTGCAAATTTTATGCGTGATTTAATTAAATCACTTCCTGCTATGCACGATTTGGCAAGCCAAGCTGGTGTTGAACTACCACAAATTTTAGGTAAAGTTGCAGGGCAAGAGGAAATAAAAGAAGAAGTTGTAAAAGTTGTAGAAGATGAAGAATAACTTTTATAATTGATTACAAAAAAGAGCGGTTAATTACCGCTTTTTTTTGTGTTGAAAATTATGCTATACTTTTGCTGAGGAATTAAGAAGGAAATATTTAATAAATGTACGAATTTAGTGCACCAATGCCGTTTGAATTTGAACATATTGATAAACTTGTTGAAATAAATAACAATGTTACTAAAAGTAAAATAACATCTTTATATTTTGGGGTTCCAAGAAGTTGCTATGACCTTACTGGTTTTGAATCTTTGAGGTCAAGTTACGATAAGTATACAACATTTGATTATTGGGCAGAAAGGATCATATATGCAAAAAATAAAAATTTTGATTTCGTATATTTATTGAACAATCCTCGAGGACTTGCAGATATAGATAAAGTCTTAGATATGCAGTTGAAAAAGTTAGATAAATTAATAAACAATCTTCGTAAGATAGGATGTAATAAATTGAGGGTAGCTAGTCTTCAATTACTTGCATATATTTCAAAAACATATCCAGATATGGAACTATATGCATCTACAACCTTGGAGTTTAATACTATACAAGAATTTCAGGTCTTCTTTGAAATGTATCCAACGGTAAAAGAAATTGTTCCATCATTTAAGGCAAATAAAAATTTTAAAATGTTATCTAATTTGAGAAACCAGTTTCCTAATTATGATATTGAATTAATTACAAATGAAGGATGTATTGTTGGGTGTCCAGCTAGGATTCAACATTGTACTTCTATACCTTATTTTTTCTCTACAAAAGATCTATATTCTAATAGAGATGAAGTTTTTTCACATTGGTTTTTTTCCGAAAAATGTTGCGAATATTCAATAAAAAATCTTGCATTGTTTATTTGCCAAAATAAACTTATTTTACCTTGGGAAATTGAAGAGTATGCAAAAATTGGTGTAAATAAGTTTAAATTGGTTGGTCGTAATTGTGAAGATTTTACTTATGGTAGGTATATGAGTTCTTATGAAGTATATTTAACGGCAATAGAAGATTATGACAAAGTTAAAGATTTTGCATTTTCTAATTTGAGTCATCTCTTCAGACGTTTTGGTGACTTTGTTACAATTGATACGATAAGAAAATATTTACCTAAAGTTGAATATTTTATAAAAAATGGGCATTTGTGCTCTAGTATGTGTGGTAGTGAATGCACCTATTGTTATGATTGTGCAAAAGAACTTGCTAAAGTTATAAAATTTGTAGAAGAGAAAAAAGGTGACATTTAAACTGCAGTTTTGGGTATTGAAAATTATGTTATACTTTTGCTGTGCAATTAAGAAGGAAATATTAATAAATGTATAAATTTAGTGCTCCAATGCCTTTTGAATTTGAGCATATTGACAAGCTTCTGGAGATAAATAGTAAGGTAAAGAAGAGTAAAATAACTTCTTTATATTTTGCGTTGCCTGCTAATTGTCGTGAAAAAACTGGTTTTGAACAGTTAAGAACAAAATATTATATGGAAACAAAATATTCTGATTGGAAAAAACTAATTTCTTATTCTATTGAGAAAGGATTTGATTTTGTATATTTGATAAATTCGCCAAGAAATGTTTCCGATGTGGATAAAATATTAGAAATACAACTTCAAAAGTTAGATATATTGATTCAGGATTTAAAAAAAATTGGTTGTTGGACGGTTAGAGTATCAAATACTCAAATACTAGATTATGTTTTGAAAAAATATCCGGAAATTCGAGTTCTTACATCAACATCTTTTGAACATATGCTTCTTTGTCAATATCAAATATTTCTAGCAATGTATCCGCAAATAAAAGAAATAGTTCCTTCTTTTGAAACACATAAAAATTTTAAATTATTGAAAAATTTGAGGAAGTCTTTCCCAAACTTGTTAATTGAACTTATGGTAAACGAAGGATGTATACAAGGTTGTCCAATAAGGACTCATCATAATCTTTCTGTTCCTTATTTGTATTCAAACGACTATGAAAAAAGAGAGCTGTCTCTTCGCTATGAACTTTTTAATACAAAATGTTCTGCTTTTGTTGAGAAGAATTTTTACAATTTTATTACTAAAAATAACTTAATTTTACCGTGGGAAATCGAAGAATATAGTAAAATTGGTATAAATAATTTTAAGCTTGTAGGAAGAAATAATATTGAATTTTTTAATGGAAAATATATGAGTTTCTATGAGGCTTATTTAAGAGGGGTTGATGATTATCAGAATATAAAAAATGTACCTTATAGATTTTTAAATAATGCTTGTATATCAATTCCTTTTCATTATTCAGTAGATGAAATAAGACCATATTTGCCCAGAATAGACCATTTTGTTAAAAAAGGACATCTATGCGCAAGTATATGTGGAATTGAATGCACATATTGCTACGATTGTGCTAGAAAACTGAAAAATGCATTGAAAAAGTAATTTATATAACTTTACTATTATCAAAATGGAAAACTACTTCACCAGTTTGCAATGTTTTCTGAACATCAATAATTCTTTGGTTAGAGCTTCCAACCCAATGAAGTTTTTCTTCTCTTAATGATTTTATAAATCTACCATCAACTAAAACGTCAATGTATTTCATTTTTGGGTTATCAATGAAGTCTTCCCATAAGAAACCTGTATAAACCCATACAGTTTTATTTGGGAATTGTTCTTTAACTTTTCGCATTAAACGGAATGTTTCACCTCTATTGAATGGGTGAAGTGGATCGCCACCAGAGAATGTTATTCCTGAAATGTAAGGTTTATCTAATGCTTCAAATAATTCTGCTTCGGCTGCTTCGTCAAAAGGTAAACCGCCTGTTATATCCCAAGTTATTGGATTTTGGCAGTCTTCGCATTGGTGATTACATCCTGCAACCCACAATACAACTCTTAGTCCGTCCCCGTTTAGCATGTCATCTTTAGTAATATTATGGTAGTTCATGATTACATACTTTTTCTGTCTTTTATTTCTTCCATTTTTGCTTCGTTCAAACGTGTATCACCTTTTACTCTTGAGTAAGATAGGTAACCGTTCATTCTATCGATTTTTGTTAAGTTTCGGCTTCCGCATTTAGGGCAAACGTCCATATTTAATTCTTGGTGACCGCAATCATCACAATATGAAAGTGATAAGTTAACACCTTCATAGAAGCCCATATCCATCGCTCTTTCAATTAATGTTCTAATTGCTTCTTTATTGTATGCAATTGGGTATTTTACATATTGGATTTTTCCGCCATTCATCAAATTCCAAAATCTATTTTCTAAGTTTTGTTTTTCAATTGGAGTAATATCTTCTGAAACGTGACAATGGAAGCTGTTTGAAACATATCCTCTATCAGATACATTGGCAACAACGCCATATTTTTCTCTAAATTGTTTTACTTGAAGACCGCAAAGGTTTTCTGCTGGTGTTCCATAAAGTGCATATAAGTTGCCGTCTTCTTCTTTGAACTCGTTTACACGTTTGTTAATGTATTCCATTACTTCAACAGCAAATTGACCATCTTCAACTAATGATTTGCCGTTGTGGATTTGTTGAAGTTCGTTTAATGCTGTAATACCAAACGAAGCTGTTGCTGCTTTTAATAACGGTTTAATCTTATCGTGAAAACCTAAATGACCGCCCAAGAAACCACCTTCACAGTACGCAAGTGGGTTTGTTGAAGCTTTCATTTCACCTAAATATTCATAAGTTCTGATGTGAAGTTTTCTGATTAATTGTAAGTAGTAATCTAAAACTTCATAGAAATCTTTACTTTCTTTTTTCGCTTTAGCATAAATCATTGGTAAGTGTAGGCTGATAGCACCAATGTTAAAACGACCAACAAAAATTGGCTTGTCGTTTTCGTTTGCAGGATACATTCCTCCTTCTTCATACCAAGGAGATAAAAACGCTCTGCAACCCATTGGAGAAATAACTCTTTTGTACTTTTTGTACATACTAGCAACATAACCGTCGCCTGTTAAACTTAACCAATCTGGATACATAGAACGTTGCGAACATTCAATACCTGCTTCAAATACGTCTTCAAGCTCGCAACCTTTGCCGTGCAAATCTTTATCATATAAGAATACGATTTTAGGGAACAATACAGGTTTTTTACATTCTTTTTTACCTTGACCGCCTCTTCTTATTTCTAACGCAGTGATTGCTGCCATTTTTTCGTATTCGCCAGTGCCTAAACCAAGCGTAATTGTGATAAATGGATAGTCACCTCTAGATGAAGCCACTGTATTGAATTTGTATTCCCAACCTTGGAAACCTTGTTCGAAATCAACCTTAACATCTTTTAGTGCTTCTTTTCTTGCATTTTCAAAAGATAATCCCATTGAGATGTATCTTTCGTATTGTTTATCATAAGTTTTTTGTGCATAAGGTGCTAATAATTTATCAACTTCTGCAACTGTGAAACCACCATACTGTTGGCTTGCTGCTGCCATAACAATATCGCCGATAACGTCGAATGCAACTGCTAATGATTTTGGTTCGTTATACCAAAGGTTACCCATTTCAAAGCCACCTTTTAGTACATTGCCAACATCAAATAAACAACAGTTCATTGTATCGCGTCTAGCTGACATATCGTGGATGTAAATATAACCATCACGGATTGCTTGTAAATCTTCAACAGTTAAGAAGAACTTTTTGTATAATTCTTTGTTTAATTGATTGAAAATTAAAGAACGTTTTGTAGAAACTAATGCAGAGTCAGAATTTGAGTTTTCCTTGTCGCCAATATACATAATTTTTTGGCTTTCTTGATAAACTTTATCAAGCATTCTAACGAAATCTTGCTTATAGTTTCTGTAGTTTCTATAGCTTTGACCAACTTTTGGGTTAACACCTTCTAAAGCAGCTTCAACTATATTGTGCATATCGTGGATAAGGATTTCTGTTTTTCCACAATCTTCAACATCTTTTTCTACGATAGAGCAAATTTCATTTATTTGTGCTTCAGTAAAATCTATAAGCACACGTTGTGCAGATTTTTTAACTGCATTAACAACCTTGTTTATATCAAATTTTTCCTTAGTACCGTCTTTTTTTATAACAAAAAAACATTTAGACTCATTATTTTCCATGCTCTACCTCAGCTATGTTGTTGCATACCTCAAAACACGCATAAAATATGCTGTTTTATAACCTCTAGTTATCCCAAATCTCTCGTTTGTATTAATTATATTTTACACCAAAATTGCATGCCTGTAAACTATGAAAAACTAAAATTGATAATTATTATTATTTTTTCTTTTTACTTTTTTTGTATGATTGAAATACTTAAAATGAAAGATATAATCTAATATATTTATAATGAAAGAGATTTGAATTTATGAAACTAAAAGCATTTACGCTTGCAGAAGTTTTGATAGCACTTGTTGTTCTTGGCGTTATTGCTGCAATGACTATTCCTAATATTACAGAAGGAACGAGAAAATCGGAATATTCTGCAAGATTAAAAAAGTTTTATGCAACATTAAATCAAGCTCAAACAAGGGCGTACGCTTTTGGGGATTACTGGGATATTTGGTGTCAAGAAACGGGTAAAGAATATGATTCTTCAACAAAAACCACCAAAGAATTTGCTGAAACATATTTGGTTCCACATGTTTCTGTTTTGAGAAAAGGTGTGGTCAATGGGAAATATACAATATATTTAAATGATGGAACAAGTTTTTATTTAACAAAAGAACAATGTTTACATTTCTTTTTTGATGCCAATGGTGATAAAAAGCCTAATGTTTCAGGACGTGATCAATATAGATACACATATTGTCCATCAACTATTGATAGGTCGTTGATTGATGCTCAACCAGGTGTTTTAATTGCATATCCGTGGAAGACCGGAAAAACTAGAAGAGAAGCGCTTAATGCTTGTAAATCTAATCCCGATACTTGTTCTAAATTATTGTTAATTGATGAATGGGATTATAAAAATGATTACCCTTATGCTATTTAGAAAATACATAACCCTACAAGACTAATTGCCAAATATCACTAGATATTCTAAAATTAGCTTATGAATATATGGGGATATATTTTTAAAAGGATTTTACAAACGATACCGTTATTATTATTGGTATCGATTATAAGCTTTTTTCTAATTAGGCTAGCGCCGGTTGACCCATTGGCAGAACTTAGGTTAAATCCATCTATTACACAAGAAACACTTGATTATGAAGCGCAACGTTTAGGTCTTGATAAACCTGTTATTGTTCAATATGGATTGTGGTTAAAAAGTTTTGTGCAAGGCGATTTTGGTTATTGTACAACGGGTGAAAAAGTTGCTGATAAATTAATGGAACGTATCCCAAATACTTTGTTATTGACAAGTTTTGTTATATTTTTTACTTGGGCTGTTGGTATTCCACTTGGTATTGTCGCTGCTCTTCATTGGCGAAAGCCTATTGATAGGATTTTGACGATATTATCGAGTATTGGTATGGCAATTCCTTCCTTCTTTTTTGCTTTATTGTTATTGATTTTTGCCGTAAAAACAGGTTGGTTTCCAACGGGTGGATTGACTAGTTATGATTTTTCAGAGATGACAATTTGGGGAAAAATACTTGATGTTCTTCATCACTTAGTTCTTCCTGTTGTTGTTTTGTTCACAATTTCTTTGTCTGGTTTGCAAAGACAAATGAGGGGAAACTTGCTTGATGTATTGCAATCTGATTATGTTAAATTTGCGAGAGCAAAAGGCTTGAGTGAAACAAAGGTAGTCTACAAACACGCGCTTCGAAATGCTATTAACCCAATGGTTACACTTTTAGGTTTCGAATTTGCTTCGTTATTAAGTGGTGCGGCATTAACAGAATATGTTTTTCAATATCCGGGGTTAGGCAGGTTGATATTAGAAGCTGTTATGAAGTCTGACATTAATCTTGTTATGGCTTCATTAATGATTGGTACAATAATGCTTGTTATTGGTAACTTACTTGCTGATATTTTGCTAAAGCTTGTTGACCCTAGAGTGGAGGTGGCTTAATGTCTAAGCTTCCAAGCTTTGAATCTGTTCAAAAAGAAAATATTTTAAAAGCGGTATTGAAAGATAAATTTGCACGCTATGCATTTTTTGTATTAGTGACTCTTTATTTGGCTGTTTTTCTTGCTCCTTTTATTACTCCATATTCAAAAGAATATTCAAATAGGGATAAAGCGTATTGTCCGCCATCTAAGATATATGTAATTAATGAAGATGGTAAACTCTCATTTCCTTATACGTATAATTATGTTCGTTATTTTGATAAAGAGACTTTTGAAACAAAATATATTGAAGATAGAACAAAAAAGTATCGTGTTAAATATTTTGATAAAACATTTTATAACGTTGAAAAGGGTGGGGAGTTATATCTTCTTGGTACTGATATAAATGGTCGAGATAATTTTTCAAGGCTTTTATATGGTGGTCAAATATCTTTAACGATAGGCTTCCTTGCTTTATTAGTGTCATTTCCACTTGGAATGCTTTATGGTGGATTATCAGGTTATCTTGGCGGAAAAACAGATTTTATAATGATGAGAATAGCTGAAGCAATAATGTCTATACCAAGCTTTTACTTGCTTATTATATTGGCATCAATTTTGCCTGCAGATATGACAAGTATTCAAAGATTTACACTTATTGTTTTAATATTAGCGCTTATTGGTTGGGCTGGGTTTTCGCGGGTTGTTCGTGGAATGGTTCTTTCAATCAAGAAAAAAGAATTTGTTATTGCCTCAGAAGCTATAGGTGCATCTAATATTCGTACAATAATTCATCATATTTTACCTCAGACTATAAGTTATGTTATTGTTGCTATGACTTTGAGTGTGCCATCCTATATTCTCTCAGAATCTGGATTGAGCTTTTTAGGGCTTGGTATTCAACAACCAGATGCAAGCTGGGGAAATATGTTAAAAGAAGCGCAAGAATTTGTTAATATAGTTTCTCGTCCTTGGCTTTTAACTCCTGGTTTTTTAATTTTTGTTGCAGTTTTAGCTTTTAATGTAATTGGTGATACAATTAGAGACGTGCTGGATCCTAATAGTAAGGAAAGATAAAGAATATGCAAGAATTTTTGAGTTATTTTCAGATAGCGGATGCCGATATCTTAATTAGAATAATTTTTTCTATAGTTTTAGGTTCTATTATTGGACTTGAAAGAGAATTGACTAATAAGGCTGCTGGTTTAAGAACTCAAATTCTAGTGTGTTTAGGTTCTTGCTTATTTACAATCCTTTCAATATATGGATTTTCAACAGCTGTAACTTTATATCCATTGGGAGACCCATCTCGTGTTGCTGCTCAAATAATTACTGGTATAGGTTTTATTGGTGCAGGGACTGTTTTAAGACAAGGATTAACAGTTACAGGACTTACAACAGCTTCTACATTATGGATAGTTGCAGCTATCGGTATGGCTTGTGGTTGTGGTCAAATAAGTCTTGCAGTTGCAACTACATTAATTACAGTTTGTGTTCTTGTTTTGATTAGATTTTTTGAATTGAAATTAATGCCAAGAAATATGAAACATTTGCGCAAAGTAAAAATTTCTTTTGTGTGTAAATATGATGAATATGATGAAGTTTATAAAAAATTGATGGAAATGTTTCCTGAAATATTAGATTATAATCATAAAACAATTGATGAAGATGGTGATACTTTAAAAATTAACGCAAAAGTATTTTCTAATGAAAAATCTCCTGTTTTAGCTATATATAAACAGCTTGATGAAATAAAAAATTTACAATCTGTAAGTGTAAAGGAAATTTTTGATTAAATTTTCAAAAAAATGTTATAATCGAAAAAGAGATTAGTGGTATAAAAGTATGCAAAAGGAAAAAACGGAAAAATTATATTCTGATATTCCTCCTACAAAATTAAGGAATAGAAAAGAAAAATTTAGAAAGGCTCAAAATAGACCTTTTTGGACTTGGCTTGCAGATAGAGTTATGTTTCGTATGGTAAGTCATAGATTTTATGCTCTTCGTATAAAAAATCTTGAAGCATTTAAAGAACGAAGAGATAAGAATTTTCCTTCTATTTTTTATGCAACACATAATAATTGGTGGGACGGTCTGATTGGTTATAATCTAATGCGCCGTGCTTTTAAAGTTCGTACTAGAATGATGATTGAGGAAATGAATAGATTTCCTTTATTTGCATTGATTGGTGCTTTTCCAGTAAATAAATCTTCTGCACAAGAAGCAATGAAATCTCTAAAGTATATTGTTGATGATTTAAAAGAACCAGATATGGGTTTTTGGATTTTTCCACAAGGTATCGTTAGACCGCCAAATTATAGACCTATGGAGTTCCAAACAGGTTTGGCTTATATCGCTCAAAATATAGCAAAAAAACATGGCGGTGTTAATTTAATCCCTGTTGCTGTAAACTATACATTCTTGCGTGAAGATAGACCAGAGTGTTTGGCTGAAGTTGGTGAACCAATTATTATTACTCAAGATAATTGTAAGTTCGATAGACATGAGTTTACAGAAAAATTACAAAAAGAATTTGAGCAGCTTTGTGATGAACAATTAAAAACATTTTCTCGTGGAGAAGTTACAGGGTATGAATATGTATTCAGACAAGATTTGCCTTGGAATAGAAAAATTGAGAAAAAACTAAAAAATGTTGGAATGAAAGATGTTGAAGTTCAATAGTTTTTTGTTAAGTTTGTAACAAAAAATGTTTTTGAAGAAATTATTTGTTTCCGATTGCCTTTATATATAAAGATGACAGTCTTGGAATCACTATGGAAAAAACTAAAGAACTTGAATTAGATATTCAATATGTAAAGTCTGTGGTAAATAGGTATGCGGGTTTGTATAAAGACACGTTATCTAATGTTGCCAAGACAAACAAAATAATTAATTCAAGACGTAAATTTATATTATTCCAATTTAGAAATATTTTTGATTTTAGATTTTGGTTTTAGCTAGGAAAATATCCAATATAAGGTAGATTTCTGTAGTATCCTTTGTAGTCCAATCCATATCCGACTACAAATTTATCGTCAATTTCGAAACCATAAAAATCAGGTTCGATTTCTATTTGTCTTGCGCATTTTTTATTCAATAATGTTACAAATGCAAGCTTTTTAGGATGATGTTTTATCTTAAATAAGTCAGTTAAAAATCTTGCAGTTAATCCTGTATCGATAATATCTTCTACTATTAATACATTTTTTTCGTGTAAATTAGGGAGTGTTAAATCAATTGCTTGTAAATTGTTTGATGACTTTTGTTCGTTACCATAACTAGAAATTCTAATGAATTCCATTTGAACTGAATGATTAAAGTGTTTAACTAGATCTGCACAAAACATAACAGAACCTTTTAGTACGCATATTACATATATATCTTCATCGACTGTAAAAACTTTTTCTATTTCGCTTGCAAGTGTTTTAAGTTTTTTTTGTATTTCTTCTTCTGAAATAAGTACTCTAAGGTCTTTTATGTCTTTATCCAAATCAGTCATTATTTGTTATCTCCAGTTCCAGTCTATATTTTGGAATGTTTTTTGAACGCAATTTTTCGCTCAACCCAACTCCAATTGCCCATAATATTTCCTTATCTTTGCACAATAATAGAATTTTATCTCTATCGTGTTCAGGAATATTTTTATTTATAAAATATTTTTTTAATTTCATTTTACCTTGCATTCCGAATGGTTGGATGATGTCACCATTTCGTCTTGTTCTTAAGGTTAATGGAAAATCAATTTCGTTCAAGTCAACATATGCACTCTTTTGGATTGCTTTAGGAAATTTATCAGGTCTTTCTGTATTTTCAATAATTGATAAATGATAAATATTTTCTAAAGTATGAGTGCCTATTGATTTAATTTCAATTTCGCCTTCTATTTTTTTATAGCTATCAGCATGAACAAGATATGTGTATTTGTGTGAAACGAATAGCCACAAATCATTTGTTATAGAAAGGGTTTTTCCTGTTTTTGATTTTTGATTGTCAGTTATAAAATTAACTAATTCTTGTGTCTTTGCAAAGCTTGGTTCTATTTCATTTTTTACCAAAAGTTTATAAATAAAATGTTGTTTAATGGCAGCATTTAAAATTAAAAAGTTTTGTGTTAGCCATTTATCGCCAATTGTAATTTGTTTCTCAATATTTTCCATTAATTCGTTAATTACTTTATTGTTGCCTGTTGCAATATCGGCAAGTGTAATTAATGAGTTTTCAATATTTGGGTTGATTACTTTTATAGCAGGCATAATATTGTGACGAATATTATTGCGAGCATATTTTGTGTTTGCATTGCTTGTATCGTTATTTGGGTATAATTCATTTTTGATGCAGTATTCTTCAATGTCTTTTCTTGAAAAATTTAGGATAGGGCGAATAACTTTAAATCCTGCTAATTCTCTTAATTCACGAATCCCTTCAAGACCATTCAAGCCTGTACCTTTAATAATACGATATAAAATAGTTTCTGCATTGTCACTTTTTGTGTGAGCTGTTAATATTGCATCAGCTTCAAATTCTTCTGCACAACGTTTAAAGAAATCATAACGTTTTTCTCTTGCAATTAATTCGGTTGCCTTTGTTCCTTCTTCAAGCGTATCTGAAATAAAAGTGATATCATTTTCTTCGCAAAAGGCAAGACAACGTTCTTTTTCTAATTCAGATTCTTTCCCTCTCCAATTATGATTAAGATGTGCAGCAACAAGTAAGAAACCATATTCATGAGAAAGTTTGTTCATAATATCTAATAAACACATAGAATCCCAACCGCCTGAAAAACCGACGATTAAAGTTGTTTCGCAACTTATGTTTATATACTTTTCAAGAATATTTTTTACGGTTTCTTTCATACATTCTAATTATAGCAGATTTATTCCAATGTTTGAATATTATTTTCTTTATTGTATTTATCTAGAGCCTCTGCACATTTTGTTAAATCCCAATATTTGTTTTTTATATCAATTGTTGCTGCATATGGTATTGATATTGCGTTTTTTGTATTGGGTTTTACATATAATGCGTCTCTGAATGTAAGATTTCCTTCATCTATTTTTTCATCATAATGCATTAATAAAGTTTTTTGCTCATATGTATCAGAAAATAAAATGCTTATAAATGAATATCCGCTGTGCCATATATATCTTCTAAGTTCTGCGTTGTGAAAGTTTGATATTTCAGGGTGTTCAGCTGGAATATATAATGGACCTTCATGTTTTTGTAGTTCTGATTTCATATATTGAATATTTTCATTCCAGTAGTAAGTGTTTATACACTGCCAAGCTGTTTGGAAAATACCGCAAAGAAGAATAATGCAAAATAAATTTGTAAGTTTAGCAGAATTTATTTTTTTATTAAAAATATCTGTTAAGAAAATATAGAAAAATAATAGTGGTATAAACCAGCATAGAATTGTTCTAAAATGACCTTCCCACATTGGTGATAAAGATATCGATTTTATAGAAAAAAGTTTAATAATAATGTATAAAAATATTGCGCTTATACAAACTATAGATTTTACTTTAAAAGGTTCTTTTTTAAATGCAAATAGTATCATTAGTATAATGGCTGTTATTGTTATCAGTATATTTAAATTAAACATATGTGGTATAAAATCAAAAGTTTCTTTTAAAAATCTGACAATTTCTCCTCCTTCACCTGGAATTGAGAACATATATGCTGCATTGAATATTGCTGCAGCTAATGAGCCAATACCTATAAATCCTTTGGCAATTTTTTCTTTTTTGTCTGATTCCTTACGTATATAGTATATTGATGCAAGTGCCAATAAAAGTCCCAAGCAAGCAACGTATTCAAAAGTTGCAAACATCATTATTGTGAGAAAAGAAATTGCAAAATAATCGGATTTTTTTAATTTTATATTTGATACAAGGTAATTTAGAAGAATAAATTGAAGCATTGCACCAAGAATGCTTTCTGTTATTGAAAATATACAAAAAGTTGTTACAATTGCACAGTAGGTGAATAAGTTCCAAAAAAGAATATCTGTTCTTCCCGTTCTTTTTGTTAAGTTATAATTCCACCATAATGCTAATATTGGAAGTGCAAAATGTGAAAAAGAATATATCATCATTAATGCAAATTTATTGCTTACAAAGAAAATTGAATTTGCGATATATACAGGAAGTTGCAATATCCATAGTATAAAAAATCTAGGATGTCCAGGATCGAAAACTAAATCTATTTTAAAATTTGCAATGCTATTTAAAATTTTTAGCATATAGAAACCGCCATCCATATACATTCCGCGCATTGTTATGGTTGCATATACAACGTGAATAATGGATACGATAATAAATATCCATTTTAGGACATTAAATTGTTTATTATTTTTTAATTCTTCCATTTTAAAAATTCCTCTTTTTTAAAATTATATATTTACGCAGATAGAATATGCAAGAGGTTATAGAATTCTTGGTGATTTTATTTTCCTTAATTAAATTTATTATGTCGGGGAAAGGAGAATTATATGTTGTATAGAATATTTGAAATTGATGAATTAATTGATTCAAAAGCAGATTTGGATAGAGAAATTGTTGATTTAATGGAAAACAATGGAGCTCATTTAAAGTTGGTTTCATTAAAAAAACATAAATACTTAGACCCTCATTCTTCACATGCAAATACTGCACTTTTTGTTACAGATGGAGAAATAGAAATTATTTTCCCAGAAGCTGATAGTTGTACTTGCCAATCTTGTGGATGTGATGTTCCTATAGAAGATGAAGATGGAAAAAAATATAAGATAAAGAAAGGACAATTATTTATGTTTGAAAAGGATGTTGTACATTCTGTTAAGGCCTTAAAAGATTCGTCTTTTCTGCTTATAAAAATATAAAGAATTAGAGAGACTTTAACAAAGGTCTCTCTTTTTGTTTTGAATATTATAAAAATTCGTTTATAATTGAGTGAGGAAGGTAGTGTGTATGAAAAGATTTTTAGCTCTATTTGCTTGTTTTATTTTTATGGTAGTTCCTTCTTTTGCAAAAGAAACAAAAGAGGTTAACCTTGTTGATGATATTGCATTACAAAAGCATATAAGTGATATTGGATTAAAACTATTGAATGCCAATCAAATTGATGTGAGAATGATTTTTGTTTATAAAGATAATGAGTCAAAAATCAAATTGGAACCGGGTTTGATGAAAAGACAAATTTTTGTATATGATCAAACTCTGCAATTTGCATCTAATGATGACGAACTTGCTGCATATATAGCAAGAGAAATATCTAAGAGTGCAGAATCATATTCTGGTGGTTTTAGAGGTTTTGTTACTTCTTTTCAAGTGAAAGCTGCACCTAAAAAATATGAAAGATTTTTTGATAAAAGAGCTGTTGATTTTATGGTTAAGGCCGGCTACAATCCGCTTGGTATGATTACATATTTAAATAAATCTCAACCTCAAAAAAGATATGATACGATTTCAAGACATAATTTAACTTCTAAAAGATTAGCAAATATATATGAATATATTTATATTAAACACCCTTATTACCTGAAAAATAATGAATATATTGAAAATGAGGCTTATCAAAATTTCTTGTTAACTTCAATTGAAAATAGAAAAAAATTACATGAGAAAATAAAATCTGGTTCAACAAAGGCAGTTAAATATGAATAAGGTTTTTTCATTATTGTTTTCTATGATTCTTTTTTCTTCGCTTTCAACATTTGCATTTGAAAGAGATACTTTTATTGAAGAAAGTTTAGAAAATCAAAACATAGAAAAACCTATACAAAATTTAAAATATGATTATACTGCTGTTGATAAAATTCCAATTAAACTGCAAATTCAAACTCCTATCACAACAAAAAATGATTCTATTGTAGAAGGTCAGCTAATTGATTTTGTTGTTAGGGAAGATGTTAAATATAATCATAGAGTTGTTATCCCAAAGGGAACCAAAGCAACCGCCGTTATCCAAACGTATCAATCACGTGGTATGAATGGAATACCAGCTATTATTGTATTAGATGATTTTGAAATTCCTAATTTGGATAAATCAAAGTTAAAAGATGACTATATAAAGCGCGGACAAGATAGGTCTTACATTGTTTTTCCTATCAAATGGGCATTAACCTTGATACCTTTTGCTGGTTATTCTACTAATCTAATTTTAGGTGGACATGCACACATAAAGAAAAAACATAATGTTATAATTTATTACTATCCAAAATGGGCTGAAAATTAGTAAAGGAGATAAAAATGCAACAAATTTTGCAAGATATGATAGCTAAACATGCAGAAAAAATAGATTTCTTTTTGATTGGTAAATCAATTTTAGAAATTATAATATTCTTTTTTGTTTTGAAATTTGTTAATAAAGGTTTGCACATATTTTTTGATAAAGTTATTGATAGAATTTCAGATAACGAAATGAAAAAAAATTATCAGACATTAAGACAACTTGGTATATATGTTATTGATGCTATTGTTATTTTATTCTTTGTTACTAATATTTTAGGTAATTTTGGTATTGATACAAAAGCAATTTTAGCGACTGCTGGTGTACTTGGTGTTGCTGTTGGTTTTGGCGGTAAAAAAATCGTAGAAGATATTTTTACAGGTTTATCAATTATTCTTACAGGTCAACTTCGTGTGGGTGATTATGTTACTGTAAATAGCTCAACAGGAACCGTTGAAAAACTTACATTAACAATGTGTGTAATTAGAGCATACAATGGAGATGTTCATTATTTAAGAAATGGTCAAATTGATACTGTTATCAATCAAACTAAAGATTTTTCATTCCCATTATTTAATGTTGGGGTTGCATATAAAACAAATATTAATCATGTTATGCAGGTATTAAAAGACTTAGGTAGAGAACTTAAAGAGAGTGAAGAATACGGCAAATATGTTCTTTCTGATATTGAAATTTGTGGTTTAAATGAGTTTCAAGATTCAGCTATTGTTGTTCTATGTAGAATTAAAACAACACCTCAAGAACAATGGAAAATTAAAAGAAGATTTAATCAAATGATTAAAGAAAGATTTGAACAAGAAGGTATTGAAATCCCATTTCCACAAGTTGTTGTTAATAAGCCACAAGAGGAAAAAACCGTTTAATGATATTAATAACAGGTGGAGCAGGATATATTGGTAGTCATTGTGCGTTAGAATTTCTAAATGCAGATGAAAAAATAGTGATTTTTGATAGTCTTGAAAATGGACATATTGAGACAATCAATGCACTTAAGAAAATTGGAAATTTTGATTTTGTTCAAGGTGATTTGAAAAATATTAATGATGTTGAAAAACTATTCAAAAACTACAAAATAGATACTGTTATTCATTTTGCTGGTTATATTCAAGTAGAAGAAAGTGTTAAAAACCCACAAAAATATTTTGAAAATAATGTGGGTGGAACATTAAATCTTTTAAATTCTATGGTTAAGTATGGAGTTAAAAAGATTGTGTTTTCTTCAACTTGCGCTATATATGGAGAACCAGAGTATATTCCTCTTGATGAAAATCATAAGAAAAACCCTGTTAATCCATATGGAGAAACAAAGCTTGAAATAGAAAAACAGCTTGCAGAATATGATGAAAAATATGGAATAAAATCTATTTGCTTAAGGTATTTCAATGTTGCTGGTGCTGATAGTGAAACAAGAATAGGTGAATGGCACGAGCCTGAAACACATTTAATTCCAAATATTTTAAATAATAAACAAACATTTAAAATATTTGGAAATGATTATGATACAAAAGACGGCACTTGCGTACGTGATTATGTGAATGTTGAAGATTTAGTAAAAGCGCATAAATTAGCTTGTGAATATCTGAAAAAAGAAAATAAGTCTGATTGTTTCAACTTGGGTAGTGAAAAAGGATATAGCGTAAAAGAAGTATTTGATTGTGCCGAAAAAATAATTGGTAGAAAAATAGATTATGAAATTATGCCTCGCCGCGAGGGTGATGCTGTTATACTGCTTGCAAATTCAACAAAAGCAAAAAAAATACTTGGTTGGAACAATGAAAAAACATTAGAGGAAAGTATCAAAACAGCTTATCTTTGGTATAATTATCATAGTTAATGCATAAAAGGGAAGACCGTAATGGAAAAGTTAAATTTAGTATCAGGTATGCGCTCAACAGGTAAACTGCACTTAGGTCATTATATGGGCGTAATTACAAATTGGGTTCAGTTGCAAGAAGATTATAATTGTTTTTATTTTGTTGCTGACTGGCATGCATTGACTACTAAATATGATAAAACTGAAAATTTAAAACAAGATAAATTAGATGTTGTTTTAGATTGGTTAGCAAGTGGAATTGATCCTAATAAATCAACAATTTATTATCAATCAAAAGTTCTTCAAATTGCAGAGTTGCACGTGCTTTTAAGTATGATTACTCCAAACAATTGGGTGGAACGTGATCCAACCTTAAAAGATATGGTTAAAATCTTAAAAAATAAAGATGAAGGTGCTTCAGAAAATATGCCACAGTTAAACTATGGTTTACTTGGTTATCCTGTTTTAATGTCTGCTGATATTATGGCTTTAAATGGTGCGATTGTTCCTGTTGGTGTTGACCAATTAGCTCACTTGGAAATAACAAGAGATATTGCAAGAAGATTTAATAACATCTATAAAACAGAATTATTTAATGAACCAAAACCAAAATTGACTCAAATCCCATTACTTCAAGGTGTTGATGGTCAAAAGATGGGTAAATCATTTAATAATGATATTAAAATTTCAGATGATGAAGCTACAACAGCAAAGAAAGTAATGCAATGTATTACAGATAGAAGCAGAGCTAGAAAAGATGACCCTGGACATCCAGATAAGTGTGAAGTTGCATTCAAATATTATCAAGCATTTGCTCCAAGTGAAGTTGTTTGCCAAGTTGAATGCGAATGTAAAGCGGGTGCTCGTGGTTGTGCTGATTGTAAACGTCAACTGGGTGCAATTATTAATGAAAAATTTGCTCCAATTCGTGCAAAACGTATTGAATATCAAAATGATATGGATAAGGTAAAAGATATTATTAACGAAGGTAATAAACGAGCAGCAGCAGAAGCTGAGAAGGTTATGACTCAAGTTCGTGACGCTGTTAATATCTAGTAGGTTATAATGAGTAAAATCAAGGTTTTAACAATATTTGGAACAAGACCTGAAGCTATAAAAATGGCTCCATTAGTTAAAGAAATCGAAAAAAATTCAGATGTTCTTGAAAGTGTTGTTTGCGTTACGGCTCAACACCGTCAAATATTAGACCAAGTGCTAGAATTATTTGAAATTAAACCAGATTATGACCTTGATATTATGAAAGAAAATCAAAATCTATGGTCATTAACAAGTGATGTACTTTTAAAAACAAAAGAAGTTATTGATGAGGTTAAGCCTGATGTTGTTTTGGTTCATGGTGATACAACAACTTCTATGGCGGCTGCTTTATCAGCTTTTTACGCTAAAGTACCGGTTGGGCACGTTGAAGCTGGGTTAAGAACTTTTGATAAATATTATCCGTTCCCAGAAGAGATAAATCGTGTGTTTACAGATGCTATTTGCACATATTATTTTGCGCCAACTGATAAATCTTGTGAAAACCTAGTAAAATCTAACGTCGCAAAAGAAAATATTTATAAGACAGGAAATACTGTAATTGACGCACTTTTATACACAGTCGAAAACCACGTAGAAGAGGTTGAAGGTTTAGAATTAAAACCAAATTTAAAAACGATATTAATGACTTCTCATAGACGTGAAAACTTTGGTGAACCAATTCGAGAAATTTGCAAAGCTATACTTGAACTTGTTAAAAATAATGATGATATTCAAGTTGTTTATCCGGTTCATCCAAATCCAAATGTAAGAAAGCCTGTTTATGAACTTTTGGATAATGTTGAAAGAGTACATTTGATTGAACCATTAGAGTATGCTCAATTTTGTTCATTAATGAAAAAAGCACATATTATTTTAACAGATTCTGGTGGTGTGCAAGAAGAAGCTCCATCATTGGGTAAGCCTGTTCTTGTACTTCGTGATACAACAGAACGCCCTGAAGCTATTGAATATGGAACAGTAAAACTTGTTGGAACAGATAAAGTAAAAATAGTTTCAACAGTTGAAAAACTACTGAGAGATGAGACAGAGTACAAAAAAATGTCAGAAGCTATAAATCCATATGGTGATGGATTGGCTTCAAAAAGAATTGTAGAAGTTCTAAAGAAAATAAAATAGTTTTAGTCTTTTCTTTCTTCTAATTGTTTTGTTATTTCTGTAATATCATAAAATTTTGTTTTAATTTTTGCTGAAAGTGCACCTATTTGACATCTTACAGTATCTTCATAATATACAGGTTTTACGTCTTTATGGTTTATATGTGAAATAATCATCCCTTTTGTTTCGCCGATGTTTTTTGCAGCATTAATTGTGAGAATTGAATATGCAAATTGTTCTACGTGTGCTGGATAAAAATAACCAAATTTGTTAAATCTATCTTCGGCGTCTTGCATATAATAGATTTCTTCTTTTGATGCTTCAATTAACTCTTTTTTGAAATCAATATATAAGAAAGAGATGTAGCATAGAAATACATTTCCTAAAAATAAAGTCGTAACCAAAAAAGGAATTGAATTTTTGCAAAAATTATTAAGTTTTAATGTATCCTTTTTTATTAAAAGAAATATACAAAAAACTATTAGAATGTAAATGCATACAAATCTATACCAAGTAAGTATGTGAAATGAATAGTTGTGAATATTAAACAATACAACTAACAAAAGAATAAATGAAATGAATATTGGAAGCTTTATATTTTTAGAGAAGTAATTAATGATAAGTATAATTATTGAAAAAATATAATAAAAAATATAAGGGTTTATTTTACTTCCTAAAAAGAAAATAGGACTAAATGCGTAAGTAGTTGCAAGTATAGCATTGCTGCCTAAAAGATTTGGGCCAATAGGTGTGAAAGCCCATATTGTATATAATAAAACAGCTAGAGAATGACAAATTAATCCAAAAGTTAAAAGTTTTGTTTTGTTTTTATTTTTTAGGTATGTCCATAAAATTATTAAATAAAATGGAACAATCATTTCGTGCAAATTAAATAATGACAAAGAAATAAGAACAAATATAATATAATCGTATTTTTTAAAATTTATGTCTAAATAAAAATATTGAAAGAAGATTAAGGAAACAAAAACGGCAATGTATGCTTCGCAACAAGCATATGGAAGAACAGGAAATATTCCTATTGAAAGAAGTAATAGAGGTATAACCCCAAGGTATTTTTGATTTCCTCTATTAAATAAATTAGCAGAAAATATCGCTAATAAAATTGGAATTAGTGATAGAGTTCCTGCGTGTATTTTTAATAGTAAATCAATGGATTCAATATGAAAAAAATGGTAGGCAATGTTTATTGGTATAAAAACCAAAAACATTACGACCATTCTTGCTCTCCAATAAAAATTACTTTCTACATAAAAATTATTATCAGAAAATGCGGAAAGTGTATTAACCATATAGTTTGAGCAATCATGCAATAATGTTATGTTGCTGTGTATGGAAAGAAAAAATGGAATAAACAAAAACAGAGCAATAAGTATGTATAGCAAAATTATCGCTCTGTTTTTTAATTTATTCATAAAAGTCCTTTATACTTTTTCAAACATTAAAACTGCGTTGTGACCGCCAAAGCCAAAAGAGTTTGAAAGTGATACTTTTACATCTTTTGTTTTTGCTTTATCACGAACGTAGTCTAAATCTGCCACTTCAGGATCTAGTTCTACAATGTTGATTGTTGGTGGAACAATGCCTTCATTTATTGCTTTTATTGAAATAATAGCTTCTGTACTTCCTGCTGCACCTAACATGTGACCTGTCATAGATTTTGTTGAACTTACACATAAGTTTTGGTTTTGTTTTGCGTCACCAAAAACTCTTGCAACTGTATTAGATTCTGCTATATCACCTAAATGTGTACTTGTTCCGTGCATATTGATGTAGTCAATATCTTCTGGCTTTTTACCTGCTTCTTTTAAACAGTTTTGAATTGCTAGTTCTGCTCCATTGCCTTCTGGATCTGGTGCTACCATATCGTATGCGTCAGAACTTTGACCATAACCAATAATTTCAGCATAAATTTTAGCGCCACGTGCGATTGCGTGTTCTCTTTCTTCTAAAATAAGAACAGCGCCACCTTCTGCAATAACAAAACCATCGCGGTCTTTATCGTAAGGTCTAGATACTTCTTCTGCTGGTCTTTCGCTTCTTGATAGAGTTCTAGCAGAAGCAAATGCACCTACACCGAAGTCACAAACAGCAGATTCTGCGCCGCCTGCGAACATAATATCCGCATCTCCATATTGGATTGCTCTAAATGAGTCACCAATAGAGTGTGCGCCTGTTGCGCAAGCTGATAATACTGCTTTGCTTAAACCTTTTAAACCATATTTTATTGAAATTTTACCTGATGGCATATTTGCAATCATCATTGGAACTGTGAATGGTGAGCACTTGTGGAAACCTCTTTTAAGCATATCCATATAGCCTTCTGTAACCATTACTAGGCCACCAGCAGCACTTGAAACAAGTGTGCCAATTCTTGTTCTATCTTCTTTTTCAAGGTCTAAACCAGAATCTTTAAAAGCTTCTTCTGCCGCAATAAGAGCATAAATAATACTTTTATCTAATCTTTTAGCTTCTTTTGGATCTATATATGAAGCTACATCTATATCTTCAGGAACTTGTCCTGCAACTTTAACAACGTGTTTTTCTTGGTCTAGTGTGTGTCTTTTTACGCCACTAATACCTTTTGTTATATTATCCCATAATGTATCTACACCTATACCATAAGGTGTTACACATCCCATACCTGTCACGACTACGCGTCTTTTAGACATATCATCCTCTCAACTATCTTAATCAGTAAGATGTTAGCGCGAAAAAAGTTAAAAATCAATATTTTTGAGCTGTTTTGTTACGTCGTCAAAAGTTCTTGCTTGTATGCCTGTATCGTTTGTAGTTAGTGCATATACAAGGTTTTTTGTATCTAATAATTTTGTGTTTTTATGCGCTGTAAATAGTTCAACAAATGGCATATAAAATTCATCTGCTAATTTGAACATTTTTTGTTCGTCAGATGTAAAACAAAGTGCAAAATTAGCTTTGTTTTCACCTAAACATTGAAGTTTTGGTGTCTCTAATGGTGGGCCAGCTGGAGTTCCTCTGGTTGGGTTATGAGGGTTTGAGATTGTCCCTGTTGCCCTTAAAAGAGTTAAATTCAATGTATTTTTGCTTATTTCGTATTCATTATTTCCTTTTGTAATTAAGCCAACATTTTGAGCAAGAACAAATCTTTGCATTGGTGCTGTATTTGGCTTTAGTTCAATTCCTCTTGGTGCTGGAACATCTTTATAAATGTCATAGTCTGGGTTGAATGTTCGTTTAACTGTACCAAATAAATCTTCGCTAAGCGTTGTTGTAATTTTTTCTTTTAAATTAAAACCAATTTGAAGGATATGATTTTTCTTTTTGTTTATCCATTTTGCATTAAATTCAAGGCTTTCATTTTGATTGTATAAAATGACATCAAGTTTTAGCATATCAAAAGTTAAGGAAAGAATTGCTCTTTGATGATTATTTTCTTTTAATTTTACGCTTTTTAAAATAGCTTTTATTGGTTTATCGCCTTTAACTGCGCCAAAATTATAGCTGTCGCCATTATCTTTTCTATCTGTAATTGTGATGAAATCTTTGTATATTTCACCTGTTTTTTTGTTTGTAACAGTTATTTTTCCTTTGATAACTTCAAATTTTATATTGTTATTTTCAATTAAAGTTTCATTCGCTTTTAAGAAGTTTTCTTTGCAAATATTTTCTTCTTTTATTTGTGTTAGAGAAAATGCTGGTAAATTTTTAATATCAATTAAATATTCATTAATTGTTGTATAGTCTTCTGTTACAGGTATTTCATTAATATTGTATAACTTTTTATCTGTAAAACCTTTTTTTGATGAAATTTTAACTGCTTTCATCCATTTTGGAAGTTTCTTTTCTGTCGTAATTTTTACTTTTCCGCTATATTCAAAATTTGATAAATTGATAATAGCTAAAGGCGCGTTATCATCTGATAAATCACGGACAACTCGTTTTATAATTCCATTTGATATAGAATCAACTTTTTCAAATCTTGTCATCATTTCGTCGTGTACTTTATCAATACTGCAACCATAAATGCTATCGTGTGCGTGGTTTTTAATTAACATTTTGTATGCACTATCGATTTCTGCTTGTTTGTTTTTTGTGCCGAAATGATGATGTGCTAAAGCTTGCAAAGGTTCTGCTATTCGTGTTAATAGCCATTGAGAATTGGCATTTGCTTGTTTAATGTATATTCTTGATGAATAAACTCCAGGAAGGATGAAGTTTAATTTGTTATTCAAAAATTCGCCATCAACTTTATCTCTTTTTTTGATTTTTTCAAAATATTCAAAAGGAGTAGCTATTTCAAAATCATAGCCTTCAATTTTCATTTCTTTTAGTTGTTTTTGTATATTTTTTGCAATAGCTAAATGGTCAGCTCCAATTGGTAAAAGCACATTTTCTGAACTCTTTATGCTTATTTTATCAAGATATTTTTTTAGTGCTTCTGCTTTCTTTTCAATCGTCCAATTAGTGCTTAAAAAGTCTTGGAAATAGCCTTGAATTAAGTATGTTACTTTTATTCCTTGCCAATCTAAGTCTGCGTTTAAATCACCTAAACCACGCCATAGTATAGCTTTATCAATGCCAAAGGCTTTTAATAAATATGGAAGTGCTTGGCTGTGTCCAAATGTATCGCAGTGGTATCCAATGAATTCAGTTTCGCCAAATTCTTTTGATTTTTTTATGCCCATTTCTAGGTTTCGGTATAAACATTCACCAGAAACCAGAAAACTATCGCTAGAACAATAAAATGGGCCAATTCTTAGTTTTTTTTCTTTGACTAATTTTTTTATTAAATCTGTTTTTTCTGGTTTTATTTCTAAATAATCTTCAAGAGCTGCGGTTTGACCATCAAAATAAAAACAAGGAAGTTCATTTGCTTCAAGTGCTTCAAGAACCTCATCAAAGACTTCAATCAGCCTTAATCTGAACTCTTCAAACTCTCTATACCATTCTCTATCCCAATGAGAATGAACATAAGCGATTACCTTTTTCATATTTTGATTTTAAGCTTTTTTTTGAAATATATCAAACAAATCTTTTAATTCTTTATAATAACCAGAAGATAGAAGTTCATTGAAACGTCTTGTTGTGTTTGGTGCTATTGTTGAAATTGTTTCTGGTGTTGAAAAATAACCTTGAACATATCGTGCAAAAAGTTCTGTTGGCTTTTCATAGTATTTATTTAACTTGCCAATTCTTCTTGTTATTTTTGCTTGTTTTCTTTGCATAGAGCAAAGCCTAATGTATAGTTGAAATGCTTTTGGCATATCAGGAAAATCAGTTTCAATATTTTTAACTGTCAAAATGCGTTCTTTTTTGAAGAAAAATCCTTGCATTAGCCTTATTGCGTCATATTTAACAAGATATCTTGCTTCAGAACCTTTTATGTATTTTTCAAATTCTGGAAATTTTTTAGAACGCAAAAAATTAGGGTAATCTCTTCTTATTGCACTTTGCATACCTTTTATTTGATTAGAAGCTTCTTCTTTTGCTTTCAAAAAGATATTTAATCTTGAATTTTTATCGATTAAATTGGTTACATTAATAAGTTCTTCTTTTATTTCAACAATGTTGCTTGTGTTGAAAATGTTTTCTAATGAACCACCATTTTTTAAAAAGTCTTTGTCTATTTTATAGTGAATATGGTGTGCAAATTCGTGAACTAGAACGTCAATTGCTTGTTCTTCTGTTAGACCGCGTGCAACATCAATTCTATTCTTTTGATATAAACCATTGTTGCCATGTGCTTTTGTATTAGTTTTTACTTCAATATTTAGTGCACGCATAAAATCTATAACGTTCCTTTTTGTTAATGGTTTAGAACGGTCATAGCTCATTTTTACAACGTATTCTTGTTCTTTCTCTTTTTTGCCAAATCCGAAAATAACTCTACTCCTTTTTAAAATATTTTATCAGGATTTAAAATGTTTTTAGGATCAAATAATTTTTTGATTTGTTTCATCATTTTTAAATTATTTGAGTCGATTGCTCTATTTATAAACTCTGATTTTTCACAGCCAATTCCGTGTTCGCCAGATAATGTTCCGTTAAGAGAAAGTGCTAATTCAAAAAGCTCTTTTTTTGCACGCTCAAAATTTAAGCGTTCTTCTGTATTTCTTAAATCTAGAGCCATGTTTGGATGGATATTACCATCACCTATGTGTCCCATAATACAGGTTTTTATTTGGTACTTATCGCAAATTTCTTGTATTCCTTTTACAAGTGCAACTATGTTTTCTCTTGGAACAACAACATCCTCTGTTAGAACATTTGGTGCAAGTTTTGCTGTCGCTCCAAAAGATGAACGACGGGAAATCCAAATACGTTCTTCTTCTTCTTTTGTTGAAGCCGTTTGAATATATGATGAATTATTGTTTTTGCATATTTCAATAATCTTTTCATATTGTTCATCTAAGTTTGATTTAAAACCATCAATTTCAATTAAAAGAGCTGCCGTTTTATCTGTTTGAAGTCCGCAAGGATAAAAACTTTCAACAGTTTTTAACGTGTTTTTGTCCATTAAATCTATAACAGAAGGTGTAATTAGATTTGAGATGATTTCGTTAACGGTTCTAGATGTGTCTTCTAAATCATCAAAGTATGCAAGCATAACTCGTTTTGCTTCTGGTTTCGGAATGAGCCTTATTGTTGCTTGTGTAACAATTCCAAGAGTCCCTTCTGAACCAACAAAAAGTTGAGTCATATTGTATCCTGTAACGTTCTTAGAACAAGATGAGCCCGTGTGCATAATGCTTCCATCTGCTAATACAACTTCTAAGTCAATAATATAATCTTTTGTTGAACCATATTTAAATGTGTGAGGGCCCCCAGATGATAAACCAATACTTCCACCAATCATAGAAACTTTTAAATTTGATGGATCAGGTGGATAAAATAAGTCAAATTCTTCAACTGCTTTTTGTAAGTCTTCAACAACAACTCCTGGTTGAACTTTGCAGATTAAGTTATCTTTGCTGATTTCTAATATTTTATCCATTCTTGAAAAATCAAGAATAATACCTTTTCTTTTAGGAAGGCAAGCTCCGCAAAGGTTTGTTCCCGCACTGCGAGCAACAACTGCAATATTCTTTGCATAAGCATATTTCATTATTTTGCTAACTTGTGCAGTATTTTCTGGGAAAACAATAACATCAGCTAAATCTTTCGGGTTTGTGATGTTTGTTGAATCTGTTGAATACACAAATCTTTCTTCATATGAAGAAAGCACATTGTCTTTGCCGACAATCTTTTCCATACTTCCAACTAAATTATTTGTTATTTTTAAAATCGTATTCAACATAACAAAATTGTACTTCAAAACAAATCCTCATAACAATATAATTTGAAGTTATAATAACTGTTTAAATTGCTAAAAGTATTTTCTTTCTTGCTAATGCACATAATGATTAAAAAAGTTTTAATATGATTGGTAGTAAATATTGGGTTTTTCTAGTGTCTAAGCATATAAAAATTTTTTCTGTAATATCTGTATTGATAATTTCTTTAATAAGTGGACTATTTTTAAATTTAACTGTTTATTCAAGAGAAGATGATTATAAAGGGGAAGAATTTATAAACGTCACAGTTTACGAGCGTATTAATCCAGCTATTGTTTTAGTTGAAGCACAGTTACTAGATGGGCTTTCAAGTGGAACAGGTTGCGTTATTAATAAGAGTGGAATTATTTTAACAAGTTCGCATGTTGTAAATAAAGCTTCTTATATCGAAGTTACAACATCAAAAGGTGAAACATACAAGGCTGAGGTGGTTGAGCCTTATGACCAAAATGGTGATTTGGCTTTGCTTAGAATAAAACCAAAAAATTCGTTACCAACAATAAAATTGGGTGATTCTTCTATGATAAAGGTTGGACAAAAAGTTCTTGCAATTGGCAATCCATTTGGCTTTAAAGGAACATTGACAACGGGGATTGTTTCAAGAATTGATTATGAAAGAAACAAAATTCAAACCGATGCGGCAATAAATCCAGGTTCATCTGGTGGCCCAATTTTGAATGCAAATGGGGAAGTTATTGGCATAAGTCAATCTATATTTAATCCAGATAATAATAAATCTAATATCGGTATTGGCTTTGCAGTACCCGCTAATGAAGTTAAAAAAATTGTAGGTGCGTATATTTAAAAAAAAAGACTCCGTTACGGAGTCTTTTTAGCTTGTTTTTCTTTAATATCAAGAACCGCATTATGTGCTAGTAAATATACTGAACAAGTTTTGTAGTTTTTCATATACCACGCACAATTTTCTTGAACACAAACGATATTTATTTCGTTACCTGCGCTCATTAATGGGCAAATAGGAATTTTTCCTGCCATGCTCGTCCTCTTTTCTATTTAACAACAGCGTCTGCTTTTTTTAATAAGTTGCAGTTTTCGCTTCTTCTTCTTTCTTCATCTTTATAGATTCTTGTTCTGTTGATAACTTCATCAAAGTCAATTTTGTGAGCATCAAAGTCAGGACCATCTATACAAGCAAATTTAACTTCGCCACCAACAGTTACACGGCAAGCACCGCACATGCCTGTTCCGTCAATCATGATTGGGTTCATGCTAGCTTCTGTTTTAATGCCTTCTTCTCTTGTTAAGTTAGCAACTGCTCTCATCATTGGCATAGGACCAACTGCAATTACATAGTTAACTTTTTCTTTTTTCATAATGTCTGCTAATACTTCAGTTACAAAACCTTTGTGACCTAAAGTACCATCATCTGTTGCAATGTGTAATTCTGCACATGCTGTTGCCATTTTATCTTGCCAGAATAATAAATCTTTATTTCTAGCACCCATAATCATATGAACTTTGTTTCCTGCATCGTGGAATGCTTTTGAAATTAAATAGCAAGGAGCTGCACCATAACCACCAGCAACACAAACAACTGTTCCGTAGTTTTCAATTTCTGTTGCTTTACCTAAAGGTCCAACTACATCTAAAATTTCATCGCCAACTTCAAGTTGAGCTAATTTCTTTGTAGAATAACCAACAGCCATGAATACAACTGTTAAAATACCTTTTTCTCTATCAACGTCAGCGATAGTGATTGGCACTCTTTCGCCGTCTGTTTCTACTCTGAATATAATAAATTGCCCAGCTTGTGCATTTCTTGTAACGAATGGAGCTTCAATTCTAAGCTCGTATTGATTTGGGCATAATTCAATTTTCTCTAAAATTTTGTAGCCCACGTGTTTAACCTCCTTATTGTCTTGAAAATATTATAACACAAAATAAAAAGACCGCATTGCGGTCTCAGTGAAAATAACAAACAATAATTGGATTGGGAGAAATTCTTTAGTAAGTTGCATTAATGTATTCTAGTGCAATATCGTCAGCAAGTTCTTCGGAAATGCCGAATTCATCTACTGCAATCGCTGATGCTTCATCAAAGTCAGCTTCAAAATCTTTCATAAATGCAGCAATACGGTCTTGTTGCTCTGGTGTGTTGTATTTCGCAATTAACTCTGCAACATTAACTGTTTTTGGTGCATTAGGTTGAACAAATGCTACAGATTGTGCTGCCATGTAACCAAGTACATCACTGCCATTTACTTGCTTATGAGCATTTGCCTCAGGTTTATTTTCTTGACCTGTTTGTTGTGCTAAATCTTCGTTAGTATTTTGTTTGTAATACTGATTTCCTACTCCGAATTTGATTGGATTGATATTACTCATTTTTGGGTCCTCCTTATTGTTTGTTACACACATACTATCGACACTTTTTTAATGAACTTTAGTTTTAAAGTCATATTTTTTTAAAATGTCTTAATATATGTTTACAAACTATAAGAATTTACCACTTGTGAACAAATTCTTGAGGAGCGTAATTATCTACGTATTCAAATATTTCATCTACATTTTTTGCGATGAAATATAGAGATTTCATTTCTTCTTTTGCAAAATTGTTTTGATAAACTGTATCAAACATTTTTATCATATTATCGTAATAACCATCAAAGTTAACGAAAATAACAGGTTTGTCGTGGTAACCTAGTTGCTTTGCTACTAATATTTCAAAAATTTCTTCGAATGTTCCAAATCCACCTGGCATTGCAACAAAAATGTCTGCATATTTTTCCATTGTGGCTTTGCGCTCACGCATATCTTTCGTAACGATAACTTGTGCAAGTTCTGGATGTTTTAAGCCAAAAGAAGCAATGCGCTCTGGTATTACACCAATTACTTCTGCTCCATTTTTCAATGCATTATCAGCAATAACTCCCATCATTCCAACAGTGGTTCCACCATATACCATGTTAAAATTTTTTTGCGCTAGTTTTTCGCCAAGCTCTTTTGACACTACGTAAAACTTTTCTGGTAAGTTGTTGCTAGAAGAGCAGTATATGCACATTGTCTTTTTCATATTGAATCCTTTATTTAATGGCTAGTTCTATTGCGTTAATCATGCTGTTTGGGTTTGCAATGTTTTGTCCTGCAATATCAAAGGCTGTACCATGGGCAGGTGATGTTCTAATAACATTTAAACCAATTGTTGTGTTAACACTATTTTGTTGTTCTAAAAGCTTTATAGGAATTAGGCCCTGGTCGTGATACATTGCGATATAACAATCATAATCACATTCTTTTTTTGCACAGTTTGTGAAAAGTGCATCTGCTGGGAATGGACCATCTATATTTATTCCGTTTTTTCGAAGTTCTTCAATAGCTGGAATAATTTGAGTTATCTCTTCATCGCCAAACATTCCATTTTCACCTGCATGTGGATTTAAAGCACAAATTGCAAGTTTTGGATTGTTAATTCCTAATTGTGTTTTGAATGAGTCTGTTAAAGTTGTTACTTTTTCAATTATCATTTGTTTTGTAATTAAAAAAGGAATATCTTTTAATGCAATGTGTCTTGTTAATAGAAGAACTGAAAATTTTCCGCAAATAAACAACATTTCTGCTTTTTGATTTTCATTTGCAAGATATTGCTCTAAAACTTCTGTTTGTCCAGAATAATTGTGACCAGCCATTTGCATAGAGTGCTTTGATGTTGGTGCTGTTACTATTGCTTCAATTTTTCCTGCTTGTGCTAAATCACAGGCTTTGCGAAGTGCGCAAAATGCAAATTCCCCAGCTTCTTCTGTTTCTTTTCCAAATTTTATATCTCTTTTTTCATAAGGAATTTCTATTATTTCGTAGTCTTTCTCAAGATAAAGATCAAATTTTTCCTCGTAATAATCAAGAATGTTTTTGTTTGCAATTAATATGACTTTTTCTTTGGGTAAATCCAAAAAGTTAAGTGCTTTAATAGTAATTTCTGGTGATATTCCATTCGGGTCACCAAGTGTAATTGCAATTTTTTTCATTGTTTATCCTTGTTCAAAATATCTAACGATATCAATTAAAGTGTTTTGAGTTCCCAAATTCCCTGATTTTGTAACTATGTATTGTCCTTTATGGTCAAGACCTAATGGAATAGCTGGGGCAACTGTATCAATAATTTGGATGTTTTTACTACCTATTGCGCGAGAACATTTATAAGATGTTTCACCACCAACAGTTATCAAAAATGCTTCTTTCTCAGAAAGAACACTTCGTGTTATTGCCGCCAAATAATCACAGATTTTAGAAATGAATGCTTGTCTTGAAAGTTCGTGTTCAAGTAATAAATCATTAAATTGTTCCTGATTTTCTATTAAAAGAGACGAATGAACAACTACAACATTATTTTTTACAAGATTATTTTTGATTCTTTGTGCGATTTCTTCAAAATCGTTTGTAAAAATGTTTTCTGGTTTAATTGCAATAAAATATGTATTTTCAATGTCATCATTATCTTGTAAACGTTTTATTTGCGCAGCCGTTAATTCTGTTGCACTGCCAGATACAACTAATCTTGGCAAGTTAGGAAGTTCTGGTGATTGAGAATTAACTTCACCATTGTTTGGATGCCAAATTTTACTTAATGCTTGACCAGCCCCTGCTGAACCACAAGGTAAAATTTTGTATTGGCTTTTTGTAAGAGCTAGAGCAATTTGTTCTAAATCTGTTGTGTAAACTGCATCTGCAACAATGATTTTTTTACCGTTAGAAATTAATTCATTTAATTTTGTAAGTATAGGACCTGCACCTTTCATAACTATATCAAGGCTTATTAGGTCTACAATATTTTCGCTGCCTTCTCCAAGTTGATTTCTTACAAGATTAATAATATTTGATTCCGTAATAGGAGAAGATGGGTCACGAGAAAACTCTGTTCTTTGTATAGGCAAACCTTTTAGTAATTGATAGCCGCCTATTGTTGTTCTTCCTTCATTTGGAAACGCGGGAAAAATAATTGCAGCATCGTATTCTAATGCTTCAACCATTGTTATTATTTCATTTGCAACATTTCCTCTTAAAACAGAATCAATTTTTTTGTATATGTATTCAAAATTATATTCTTTAAAAATATTTTCCGCTGCTTTTTTTACACGTTCTACAGCAATTTGAGGTTCGATATTCCTTGATTCTGTTGATAGTGCAAAAACTTCTGTTTTTAAATTTTCATCAATTGTAATTTCTTCACCAAATGCAACTTGTGTTTTACAACCTTGCACAAAAAACTGCAAAGAAGTATCGTTTGCACCTGTTAAATCATCAGCGATAATACCGATATAATTTGATGTATTCATAATAAAAATCCGATTTATGCGTCAGCTTTGCTACCTAAAAGTCTCATAGAATTAGCACGAATAACGAAACGTTCTTTTTGTTCTCCGTCAGCGCCTGTCCATTTGTTTGAAACTAATCTTCCATCAACACAAACTTGACGACCTTTTTTTACATATTCACCAGCAACTTCTGCCGCTTTATCCCATAATTCAATATTGAACCAGTCTGTTGTTTCAGCTTTGCTTTTATAATCCCATCTTGAAACAGCAACAGAAAATGTTGTTTTTACTTTGCCTGATTCAAAATATTTAACGTCTGGATCTTGTCCTGCTCTACCAACTATAACTACTGAATTCATGATTATTCCTTTTTTAACTACATGGAGATTATATATTAAATGTTGCATGATTTGCAAAGTTTAAACAAACTCTATTAAGAATTGATACTTTAATTTTTAAGATTAGGCAACTTATTTTTTTTTAAAGTTTTTACGAAGTATCAAAATAAAAAGGAATGGTAATGAATATTAAATTTTTTTCTAGCAATGTTAGATCGAATTCTATACAACAATCAAAATTAATAAATGCTACAAAACCAAGTTTTCAAAACAAATTGGCTAATGACGTTTTTATAAAATCTACAAATAATGTTTCATTTGGTTCTATAGACAAATCAAGATATGCATCTATAAGAGAAGATATGACTCAATATTTTATGAATTCAGAAGAACTTTCTGTTGATGAAATTGCTGCATTAGTAAAAAAACACTTACCTGATACCAATTTTGATGATATAAAAAATGTTCCTAAACAATCAAATGTGACTAAAACATCTGGTGCATATACTTATGAACCAACTCAATTTTTTATTAGTGAAGATGGTGGTATTCAAGTTGCATCTTTACCAAAAACAATATATTTGAATTTTAATACACCAACAAAAGATCCGAAGGAATCAAGAGTTATTTTACTTGATAGACTTTTACACGAAATGACTCATGTTCTTCAAGATGAAAAAGGTAGCGATACAAGAAAAGAAGATTTATTTAATAAGTATTTAGGAGCTCAAAAAAATCAACAAAAGGCAATGGCAAGTTTTCAAGCCATAAATGCGATATATAATGCAACGGAACAAACAATGATGAATGCATTTGTTGCTTGTTTACCAACTGCTGGTTCGTTACCTAAAGAAGTAAATAGAAGAATGGATATTGATTCTTTGTTTATGAAAAAAACAAAAATGAGCGCTTCTACTCATATTAGAAATATCCTTTCCAAGTCTGTAAATGTTGCCAATATGCAATTTGGTGGTATTGATAAGAATTTTGCATTGGATTTTGTTATTTCGAAGTCTAAAAATGAAAAAGAAGCATACCAAAATGCACTTGATTCCAATAAAGAATTATTAGGCATCACTTCAAAAACTGATTTTGACCTAAGAATTGAAATGTATCAAAAATTTATTGATGTTGCAGAAAGTATGAAATCATAAACAATAAAACATTGAAGAAGCTATTTTATTAATTTTTGTATTCTATTACGAAATTAATGGCTTCTTCTTTTGTTGTAACGTTGCCAGAAATTTGAGCTTCTTTTAATGCATTTATTATTTCGCCAAGTTGTGGACCTTGTTTAATTTTTAAAAGTTCCATAATATCCCTGCCATCAAGCAGTTTTTCTAAGGGTTTAATATTTTTTCGCATTTCCAAATAATCATTAAGAAGCTTTGTTAAGGCATTAATATTCTTATTAACAATATCTTCTGTAATTTTTTCACCACGAGCTGATAGCCTATCAGCCATAGCCAAGATAATTAAGTCAATAACATAACCTTCCATTTTGCGATAAAACTTCATGAATGCTTTATCTGTAACATCTTCTGCACTTACCATACTTGATGGATAAATATGGTATTTAATCAATGTTTGAACATATTGAATTTGTTTTTTTGAAAATTTTAAATCTTTTAAAATTGGAATTACAAGTTTTGAGCCAATTTCGTCGTGTTTTATAAATCTATGACGCAGCGTATCTTCTTCAATTGTCCAGCAAGATGGCTTACCAATATCGTGCAAAAATGTTGCAAGCTTCAAAAAAGCAAGCTCTTGAACAGAACCATATTTTATAGTTTCCAAATAATTTTTTACTTCTTCAGATGATTTTTCATATATCATTTGAACTTGTCTTACAGATTCAATTAAGTGATGAATTAAATCCAAATGATGATGAGAGTTAGGCGGAATTTTTTTAACTTCCTTGTAAATAGGGAAGATTTCTTCTAAAAGTCCACATTCATCTAGTTTTAAAAGAGCTAAATCACAATATTTACCCTCAAACATTTTTAATAGTTCAACAGTTACACGTTCTTTAGCTGGCTCATTTATACGTTTATAAAGTCTTTTTGATAGTTCAATCAAACTTTCATCAATTTCGAAGCCTGTTTTAGCGTAAAAACGGAAAATTCTTAATAAGCGAAGAGGATCATCCTCAAAGTTTTTGTCACAAATTCCTTTAATTTTTTTATTTTTAATATCATCAACACCGCCAACAAGGTCAATAATTTCAGAAGTTTTTAAATTGTAAGCAATCGCATTAATTGTTAAATCACGACGTTTAATATCTTTTTCAAAATCATTTTCAATCGGCATTGTAATATCAATGTAATCAATTTTATTTTCAAGAACTATCCTATAAATTTTATTTACAGAATCTAGCTCGATAAAATGCGCATTTAATTTATCAGCAAGTTCTCGTGAAAATTTTTCAACATCACAACCGCAAAGAATTAAATCTCTATCATGGCTTTTCTTGTTCATTAAAATATCACGAACAAATCCGCCAACAATGTAAGCTTCAACATCTGTTAAATATGGTTTTATTAACTTAATAACGTCATCATTTTCTATTAAATTACGCATAGAAAACTCCATTTATAACCGTTGTAAGCGCAGCAGTTAGCGCTGTATCAGCTCTATAAATCAAATTGCCAAGCGTAATTAACGGAATATTTTTTTCTTTAAAGAAATCAAATTCTTTTTGTGAAAAACCACCTTCAGGCCCAATAATAACAAGAATTGGTTTTGTATTATCGATTTTATTTTCTTTTGCGTAAGTAAAAAAGTCGCTTTGTGCATCACGTTCTGCAAAAACAATAATTTGCTCGTAATCTTTTACAACATCTTCTAGTTTTTTCATATCAAAAACAGTTGGAATATCAGCTCTTTCGCATTGTTTTACAGATTCTAACGATACTTTTTGCCATTTTTCAATTTTGTTTTTAATAACACTTTCTTTAACAGCGCAATTATCTGTATAAAGAGGAATAATTCCTTTTACGCCAAGTTCTGTTGCTTTTTGAATTGCGCTAGTTTGTGCGTCAGAATTTAAAACGCTTTGCGCAATATATATGTTTAACGCTAATTTTCTCTCAGATTTATACTGTTTTTCGATTTCACAAATAAAATAACTATTTTCTATTTCGCTTAATCTAGTTTCATACTGAATTTCGTTTTCATCAAGAAATAAAATTCTTTCACCACATTTTGTGCGCATAACTTTAATTATGTGCTTATATAAATCTTTATCTAAAATTGTTATTTTATTTTCTTTTACATCAGCTGTTTTTATTAAAAAATGTGGCATATTAAAACCTCTTAGTGTAATTATACAACACTTTACTTTGGTAAGCGAAAATTATATGATTTAACTATGAAAACGATTTCAACAGAAAAGATAAAAGAAGCGGTTTATAAACTTTGTTTTGAGGCAAATACATGCCTTGATGATAGCGTGTATTCTAAAATTTTAGCTTTGTATAATTTAACTAATGATAAAGTGTTAAAAGCCATTTTGCAAAATGCAAAAATTGCTTATGAAAAGAAACTTCCATTATGCCAAGATACAGGTCAAGTTCTTATTTTTGTTGAAATAGGACAAAATGTTCAAATGGAAGGCGAATTTATTGAAGAAGCTATAAATTCAGCTGTTGAAAAATGTTATATCGAAAACTTTTTTAGAAAATCAGTTGTTAAAAATGCTGTTTTTAATAGAGATAATACCCAAACAAACACACCTGCAATTATTTATACAAAGGTCGTTAAGGGTGATGAAATAAACATAAAACTTCTAATTAAAGGTGCAGGCTCAGAAAATAAATCAAAGCTTGAAATGATGTTACCAACATCTAGCCAAGATGAAATTATTGAAAAATGTGTTGAATTAATACTTTGTGCTGGCAAAAATGCGTGCCCGCCAATGATTGTTGGTATTGGTATTGGTGGAACAGCAGATAAAGCTTCGATTTTATCAAAAGAAGTTTTAGTTTCAGATAATTTTTCACAAGAAGAACTTGAACTAGCAGAAGAAATCAAAAATAGAGTTAATAAAAACGAAAATCTAGTTCTAGACGTTAAGTTAAAAAGTATTGCTACACATATTGCTTGCATGCCAGTATCTATAACAATTAATTGTCACTCAGATAGATTTTCGACTTGCAGTATAAAAGATGATGAAATTAATTATCATCACAAGACACCAAATTTTGTTTCTATTGAAGAAATAGAAAATTTAAAAGAAATTTTTACAAATGATATTGAAGCAATTAAATCATTAAAAGCGGATGAGGAAGTTCTTTTAACAGGTGAAATATATGTTGCACGTGATATGGCACATAAGAGAATGTTAGAAGAAACAGAACCGCCTATTGATATAAAAGATAAAATTATTTTTTATGCAGGACCTTGCCCTAATAGTCCAGATAGAGTAATCGGTTCAGTTGGTCCAACAACATCAGGACGAATGGATAAATTCGCAGTTGAATTATATGATATGGGTTTACTTGCAACAATCGGAAAAGGTGACAGAAATATTCAAGTTCAAGAAGCAATAAAAAGAAATAATGGAAAATATTTTACTGTTATTGGGGGAATTGCAGCATTATTGGCAGATAAGGTAAAGAAAAAAGAGATTATCGCGTATGAAGATTTGGGCGCAGAAGCACTTTATTTGCTTGAGGTTGAAAAACTACCTGTAAAAGTAGAACTTTCATAAAAGTTAAAAATTTTTTAATTCATGTCTTGACTCTTAAATATGTTGTTGATAAAGTTTAATTGTTGGCGGGATGTAGCGCAGCTTGGTAGCGCACTTCGCTTGGGACGAAGGGGTCGCACGTTCGAATCGTGTCATCCCGACCATTTAAAAAAGAGGACTTCGAAAGAAGTTCTCTTTTTTTTGTAGCGCAGCTTGACTCTGCCGAGGAAAAATGTGCCTGTGGCACGTTTTTGTGAGAGGTAGCACTTCGCTTCGAACGTGCTCGCACGTTCAGCTAACGCATGCAGGTTCACTTGCTTCGCTCTAGCTCAGCAGTTCACTTTGCAGACTCGTTGTCATCCCGACCATTTAGAAAAGAGGACTTCGAAGGAAGTTCTCTTTTTTTGTAGCGCAGCTTGACTCTGCCAGAAAATTTATTAACAAAATAATTTTTTTTATGTTTTAAAATAAATGTAAAAACCACAGAGAAAATTTATGAAAATATCATCAGTATCTTTTGGAAGAGCAATAAAAGTAAATACATCATTGGCAATTGCAAATAAAATTGCACAAGCTGCAAATGTTGCTAATTATGATGATTTTTCTTCTAATCCAAAAAGAAGAGCAATGGAAGAGTTTTTAGATGAAGTTTTTAACGATACTTCGTTGCCTAATGGAAAAGCAAGAGCAATAGAACTTGATGATGGAGATGTTTATATTCTTAGTGGTAAAGAAGCAGCAAAGGAAGCTGAACTTTCTAAAGAAGCAAATGATAAAATCAAGGCTAATGAAGAATTTGTTTATTGGCTTCCAGATAGAATAACTAGACGTCAACAGCAGATAAAGTATGAAAATATTAATCAGTCTATTAAAGAAACAACGCAGACAAAAATAAAACGTTTGCTTGAAAATGGTAAAAATGGCAGAGTAAATTCATCATTAGATATTCACACAGAAAAAATTGATGATGGAAAAAAGGCGAATCGTATAATGATTACTGGAATAACATACAAGACTACTGGCGGTGTTGTAGAAGAAGTTAGAAAATTAGATTTAACAAAATAAAAAGAGGAACATTTGTTCCTCTTTTTACTATGCAACAGCTGCTTGCTCTTGTTCTGGCATAAGATTTTCTTTATCCTTTATTTCAGTTTTTGGCATAAGTTTGCCAACAAAAAATCCAAGCCCAGCAGCAAGACCTAAAAATAATAGTTTATACATTAATATTCCTCCCTTTTTAAACATTGTTATTGTATTTTTAAAAAACAATAAATACGTCATCTTATAGGGTAAAAATGTTGTCTAATTAAAATTAAACAAAAGTATTTAAATTTTTGTTGTTTGCGATATCTTTTTCAAAATCCGCAAATGAAATAAACGATGGATTTGTGTGCAATTTTTTTATAGGGTGTGGAAAAAATTTTTTCTCTACGACTTCTGCTGCTGGAGTTGCTATTAATGGTACCAGAATCCTTTCTGCAAGAACAGTGGAACCAATCAGTGCTAATATTTGACTAAAACCTTTTTTTGCAGCTACAACATCTTTAAACTGACAATTTTTAAAACATTTATCCCATATTTTGTTTTGAAATTTTGGATTTGCTAAACTGTATCCAACCCCAATTTGCATTGCTGCTGTCACTATTCCAGACATTAAATCCATTGCGGCAACAAACGGTCTTCTTTCTTCTGGAATCTCTTTGTTATTCATTGTTGTCTTAAATCTTGCACCATATGCAAAAACATCTTTTGCTACGTTAATTGTTACAAGAGTTTTTGCGGCAAATGTATCATCTGTAATTGCCTTTTTTATATGCTTATTAACCAATTCTGAATTGGTTATTTTATTTAGAAGGTTTACTTTCATTTTTATTATTAACCAATTTCTTCGCTAGTTTTGGATAAATTTTATTTGATACAGCTAGTACAGGAATATATGTTGCGGCAGAAAGAACGGCACCAACTCTGTCTTTAAAAATGTCGTTGTATTGTTCTTTGTACATTTTTAGGGCTTTTGGAACATCGTTGTTGCAAGCTTCCATTATTTTTTGAGGGATTTTTGATACATCTTTTGTTGCTTCTTCAACGTATTTAAAATTAATCTTTCCTTTGGAAATTAATTTATCAATGCCTTTATATAAAAGACCAAGAGTTGCAAGCTGCATTGCAATTGTTATAACTGCTTCAACTGGTTGCTTAACTGCAGCCCATTTCCTACTTTCTTCATCCTCTTTTGTAAATGGATTGTGCATAATAATCATCGGAGCAATTAATGCTTTGCCTGCAGCATTAACATAGTTAGAAACTTTTTCCCCACCTTTTTGCGAGAATTTTTCTAACGAGGTTGCGACACGCTGATTGATGTTAGGCATTCCGACTCTCATAGTACATGTCTAAAAAATCTAAGAAAAATTTTTTTGCGTAAAGAAATTTTAATCAGTAAAACGGAATTTGATTAAAGTAAGAATTGCGTGAACTCCGTCTTTCCAGTTGATTTTTTTACCTTCATCGTGACCACGACCAAAATATGAAATAGGTACTTCTTTTAAACGAGCCTTTTTCTTCATTATTTTTGCAGTGATTTCTGGCTCAAAGTCAAAACGGTTAGATTTTATTGTTATTGCTTGAATAAATTCACGTTTAAATGCTTTATAGCAAGTTTCCATATCTGTTATTTCTGCACCATAAAGAACATTTGTAAGAAGAGTTAAAAACTTATTTGCAATTTTATTTTTCAAAATAAAGTTTTTTGAATTTTCTTCGTTTTTAAATCTTGAACCATATACAACATCTGCCTCGTTATTAATTAAAAGTGGAAGCAATTTATCGTAATCATCTGGTAGATATTCTAAGTCAGCATCTTGGATTACAACAAAATCGCCAGTTGCTTCCTTAACGGCAGTTCTTATTGCTGCGCCCTTGCCTTGGTTTTTTTCGTGGAAAAATACTTTATATTTTTGACTTAATTCTTTTAATATTTCTGTTGTTCCGTCATTTGAACAATCATCAACCATTATTATTTCTTTTTCTAAACCTGAGAAATTTGCTTGTTCAACTTTCTCTAGTAACAATCTTAAAGTGTCTTTTTCATTAAAAACGGGAATAATAATACTAACTTTTTGCATAAATTTAAATCTCTCTCGTGTTAAATCTTCAAATATATTGTATAATAGAATTGTTAGTTTGTTAAGGATAGGTATGCCCAAGAAGCATAATGAAATTTTGAATAAAGAGTCGAAAGAAGAAGCTAGTAACCTTTTAAAAAAGGCTATAGAGTTCTACGTAAATGAAAACTATAAAGCTGCCATTGATAATTTGTCTTTGGCTCATAAGATTTTTTTAGCTCATAAGGATATAGAAAAGGTTTCAATGTGCCTTTCTTTAAATGGGTTAATGAAATATGTTGAGAAAACAGAAACATATTATAAGTCTTTATTATTATTGGAAGATTCTAAATTTCTAGCAGAAAGTACTGGTGAAAAAACGGTTCTTGCTGTTAATAAATTCGCTTTTGGACAAATTTATTTTATGGAAAATAAATTTAATGAGGCATTATTTTATCTTTCATATGCATCTGCCTCATTAAAAGAAATACCTATACTTCAGGCTAAAGCTTTTGAAATATTGGCATTGATTTATATAAAAATGCAAAATACAAAAATGGCATATGAATCTTTAGAAAAAGCATATGTTATTGCAAAAGATACTGTTCCAGAAAAGTTATTTGCAGAAATTAAAGAACTTTCTCAAAACTTTATCAATTCTAATTCCGGAATGGATATTGGTTTGCAAAAACCGATGGTTAAAATAGCTCCAGAAAAAGAACAAAATGCAACTTTATTGTTGGCATTATCTGAAATTGCAAGGACTGTTAACGCTCAAGCAAATTTAGATAAATTGCTTATGACTATTGCAGAGCAAACAAAAATGGTTTTAAATGCAGACAGATGTAGTGTTTTTCTTTATGACAAAGATAAAAACGAACTTTGGTCAAAGGTAGCTTTAGGTATTGATGAAAGCGAGGAAATTCGTTTTTCTGCTGATAAGGGTTTTGCTGGTTATGCTGTAAAAACAGGTGAAACAATTAGAATCCAAGATGCATATAATGACGATCGTTTTAATAAGGAAATTGATAAGCATACTGGATACAGAACATACAATTTACTTTGTATGCCAATGAGAAATATCAAATTTGAAATTATTGGTGCATTCCAAGTTTTGAATAAAAAAGATGGTGATTTTACAGATGCAGATGAAGATATCTTACTTGCAATTGGTACGAATGCCGGTATTGCGATAGAAAATAATCTTCTTTTTAATATCCAACAGAAAATGATAGATGAACAGAAAAATTTGTTTGAAGGATTTATTGATACTTTAGCTGCATCTATCGATGCTAGGGATAAAATCACATTAGGTCATTCAAACAGGGTAAAATTGTATTCTGAATTAATTTCAAACCAAATGGGATTAAATAAAGATATCACAGAAATTGTTGCAAAAGCAGCAATGTTGCATGATATTGGTAAAATTGGTATTAGAGATGCAGTATTGCAGAAAAAGGGTTCTTTAACCAAAGAAGAATATGACCATATTAAAGAACACGTAAAAATCACTTATGATATTTTATGTAAGACAAATTTAAATTCTTCTTTTGCAGAAATTGCAGAAATAGCTGCTTCTCACCACGAAAAATATGATGGAACAGGCTATTTTAGAGGACTAAAAGGTGATGAAATCCCATTGGGTGGTAGAATTCTTGCTGTAAGTGATGTTTTTGATGCTATTACTTCTGTACGTCACTACCGTGATAGAATGCCTATGAAAGATGCATTAAACATCATGATAGAAGGAAAAAATAAACACTTTGATGGTAAAATCGTAGACGCGTTTTTATCTATTCCTTGTGATATTGTTATGAATGTTTTAATAAGTGAATTTGATTCAGAATTAAAAGAAAAAGATAAAAAACTATTGGAAACATTATCTTTAAGACAGTTTGCGCAAATTTTACAACAAGATACTTTATCTTCAAAAGAAAAGAAAATAGTTGAAGTATTTAATTCATATTATATTAGACCACAAGAAACTAAAGCGGATTAGAGGTTTCTATGTATAAAGTGTTAATTGTAGAAGACCATGCATTGATTAGATTTGGGCTTAGGACTGCATTTGAATCAAAGAATTTTATTGGTGAAATTTATGAAGCGGCAAGTGCAGAAGATGCTATTTCTCTTTTGAAAAGCAATAATTTAGATGTTGTTATTATGGATTTGGGGTTGCCATCAATGAACGGGATTGAGGCAACTAGAGAAATTAAAAAAATAAATAAAGATATTAAAGTTATTATTTTGACTTCTCATAGCAGTGAACAAGAGGTTTTGGACTCAATTAAAGCTGGTGCAAGACCATATTGTTCAAAAGATATTAATCCAGATAGATTGGCTGATATCATTTCTTCAGTTGCAGAAGGTGCTGCTTGGTTTGACCCTAAAATATCTGATGTTGTACTTAAAGCGCTTTGCGAAAACGAAAAGAAAGAAAAACTTTTAATAGATGAAAATTATAATCTTACAGATAGAGAAAAAGATGTCCTTGAATATATATGTGAAGGATTGAATAACGGTGAAATTTCGAAAATTTTAGATGTAAGCATTAATACTGTAAAAGTTCACGTTAGTAGCATAATACAAAAACTTGGGGTTGAAGATCGCACCCAAGTTGTTGTAAAAGCTTTTAAAAGTTTTAGTAAATAATTAGATTAAGAATTTTCCATTTTCATAGATTAATTCATCATCTGCGTATATTTTGCCGCCATTTTTCATATTCTTAATTAAATCCCAATGTAAGCCAGATACGTTTTTTCCACCTGTTTCAGGATATGATGCACCAACTGCCATATGGATTGAACCACCGATTTTTTCATCAAATAAAATGTTACCAGTAACATCTTGAATCATATCGTTTGTACCGATAGCAATTTCTCCAACAAATCTAGCACCAGAGTCCATATCTAGCATATTATTTAGGAATTCTTCACCTTTTTCAGCAGTTGCGCTTACAACTTTACCGTTTTCTAGTTTGAGAAGAACTTTTTGTGCTTCATTTCCACGATAGATTTGAGGGAAGTCAAAATAAATTTGACCATTTGCACTATCTTCAACAGGAGATGTATAAACCTCGCCATCTGGGAAATTACATTCACCAGCACAACTTTTCCATTTTCTACCTGCTACATTGAAAGTAATATCAGTTTGTTCGCCAACAACTCTGATTTTTGATTTTCCATTCAAAAATTCAGCAATTTTTTCTTGTTTTTCACCAATTTCAATCCATTTTTGAACAGGATTTTCTTCGTGTAAATAACAAGATTTAATTAAGAATTCTGTATAATCTTCTAATGACATATTTGCTTCTTGAGCCAAAGCATTTGTAGGAAAATCCGCAATAACCCAATTAAGTTCTCCATTTGCAGCACGTTGAAGCATTTTTTCTGATAAATGTTTCATAACGCTAGAACGTTTTGCTAACTTTTTAGAATCAAATCTAGCCATATTTTTAACGTTTAATGGTGCTCCAATAGAAATTAAATTTTGAGCTTTTTCATACTCTAACTCTGTCATTGGATCAATGTATTCAAGTTGTTCGTCTGTCGCATTTTTGATATAAACTTCGTTTAAACCTTCAACACCCATTCTAACAACAGGATATGCACCTTTTAACAACACTTGTTTATAAATTTCCTTTACAAGTGGTTGAGACAAGTGTGAATCCGTTCTTATTATTGTTAATTCACCAGCTTTTACCTTAACTGAATAATCAACAAGAACTTTTGCATATTTTTCCCAAAGTTTATTCATTTTTATTCCTCACTATCAGAACCAGATTTGCCTAAATATATGCCACGTTTAGATGTTCTAATGAATTCAACTAGATGCATAACATTTTTATCATTTGGATATTCTGCTTCAAGAATATTTGCAACATTAGTCATTGTTGTTGTTTTAGATTGAATCAATTTATATGCGCTTCTAATATTAGCTAATTCTTCTTTAGAGAAACCTCTACGTTTTAAACCAACAACATTAGCTCCGTGAAGTGCAGCAGGGTATCCAGCAGCTTTTGCAAATGGTGGAATATCCATTCTGCAACCAGAAAATCCTGATACAATAACGTATTCACCAATTCTAACATTTTGATGATATACGCTCATACCACCTAAGAATGCACCTTTTCCAACGTGAACGTGACCGCCAATTGTTGCTAAGTTTGCAAAAATTGCTTCATCATCAACTACACAGTTATGTGCAACGTGAGAAGATGCCATAAATAAACATTTGTCACCAACTTTTGTGATTGAGCCTTCTTCTCCTGCGCCACGATTAATAGTTACATATTCTTTGATAATACAGTTCTTACCAATTACAGATTTTGTTTTTTGACCTTTATAACTTAAATCTTGAGGTGCAGTACCTAAGCTTGCAAATGGTGAAATCAAAGTACCATCACCAACTTCACAATGCTCTAGGTAAGCATTTGCCATAATCTTTACGTTTTCGCCAAGAACAACGTCTTCTCCGATAACTACATTTGGACCAATTTCACAACTGGCTGGAATGATTGCATTATCAGCAATAATTGCGGTTTTGTGGATTGCCATATTTATATCTCCTAAACTAAACTATTTACTAGTATCTATTACTGAAAACATCAAGTCAGCTTCAACAGCCACTTGTCCATCAACAGACCCTTTTGCGTGAATTTTAACGATAGGTCCTTTGATTTTTGTAACTTCAGTTTCCATATCAAATCTATCACCAGGAATTACTTGTCTTCTAAATCTTACGCCGTCAACTCCTGCATATACAAATAGTTTGCCTTTGTATTGTGGAAGTGGAGCTAGTGCACCAGCTGACATTTGCGCTAAAGCTTCTAATTGCAACACACCAGGCATTACAGGATTTCCTGGGAAATGTCCACAGAAAAACTGTTCGTTAATTGTTAAATTTTTATAACCTTTACAATACTTCCCTAATACACATTCAGTTACCCTATCCACTAAAATAAATGGGTATCTGTGTGGGAGTAAATTCATTATTTCTTTTATATCAAGTTTTAGAATTTCATCTTGTTTTACTATATTCTCTTCTGTCATTATTCCTCCAATGTGAACTTGTTTTTTAATTGTTTCGCTACTAATGTATGAACGGTATGTCCCGCTTCTTTTACTATAATTTCAGCTTTTGAATTCAAAATATTAAATCCCGCCAAATAAAAATCACCAATCAAGTCAAGAATTTTATGTTTTGCTGGTTCAAATTCAGAATTTAATTCTGTTGTATAGCTGTCATCTGTAAGCCCAACAGTATTTTCAATACTAACACCTTTTGCATAGCCTGCTTGTTGCAACATTTCAAGTTCATTCAAATAACCAAATGTTCTTGCTTTTGTAATTTCATCAATATCAGCTAAACTTACCCAGCGATTTTTTAAATCTTTGTGTCTAAAGTTTACGCCATAAGTCACATTCAGATTGTCTGATGGAAGTACAACTAAGTGCGTTTTTCCATTCAAATAATAAATAGGCTCAACAACCTTGCAAGTTTTTTCATCAGGATTATCAATACCAGCATTTTTAAATGTTTCCACCCATTTTTTAGAACCACCATCTAAAATAGGAAGTTCAAAGTGTGATAAATAGATATCTAACGAATCTATCTTACAAATTGCACAAGCTGCCATAAAATGCTCAATTAACATCACTTTTATTTGAGCATTTCCAATTACGGTACAATGTTCAGTAGAAACAACATTATCAATATTAGCTTCAATAGTTTGACCTGCAAAATGAAAACGTAAACCTTTTTCATTAGAAGGACATACTTTTGCTTCGCACTCAACACCAGTCATTAGGGCAACTGATTTTAAAACTACCTCTTTATTAATCGTTGCCATTTGTTAGACCTTTTAATAAGTGTTCATATTCTTTGAATTTTGTAATTAATTCTTCTGCTTTTTTCATAGTTTTCATTTGCTTAATGAAATCTTTTCTTGGAACAGCAGGTGCGCCGATTAAAATTGATTTTTCTGGGAAACTTCTTGTTACGCCTGCTTTTGCCATAAGAATTGAATCACTACCAATTTCAATATGGTCTGCCATACCAACTTGGCCAGCAATAACAACTCTATCCCCAATAACGCAGCTACCAGCAATACCAACTTGAGAAACAATCATACAACCTTTACCGATTTTGCAGTTGTGTCCAATTTGAACCAAGTTGTCAATTTTTGTTTGGTCTCCAATAACTGTATTTTCAATTGTACCTTTGTCGATACAAGTATTTGCACCAATTTCAACATCGTCACCAATTACAACAGAACCAATTGATGGAATTTTGTATATTTTTTGATCTGTATTATCTTGTTTGCATTTTCCTTCTTCTCTTGCGTTTTCAATATTGTTTGGATTTTCAGTAACAAAACTGAAACCATCTGCGCCAATACTTACGCTATGTTGAAGTATAACTTTGTTTCCTATAATGGCGTTGTCACCAATGTTACAACCTGGGTGGAATAAACAATTTTCACCAATTTGTACGCTGCGACCAATATATGTATTTGCTAAAATTTTTGAATTTTTACCAATAGATGCATTCTTCGAAATAACAACATTTGGACCAATAGAAACATTTTCACCTAGTTTTGCTGTTGGGTGAATTGTTGCTGTAGGATGGATACCAGGTGTTGATTCTGGTGGCATATAGAATAAGTGCAACAATTTCATCATAGCTAAACGAGGACGTTCAGCTTCAATAGTAGAAATAAATTCTGATGTTACCCCAATTGGAACTAATGCTGCTTTCGCTTTTGTTTTTGAAAGATTTTCTATTTCATCTTCATTTAAAGCAAGTGCTAAAGTATTTTCGTCTGCTAATAATGGTGGTCCAAGCCTTGAAATTTTAACATCTTCTACTTTTGTTAAAATACCGCCAACAATCTCTGATATTTGTTCCAATGAATATTCTGTCATTATACCTATATCCCTCATTCTAATTACTCTCTGATTACTTATTTTACTTATTTTAATATTATTTTCGCATTTTTTCAATAATTGAAGTTGTAGACTTACCTTCTACAAAAGAGATGAATTCAATTCTTCCACCAGCATCCATTATGCCTTTTGCTTCCGGAAGCGATTCAATTGTATAATCAGCACCTTTAGTGTAAACATCTGGCTTAATTTGAAGAAGTAAATCAATAGGAGAATCCTCATCAAAAAGCACAACATAATCAACACTTTTTAAAGCACTTAAAACTTCTGCTCTATCATTTTCATTATTTATAGGGCGACTTTCACCTTTGATGCTTTTAACTGATTTATCTGAATTTAAAGCAACAATCAACACATCGCCAAAACTTTTTGTTTTTTCTAAATACCTAACGTGCCCAACGTGAAGAATGTCAAAACAACCATTTGTTGTTACAATGGTTTTTCCTTCTTCTTTTAGCTTTTTTAATAGGTCTTTTAACTCTGATTGTTTTATTAACATATTTCCCTCGTTAAAATGAGGCACTGAAAGTGCCTCATAAATATAAATTATTTGTTTTCAATTGCAACAGGTTGACCAAAGGCTTGTTGAAACTCTGGATTTTCTTTCGCAGCTTCATGTATTTGTTTTTGAATGTTTTCTGGGTTGAAGTCTTCATTTAAGTATTCAATTTTTGCTTCTTTTCTTAGTGCTTCAACTTTATTTTTCAAAATATCAACTTTATCTTGACCTTCTAGGTAGTTGATAATGTCTTTTTTGCTTTGTTCAAAAGATAATGTTCCAGCTTCAGAACGATCAGTTACCATAATTATGTGGTATCCATAAGGTGTTTTAACAACTTCACTGATTGTGTTTGGTTGTAAATTAAATGCTGCATTTGCAAATGGTTCAACCATTTCATCTTTTGCAAAGAATCCAAGGTCTCCGCCACGAATAGCGCTTCCTGTATCTTGAGAATTTTCTTTTGCAACTTTTGCAAATGTAGATGGTGCTTTTTTAACTTGGTTTTGAATTTTTTCTGCTTTTGCTTTAAGCTCATCCATTTGCTTGCTGATTTCTGCAAATAGTTCGTTATCTGTAATATCTTTTCTTTCTTCTTTTAATTTTAATCTAATTTGTTCTGGATTTGCAGCGATTAAAATATGAGATGCCCTAACTCTTTGTGGATATTTGAATTTGTCTTGGTTATCATCGTAGTATTTTTTGGCTTCGCTTTCACCGATAGAAACCATTGCAATAGAATCTACGAATTTTTTCATTTTGATTTCTTCTTCTAAATCCTGTTTGAATTTATCATAAGTTACACCATTTAATTTTATCAATTGAAGAAACTGTTCTTTAGAACCAAATTTACTAATAACTTCTTTTTCGGCATTTTCTAATTCTTCTTTTGTAACTTTTATATTTCTTTTGGTCATTTCCTCTGTTAGAAGAGCTTTTACAATAAGTTCTGAAACAACTTTCTCTTTCATCATAAGTGCAAAAATGTTGTTTGTATCGTTTTTAAAATCAATACCCATTTGTGCGAACATATTATTTGTTGTTACTGAATCATAAGCTTTTTGATATTCTTTTTTTGTTATAACTGTATCGTTAATTTTGATTATGTCGTTGTCATTCTTTTTTAAAGAACAACCAGAAAAAATAAACATTGCAAGAATCGCAAATGTAGCTATTTTTAATTTATTCATATATTTCTCCTTAGATTAACTAACCCTTCTCATTTGGATTATAATCATATCCTATCTTTAATATATGATAAAACAAATTAGCCAGTATGTTAAACAATTCTTCGAAATTTAAATAAGCTCTATTTAACAAAAGTATGCCAATGCCATCGGTGCAAGTATTTGGAGCCATTGTATATTTAATATATTTCGTAATATTTTTGTCCACTTTCGTACTAATTATATTCCATTCTCCCTTGGATAAGTTGGTGTAAATTCTAATAGAATTATCCACCTCTCTAATAAGAGTAATACCTGCTTGGGTAGCTAATAATCTTAAATTTACAAGTTTAATCAAGTTTTCAACAGGTTCAGACATCTTTGAGAACCTATCTTTCCATTCTGCTTGTATTATTTCAAGTTCAGCAACAGATTTAACATCTGCTAGACGCTTATATTCAATCATTTTTTGTTCTTTTGAACCAACCCACTCATCTGGGATATAAGCTGTTACATTAATATCAACAATAGCAGGCTTATATTCAACCACTTTCCCTTCTTGAATTTCTGCAACTGCTTCTTCTAACAATTGGCAATAAGTATCAAAACCAACATTCACCATTTGACCGTGTTGTTTTGTGCCAAGAACATTACCAACACCTCGGATTTCAATATCTCGCATTGCAATTTGATAGCCACTACCAAGAGTTGTAAATTCTTTTATGTACTGTAAGCGTTTGATTGCATCTGCAGTTAAGCCTTTTGAATTTTTATATAAACAATAACAGAAAGCTTGTCTATCTGTTCTTCCAACTCGTCCACGAATTTGATAAAGCTGAGCCAAACCAAAGCGTTCGGCGTCATGAATAATCATTGTGTTAGCATTTGGAATATCTAACCCAGATTCTATAATTGTCGTGCATAAAAGAACGTCATATTCTTTATTTAAGAAATCTGTCATAATACGCTCAAGCATATTTTTATCCATTTGTCCGTGCGCAACTGCCAAACGAATATTTGGCAACAATGCCTTTAACTGCTCAGCGAATTCATAAATGCTTTCAACACGGTTATACAAATAAAATACTTGTCCTTCACGTTCAATTTCATAGTTAATTGCATTTTTAACAATCTGTTCTTTAAACTCTGAAACGAAAGTCTTAACAGGCAACCTGTTTGTTGGTGGAGTATTGATAATACTCATATCTTTTATGCCTGATAGTGACATATATAAAGTTCTTGGAATAGGAGTTGCAGACATTGTAAGAATATCAATATTTTTCTTCAATCTTTTTAGTTTTTCCTTATGAGCAACACCAAACTTATGTTCTTCATCTATTACAAGAAGTCCTAAATCTTTGAATTGGATATCATCTTGAAGCAATCTATGCGTGCCGACAACAACATCAACTTCGCCTAAAATTAATTTTTTAATAACTTCTTTTTGCTCTTTTGCACTTTTAAAACGAGATAAGAGCTCTACCTTAACAGGATAAGGTTTAAAACGCTCAGCGATTGTTTGATAATGTTGCATAGCCAAAATTGTTGTAGGAACAACAATTGCGGCTTGCTTTGATGACATTACGGCTTTAAAAATAGCTCTTATTGCAACTTCTGTTTTACCAAAACCAACATCACCGCAAATAAGTCTATCCATTGGCTTATCAGATTCCATATCTTCTTTTGTTTGCGCAATAGCTTTCATCTGGTCTGGAGTTTCTGTATAACCAAAAGAATCCTCCATTTCATATTGCCAAACACTATCTGGTTCAAATGCAAAACCCTGTGACAATTTTCGAAGAGCATACAAATTAATTAAATCATTAGCCACATCTTCAACAGCTTTTTTAACTTTAGTTTTTGTATTGTTCCAATCATTACCACCCATTTTGGATAACTGTGGAAGAACGCTACCAGAACCACGATAACGACAAAGCATATTTATCTGTTCTGCTGGAATATGTAGTTTATCGCCTTTTGCATACTCTAAGGTTAAATAATCTTTTTCTTCATTATCAATAACTTGTTTTGAAAGCCCTTTAAATATACCAATCCCATGCACCATATGAACAATATAGTCGCCTTCTTTGATATCGTTTAATGTTTCAATAAAATCAAGGTTTTCACGTCGATAGTTATACCTTACCCCTGTAATATCTTTTGAGCGTTTATTAAAAAATTCCTTGTCTGTTATTACAACTAATTTGCAATCTTCAATTATGCTACCAGCAAGCACTATATTATTTGTTATATCAACTTTATCTGCAGGTATTTCATACTCTTTTAAAATTTCTTCAATTCTATTTTTATAATCACTTGCCGCAATTATTTTATAATTTTTTTTGATTTTTTCTTTTATGAATTTAGCAATATCTTCTAAACCAGAAGCAAAATAAGGAATCAATTCTGTTGAAAGTTCAATATTTATATCAAATTCATCAGACAAGAAATTGTCAAAATATACCTTTTGAAAACCACTTACTGTTGTTAAAAACTCTTTCAAGGACAAATGATTTTTATTTTTTAATTCTTTTGTCAATTCACTTTTAATATTCTCTTCATACTGTTTTTCAAGATTTTCATCCATTTGTTCATAGCGGGATTTAAATTGGGTGTAATCATCAAAAACGAATATAAAATCTTTGGAAATCAAACGCGGTAAAATCGCCAAATCAGTATTATAGTTCTGCTCGTAATATTCAATCCCTTCAAAATAATCTTCATTTTCTGGTAGAACGAACTTATAAACAGGTTGAATTATGGCCTCTTTTGCTTTGATTATACTCCTTTGGTTTGTATTATCAAAAATTCTAATATCGGTAACAGTATCGCCCCAAAGTTCAATTCTATATGGATGTTCACTTAATGGAAAAACATCAATTACATCTCCGCGAATACTAAATTCACCAACGTCAGCAACAAGAGTTTTTCTTTTATAGCCTAACATTACAAGCTTACGAGTAAGTTCTTGAACATCAACTTCCTCATCAACTTTAATTTTTATACTATGTTCTTTAAAAAATACTTCATCTGGGAACTTCTCAAACAAAGCTTTTTGCGGAACAATCACAATATCATTAGGATTTTGAAGAATTTGAATTTGACGAGCATATTTATACAAATTTTTTGAATTAGTATCATAAATAGAACCATCTTGGTATGGGAATATTTCTGCATCTTCATCAAAAAGATTTTTTAAATCGTTTTGGAACTTTAATGCGCTTTGTTCTGTTTCCGTCACAAAAATAATTTTCTTTTTGTTTTTTAAACGAAGCTGAGATAAAAGTAAAAGCTTAGCACAATTAGTAATTCCACTTAGCGCAAATGAAACTCGTTTTTGCAAAAGAGCTGTGATTTTTTCTGAATATTCACATTTTAAATTTTTCACAAAGTCGCGCATTACTTAATTTTAAAACTTCTAGGATAAATTATCAATTATATATATGATTGTCTAAATATATAAAAAAGTGGTTTAATACTTATATGAATGTTGAAAAGGGGAATTAGGATATGAATAAAAAATTTATAATTTCTACATTAATGTTAGTATCAATGGCTGGTTCAGCTTTTGCAAATGGAATGGTGTTTGATCCTACTGCATATAGTGCACCAAAGGAAGTTCCAACCGTTAATAAGACCACTACAACTAATACTACAGCTCAATTGCAAGCAAATAAAAGTATTACAACAAATATTCAAAAACAATCTAACTTGGCTCAGGATGCATTATCTGAACAGTCAACAAACTTCAATAATGCGTTGTTTGAACTTGATAGTGCTCAAGTAAATTTGAGAAATGAATTATTAGAATATAAATCAAAATATCAAGAAATAGATACGCAATATAAACTGATAAAGGAACAAAGAAAGGTTCTTGGAAATCAAGTTAAATCTGTAGAAAAAAGAATTAAAGATATTGAAAAATCAAAAAGTCAGATTAGAAAAACAATGATATAATTTATTAGGACTCTTACGATAAGTAAGAGTCTTTTAATAATAAAAGGTTATTTGTATGAATAAACAAGCAAAAATTATATTGTTTTCCTGCTTGTATATGACAGGGATACTGGCTGCACTTTTAAATTGCACTATAGCTATTTGTGCTGTTGTAGTAATTTTTCTTTGTATATTACAAATTATAAAAAAGCCTTTTTCATTGAAATATTTTTTGTGTTTATTTGGGATATTTTTTATTGGATTGGTAAATGCTAATTCTCATCTTTCTTTTGATGATGAGTTAACAGCGTTTTCGGATAATAATGTAAGTGTCAAAGCAAAAGTAATTTCAATTCCATCAAATAGTGTTAAAAACAAAACGAAATTTTATGCACAAACACAAAGTATTAAATTTGATGATATTGAAGAAGAAGGTTTTGATGTAAAAACTTTGATAACAATAAATGATGAGACAGAAAGACTAAGTCAGATAAAAATAGGTGATGTTCTTGAATTGAAAGGTAGATTAAAAACACCATCTAAAGCTGCAAATCCTTCTCAGTTCGATTATGCAAAATATCTCCAATATAAAAATACCTTTTCACTTTTATATGTAAATTCAGATTGGGATATTGTATCAAGGGCAACAGACTTTAAAGGACGATTGATTAGAAAGTTAAATGATACAAGAAATTCTATTTTAAATATTCATAGAGAAAACATACAATCACCGATGATTGAGATATTAGGAGGAATTATTTTTGGTGATGATGCTGTTAATCCTGATGAAGAAACAAAAGAATCTTTTATAAAATCTGGGATTTTTCATATTCTTGCAGCTTCTGGCATGAATGTTACTTTGATTTTTGGTATTTGGTTTTTCTTTGCTAAAAATTTAAGATTTAATTATAGGTTTTCTATTTTAGCGGGTATTGCTCTTATATTTGTATATACTTGTATGACAGGGTTTGGACCACCAATTATTAGAGCCTTTTTAATGCTTACGTTAATATTGATTGGTAAATTAATAGATAAAGATACCTCGACGATTTCTCTTTTATTTATTGTTGGATTTTTAATGCTTTTATATAATCCTTTGATGATTTTTGATATTGGTTTTCAATTATCATTTATTGTAACTTTTGCTCTAATATTAACGGCTCCATTGATTGATTTTAAGTTTAAAAATAAACCGTTAAATTATGCACTAGGTGCTTGTATGATTCCAGTTATAGCGCAAATTTATGCTGCACCATTGCAAATGTTCTACTTTAATACATTTTCTATTTATTCTGTTTTTGCAAATATTGCTATAATACCTGTTTTAAGTTTAGTTTCCTTTATTGGATTTATAAGTTCAATTCTTGCATTGGTACCAATATTGGCAAACAAAATATGTTATTTGGCTGATTTAATATTAAATCCATTCTTGATTTATATTGTAAAAGTTGCTGAATTTTTTGCTTCTTTGCCATTTTCTGTTGTTACGGTTGCAAAACCACATTTGATTCAGCTAGTGATTTATTTTTTATTTGTAATTGGGTTGACGATTGCGCTAAAAAATAAAATTAAAACGAAGAAAACAATGATATTTTTATCCTCACTAATTCTTCTTTTTATTTTTACGCTTTTTCCTTTATCTAGGAATAGTGTTGAAGTTTTATTCTTCTCTGTTGGAAATGCAGATGCTACTTTGATTAAATCGCCACAAAATAAATATTATATTTTGGATACAGGCAAAATGCCTTATAATGCAGGCTCTTCTCAGGCAAATTATATTATAATTAAGTACTTAAAAGATAAAGGTATCAAAAAAATAGATGGATTAATATTATCACATTTTGATGCTGATCATGCGGGTGGAACTATTGATATTCTTAAGCAGCTTGATGTTGAAAATGTTTATATTTCTAATTCATACGAAGATACAATGTTGTCTTCTTCTATTATTGATTTTCTAGAAAAGAAAAAAGTAAAAAGTACCATTGTAGATTCTGAACTAATTGTTGATAATTCTGATGAATTTAAGTTGAAAATTATAAAGCCAAATGGTGAAAATTTAATAGATGAAAATGATAAATCAATAGTTTCATTAATGGAATATGGTGATGAAAAAATCTTATTTATGGGTGATGGTGGTGTCAAAACATTTGATGTTTTACCAGCGACCTATAAAGAAGATATTTCTATTATAAAAGTTGGGCATCATGGGGCAAAAGATACTCTTTCTGAAAAAATAAAATCGGACCTCTATATTGTATCAACTGGATTTAATGTATATGGTCATCCGCATTCTCAAACTATGGATTTTTTGAAAGATAAAGTGTATTTAAGAACTGATTTTCATAATGCAATTAAGGTTGTTGTAAAAGATAAAATTAATATATTTGTGTATTCGCCAGAAACAAATAGCTTTAAACAATATTAAATTTCATGCTGAATGCTTTTGTGATACAATTTTGGTGTTATTTGTACAAAAAGAATGGAGAATTACATGAAAGAACTTTCTTCACTTCAAATTGAAAGATTAAAATACCAACCAAAATTACCAGCTTCTTTAGCAGGTGGTATTAACAATCTATCAATGGTTGAAGGCTCAAAAACAGAATGTGTTAAAGACGCAGAACAAATTAAAGAATTATTTGCTAACACATATGGAAAACCAGTTGTAACATTTAAAACAACTTCTACAACAGAATCTTGCGCAAAAAGAAATATTGGTGTAATCCTTTCTGGTGGTCAAGCTCCAGGTGGACACAACGTTATTGCGGGTTTATATGATGCTTTAAAACAATCTAATCCAGAAAGTAAATTATATGGTTTCTTAGGTGGTCCATCAGGTATTATCGAAGGTAAATATATTGAATTTACAGATGAAATTATTGATGCATATAGAAACACTGGTGGTTTCGATATCATTGGTTCTGGTAGAACAAAATTAGAAACTGAAGAGCAATTCCAATCTTCATTAAAAGTTTGCCAAAACTTAGGTATTACTGGTGTTGTTATCATCGGTGGTGATGACTCAAATACAAATGCTGCATTACTTGCTGAATGGTTTGTAAAAAACAATACAGGTATTCAAGTTATTGGATGTCCAAAAACAATTGATGGTGACTTAAAAAACGACCAAATTGAAATTTCTTTTGGTTTTGATACAGCTACAAAAACTTATGCTGAATTAATTGGTAACATTTTAAGAGATGCTAACTCAGCTAAAAAATATTGGCACTTTGTTAAATTAATGGGTAGAAGTGCAACTCACGTTGGTTTAGAAGTTGCGTTGCAAACTCAACCAAACATCACTTTAATTTCAGAAGAAGTTGAAGAAAAGAAAATGTCATTAAAACAAATCGTTGATTATATGGCTGATATCGTTGCTAAAAGAGCAGCAAATGGCAAGAACTTCGGTATTGCTTTAATTCCAGAAGGTTTAATTGAATTTATTCCAGAATTCAAATCAATGATTGCTAACTTAAATGATTTATTAGCTGTTTTAGAAGATGACAATACATATACATATGCTGATGAAAGTGATAAATTCGAAATTATTGAGAGTAAATTAAATGCTCAAGATTCAGCAGTTTATGCTTCATTACCAGTACTTATTAAACAACAATTATTAATGGATAGAGACCCACACGGTAATGTTCAAGTTTCAAAAATTGAAACTGAAAAATTGTTAATTGAAATGGTAACAGCTAGATTAGCAGAAATGAAAAAAGAAGGTAAATTTGACGGTAAATTCTCAGCTCAATGTCACTTCTTTGGCTATGAAGGAAGATGTGCATTCCCTTCTAACTTTGATGCAGATTATTGCTATTCATTAGGTTATAATGCATTTGCATTAATGAAGTTTGGTTTAACTGGTTATTTATCTTCAGTTAAAAATCTTTCTGTTCCTGCTAGTGAATGGGTTGCTGGTGGTGTTCCATTGACAATGATGATGAACATGGAAAAACGTCATGGTGAATTTAAACCAGTTATTAAAAAAGCATTGGTTGAATTAGATGGACCAGTATTCAAAATGCTAGAAGCAAACAGAGAAAAATGGGCTTTAGAAGATAAATATATCTTCCCTGGTTCAATTCAATATTTTGGACCTTCTTGTGTTTGTGATATCACAACAGAAACATTAAGATTAGAAAATGCAGCTAAATTAGCTACAGTATAGTTTTTAGTCGTAGATGAAAAGAACCCCTACCTTAATTTGCAGGGGTTCTTTTTTAGTTCTTAAAAAAATTAGGGTCTGTAACTATTTCATTTGTCTTACCATCAATTGCCATTAAAACTCTATCTTGTCCTATTTGATTTGGCTGGTCATAATGATTTGTATCAATTTCAATAATACAATCAGATTTTGCTATGTTTTAATCTTGTTATTAATACTTATATTAAAATCCTATGTGATATTCTTTCTTGCAATTGGTTTGACTTTATGAAACCTTATTTTTATAATTTTTGTATGTTCAATCAAGCTAAATTTGACAAATATGTAAATGTAATATTTATTTTGTTTATCTTTTTGATAATTCTCTTTGGTATATATATAAGAGTTAAAAACTATCTTTATGCGGCTCCTTTGTGGAGTGATGAAATGGCTTTGGCTAGGAGCGTTGTACGCGAAAATTGGTTAGATTTGTTTGTTAATTTAGAATGCAATCAAAAGTCACCACCATTGTTTTTGCTATTAGTATATGTTTGTACTAAAATTGCTGGAATTAGCGAATATTCAATACGTTTAATTCCTCTTATTGCGGGAGTTTCTTCTATAATTTTATTTTTTCCCCTTTGTAAACGCGTTTTTATCTCAAGGTTTCCGATAATTCTATCAATGTTAATTTTCGTTTTGAGTGAACCTTTGATTTTTTACTCAAAAGAATTTAAACAATATAGTATGGATTTGTTTCTTTTTCTTGTACTTGCATTGATTTATCGTCATGTAAAATTTGAGGAGATGAATAAAAAGATTATTTTGATATATTCACTTTTTATAATATTTTTTATGTTTTCTTCTATTCCTATGGTGTTTATAATACCTGCATTCTTATTTTTAAAGTTGTGCGAAAAAAAACTTTCTATTGTTCAATTTTTTTATTTTTTACCTAGTATTCTATTTTGCTATGTATTTTACATATTACAATATTATGATTTAATGAGTTTTGAAACGAAGCATCCAGAATGGCAAAATGGTTTTGTTTCTTTTTCTTTTTCATCTTTTTTAAGTATATTCGAAAACTTTTATGAATATATTGGTGTTGACTTCTTAATCTCAAGTCTATTGTTTTTTATTGGTTTAGTGGTGTTTTTATGCTCAAAAAATGAAGATGCGAAATTTCTTTCTGTAGTTCTTTTATTTTCTTTTCTTGCGTCAATATTAAGACTGTATCCATTATCTACAAGAGTTATTTTGTTTTTGGCTCCAATATTTATAATATTTATGATAAAACCATTTGATATTGGTGTTATATTTTTTAAGAATGAAAAATTAGAAGTTTTTAAAAATATTATAATTTGTATAGTTGCAATTTATTTGCTTTTTTGTGGACATAAATTGTTAGATAAATATAATTTTGTTTTAAACAACAGGATTGAATGTTTTGAATCAGCAGAACGAAGAATGCTAATGAAAAAAGCAATGATTTCTTTTCTTGATATGTATAACGTAGGTGATAAAATCGTATCAAACTCTGAGTTAGATGATTTTTCTAAATACTATAATATATCATTGGGCTATAATCATACTCTTGAACATATATATTATTACGATGAACAAGTCAATGACCCTTTTTCTAATATATCAATTGATGGAAAAAACAATTATTGGTTTTTAGGATATAAAAATGTTTTTTGTTCTGATAAAGAAAATTTATATTGTTTATCTAAACAAAATTTTCAGAAAAATATTGAAAAATTTTTAAAAAATAAAAATTTGAAACATAAAATATACCAATATGAATATGAAGAAAAAAATATTAATGATGACGACGAATTTTTATTTTACAAAATTATTTTTGAATAAGGTGTTTTCTAAATTTTTCGTATATGTCAATTAATGCAACTAATAAAAATACTTTTGCGCCAACAAAGCTGAAAAAGAAATACATTGAAATAGTTATTGTTGGAACGGTTAGGATTAATGCAAAAGAATGAAGTATATAGAAAACAGATATAGCGAAGAGAGCAATGTTTCTACTTATTAAACTAAATAATAATATTATAAAGAATAAACTTGTATAAAAAATGGGTTTATATAGAATGTTTATTGATTTATTATTTGCGCTATCTTCGGTTGCTCCTAGTAAGGAAACTATTTTTGCATTATTGTCTTTTTGCAAGAAAGAAAAATCAGGATTATTTTTATAATCGTTTGCTTGTGTTACAAGAAAAGACTTTTCCATTGTTGCGTATTCATAAAGTTTTTGTTTTGCTATCCTAGTAAAATCTTTTTTAAGGTAAATAAGGGAAACTCTCATTATTTCATTAATAGTATCTTCTGTGAGTTCTTTTTCATATTCCCATACTTTTTGTTGATCTTTTTTTATTTCACTACATATTTGGATGATTTGTTGATTATTTACTTTTAAATATTGAGGATAATTATCATCTAATATAGTATTAGCAATTGTAGGCATTAAACTTACAAATTTATAATATGATGCACCATTATGATTTTGTTCGTTTAAACCTTTTATTTGTATGAAAGTGAAAACAGAAATAAAAAACGAACATATAATTAAGTATATAATTACAATTTTTTTTCTAATTTGAGAAGATTTGAAAGTTAAAAGAACAAGCGAAAAGATGATAAATGAAAATATGGTTTCGCTTCTCCAAGAACAAAATAAAATTGTAAAAATAGTGAAAATAATCAGAGACTTGTTACTTATTTGGGTGCCTTTTTTATACCAAAAGTATAAAGTCGCAAGCAAAAATAATTCAAAGTAGGCAAGAATGGAGCATCTTTGAGTGAATAAATTATGTGCTATAAAAACAGGAAAAGAAAGAAAAATAGGTAACATAAAAATAAATTTGTTTTTATATATTTTATAAAATTCATTTGTAATGTATGAAATAATAGCTGAGATAATTAGTATTTGAAGAAAGACAACAGTGTATGGAACAGGAAATAAGCTGCGTGATAACATGAAAAATATAGAACTTAACCAACCTTGCCAATAAAATATATTAAGTTCTTTTGTGAATTTAAAAATATCAATCTCATCAGCTAGCCAATTTCCAGGAAATAATATTATTGAAAATAAAAAATTTATTCCGAAAACAAAAGCAAATATTTTTACTAAAGTAATTGTTTCCTTGTTTTTTTCTTTTATACCTTTTAATATTTCTAAAATTTGATAATAAAAAGTAAATAACAAGATAAACAGCAATGTTTTTATAAAAAAGTACATTGGTAAATGTTCTTTTATTGTATCGCCAAATGCATACTTATCTGTAAAAAATGTTATGCAAATGTGTAATATCGTTATTATTAGTGTTTTTAGGAAATTATTTTTTTTCAATTTCTATCCTTTTTATTTGTAAAAATTGCTATCAGTAATAACTGTATTATTTTTACCATCAATTGCCATTAAAACTCTATCTTGTCCTATTTGATTTGGCTGGTCATAATGATTTGTATCAATTTCAATAATACAATCAGATTTTGCTATGTTTCTTTTATTTGCGTATTCACAGCCTTTATTAAATTTAATTATCGACATTAAAATACCATCGTATGTGACAAGAGTTGGTTTATTAACAAAATCATCTAGCTTGTATTTTAGTATTTCATATTTTGATAATTCTTCTATTTCTCCATATTCAGACGACATATAATATGAATTTTTTATTGGTAGTTGTAATTCTATAAATTTTGCAACTTTTTTTGCGCTTGTGTAAGAACCACCTTTGTATGTACTAAATTCTAGCGTAAGGGCATAATTTAACTCTTCTACAGTATTTTTATATGATTCAACTACAGAATCATTTGCTTGGTATGAAGAAAATCCGTTTATGACTTTAAAATATATTGCAATAAAAATGGCTATGCCAATAATTATTATTTTAACCATTTTTGTCTTGTCTACTTTTTGTTTTTTTGAATGCGATGTAAATGCATACTGGCTATTTTTAATTTGCAAAGAAGCGTGAACAATAATAAAAATACAAAGTGTAAGAAGTATTATATAAAAAACATTTGTAATAATTTCTGCAAGATTTGTCATTTTAAATTCCTATGATTGGTAAGTCTTCATATGTCCCAATTTGTTTATATTCAAAATTTGAATTTTGTGTTGCTACCATTTGTGCTAATATTGCGCCAAGAATTGCTTCTAATTGCGCAACTGGAAGCATATTAACGGGAAGTTCTCTTATTCCATACTTGATTCTTAGTGTATCTTGTAATGATTTACAATCGATAGGTGTTCTGTCTCGAAAAGCAAAGCAATTTCCAAACATTTTTTTCATATTGTCTACATCAAAACGGTATAAGTCTATTCCGTTTTCATTTAATTCTTTAAAATATTCACTACCACGAGGTGCGAATCTATTTGCCCAACCGTCTCTGTTCATCATTTTTTTATTAAGATTTACTGGAACATATGTTCTTGAATTATATTTCCATTTGCTACTAAGCATAGTCTCATTCTCTGGAACTGAAACTAAAATTATAGAATCTTGTTTGCCTGCAAAATTATCTAGAAAATATTTGACATCACTCATTGAAAAAAGTTTGTCTAACATAACTATATGCATATTTTTATCAAGCACGGCTACAGCAGATTCTGTTGTGCTTAATCCACCTAGCGATATACCTACAAATGAAACTTTTGTGTCTAAATTTTTAATTATATCCATACTTTTATGCTAATATTATAGGGTAGATAATCGGAGAGCGCAAATATGTTTACTGCGGATAAAGAAGAGCTTTTAAAAGGTATTGAAAAACTTATAAATCCTTCGGTTTTAGTTATTGGTGATATGGCTATTGATGAAATGGTTTATGGTACTACCGATAGAATGAGTCGTGAAGCTCCTGTCTTGATTTTACGTCATTATAAAACAAAGGTTATTTTGGGTGCTGCGTCTAATGCTGCAAATAATATTGCTTCTTTAAATTGTGGCAAAGTTAGTGTTATAGGCACTTATGGTGATGATTATTATGCTCCGATTTTGCTTGAAACATTCAAAAAATCCGGTATTAGTACTGAATATATGATTAAGGATGAATCTAGGGCAACAACCGTTAAAACAAGAATTTCTGGCTCTTGTTCTCAATCTATTACTCAGCAAATAGTAAGAATAGATAGAGAAACTGTTGATGAATTATCTCCAGAAATTGAAGCAAAAGTTATTGAGCAAATGGAACTTGCTATTCCAAAACACGACGCTGTTATTCTATCTGATTATAATATTGGTTTATTAACAGAAAAAGTTATTGCTAAAGCAATAGAGCTTGCTAAAAAATATAATAAAATTATTGTTGTAGATTCACAAAAAGACTTAGATAAATTCCAAGGTGTTACATCTATGACTCCAAACCAACCAGATAGTGAAAAATTTGTTGGTTTCTTTATAAAAGATAAAGAATCTTTAGAAAAGGCCGGAAAAGAAATGCTTGCTAAAACAAATGCTGAATCTGCACTTATTACTTTGGGTGGTGATGGTATGGCGTTGTTTGAAAAAAATGGAAACTTTGTTAAAGTTCCAGTATTTAATAAAACTGATGTTTTTGATGTAACAGGTGCTGGTGATACAGTTGTTGCCACATATACTTTAGCAATGGCGGCAGGTCTTAGTAAGAAAAACGCTGCAATTATTAGTAACTTGGCTGCGAGTATTGTTGTTAGACACTTTGGGTGTGCCACAACAACTATTGATGTTTTAAAATCTACTCTTGAAAAATTAGACTTTGGAGGTATCGATGCTTAAAAAGTTAAAATTAACAGATTTTGTAATTATTGGTTTGATATTACTTCTTGTTGTTATTGGTACATTGGCTGTTTTTAAAAAGAAAAATTTTGCTAATCTTCCTATAGAAAAAGAAACTAAAATCAACTTTGAAGTATTTTTTAGAGGAATTACAATATCAGATACGGTTGTTCCATTTAAAGCCGGAGAAGATGCATTTATTACAATCAGAAATGTTCCATATACAAAATTAAAAATTGTAGCTATGGATGGTCGTCCAAGAATGGCAATATTACCTGCAAACAATAAAGAAGGCTATGTTATCACACAAGATGTTTCAGTTCCAAATTTGTTTGATTTTATTGTAAAACTAGAAGATACTGCAAAGAAAACACCAGATGGTTATGTTGCGGGGGGTAATAAAATTAAAATGGGTATTCCTGTTGTAATTGAAGGTGAAAAATATAAATATACAGGTGTTATTTCTAACGTTTATGAAGCAGCAGAACAATAATGAAATTATTAGACTCTAAAATTTTTGATTGTTTAAATTGTTGTTTGGCTTTTGTTCAAAATAAGCTTGATAACATAAGACAAAATAGTTTTATTCTTTCAAATATTGATGTTCTTATCTTGGTTTCAATATTTGCTACTTTAATAATTTCTACTTTTGCTTCAACAGAAATTATAGGCGTTATTTCGGCACTAGTACCTGCTTTTGTTATTATAAAAGTTTGGATGACAAAGGGTGAAAAATTAGAATTAGAACGTTGTAATTTTTATTTATTAATTTATTTATTGCTTTGTTTGATTAGTAATTTTACATCATCAATGATTCCTCAAAGCCTTTATGGTTTTATGAAAACATTGATTTATTTTGCTTTTTATTTTGCAATGTGTCAGTTTTTGAAGAATAAAAAGAATTTTATTTTGCCAATATTGGCAGTAATTGCAATTTTGATTAGTGTAGAGTGTGTGATTGCGTTATTTCAAAACTCAATTGGAGTTCAAAATATTTCAACTTGGCAAGATACAAGCTATGTTAATCCAGAAGATGTTTTGACAAGAGTTTATGGCACATTAAAACCATATAATCCTAATCTTTTTGCAGCATATTTAATTGCAGGTTTTCCTGCGGTATTAGCATTTTTTGCAATATGCATTAAAAAGTGCAAGATTAAATCAACAATTTTTTCTTTAATTTGGGTTTTAGTTTGTGCTTTAGTCATTTTTTTAACAGGTTGTCGTGGTGCTTATATTGCTTTATTTGTAATGCTTCTTGGAATTGTTTTTGCTTCTTATCAAATGATATTTAATGATTTTAATAGTGAAAAATTAAAAACATTGTGGAAAGGTGCATTGGCTTTTTTAAGTATTGGTAGCATTGGCTTTTTGGCTTTAAATCACGGAATATTGCATAGAATAATGTCCATTTTTATTTTGCGTGGTGATTCATCAACTTCTTTTCGTATGAATGTTTATAACTCTGCAATTCAAATGTTTCAAGATAATTGGCTTTGCGGTATTGGCGTTGGGAATAAAGTGTTTAGAGAAATCTATGGGCTTTATATGCTCTCAGGTTTTGACGCTTTAAGCTGTTATTGTGTATTCTTAGAAATGGCTGTTGAAAGTGGCATATTGTCACTATTCGCTTATTTATTGTTTTTAGGTTCAATACTTTTTGCAGGTGTAAGAAATTTTTTTAAAAGCAAAGATTATAATTATAAAGTTTTGTTGTTTATCACTTCTATTTCAATAGTTGCAGTTATGGTTCATGGTTTTGTAGATACTGTATATTTTAGACCTCAAATTCAATATCTTTTCTGGACAATGGCTGCAATATTGACAGTTTTAGTAAGAAAAGATAAAGTAACAGAATAATGAAAATTCACGAGTATCAAGCTAAAGAATTATTCAAAAAATATGGAATAAAAGTTCCAAAGTCTGTTTTGTGTGAAAAACGAGAAGATATTGAAACTGTAATGAAAACAGTTTCGTTGCCTTGTGTTATTAAAGCCCAAGTGCATTCTGGTGCAAGGGGCAAGGCGGGTGGCGTAAAACTAGCTAGAACTTATGATGAAGCAGTCAGAATCGCTAATGATATTTTAGGAATGGAGTTAAAATCAACTCAAGCTGGAATCAAAAAAGTTAATAAAATATTGATTGAAGAAGCGGTTGATATTTATAAAGAACTATACTTGAGCTTTACTTTTGATAGAACAAATGAATGTGTTGCAATGATTCTTTCAACAGAAGGTGGTATGGATATTGAAGAAGTTGCAAAAGTTTCTCCAGAAAAAATTCATACACTTTTAATAAAAGATGATTTTAATCCTATTGAAACTGTACAAAAACTTGGTTTTAATGGTGGTATTACATATATTCTTTGTAAGTATATATTTATGCTTTATAAATTAACTAAAGAGAAAGATGCTTCTTTAGTTGAAATAAATCCATTAGTTATTACAAAACAAGCCGAAATTCTTGCTCTTGATGCTAAAATTAATTTTGATGATAATGCTCTATTTAGGCACGAAGATATTTCAGCTTTAAAGGATGAAAAAGAAGAAAATCCGCTTGAACTTGAAGCGCAAAAGTTCGGGTTGAGTTACATAAAACTTGATGGAACTATTGGCTGTATGGTTAATGGGGCTGGGCTTGCGATGGCAACTATGGATGTTATTCGTTTGGCTGGGAAAGACGCTGCCAACTTTTTAGATGTTGGTGGTGGAGCAAGTAGTGAAAAAATTGAAAAAGCTTTTAAATTATTGATTTCTGATGTAAATTTAGAAGCTGTATTTATAAATATATTTGGCGGTATTTTGCGTTGTGATTTTTTAGCTGAGGGCGTAAAAAACGCAATAAAAACGCTTGATGTTCAAGTTCCAGTTATTGTCCGTATGGAAGGTACAAACAAAGAACTTGGTGCTCAAATTTTAAATGAATCTGGTTTAAAATTTACAGTTGTTGATGACTTAAACGAAGCAATTGAGGTTATTAAAAATATATAATGTCTATTTTTATTAATGAAAATACGAGATTAATAGTTCAAGGTATAACAGGAAAAGAGGGCTCTTTTCACGCAGAAAGTTGCCAAAAATATGGAACAAACCTTGTTGGTGGAGTAACACCGAACAAGGGTGGAAGCGAAATTCTTGGAGTAAGTGTTTTTAATAGTGTAAAAGAAACTGTTGAAGAAACACAAGCTAATACTAGTATGATATTTGTTCCTGCAAGGTTTGCTGCTGGTGCTATTATAGAAGCCGCTGAAGCTGGTATTGAATTGATTGTTTGTATAACAGAGGGAATTCCTGTTTACGATATGCTTAATGCTAAAAAAGCTGTTCAATTAAATGGCGCAAGATTGATTGGACCTAATTGTCCTGGGTTGATTTCTCCAGAAATTGCAAAAGTTGGAATAATGCCATCAAATATCCATAAAAAAGGGAATGTTGGTGTAGTTTCAAGAAGTGGAACATTAACTTATGAAGCAGTTTATCAGTTAACTCAGCTTGGAATTGGTCAATCTACTTGTATTGGTATTGGTGGCGATCCTGTTATTGGTACAAATTTTATTGATGTATTAAAAGCATTTCAAGAAGATGAACAAACTGAAGCTATTTGTATGATTGGTGAAATAGGTGGAAGTGCGGAAGAAGAAGCTGCCGATTTTATTAAACAATATGTGACAAAACCAATTGTTAGTTTTATTGCAGGATTGAGCGCGCCAGAAGGTAAGAGAATGGGGCACGCAGGTGCAATTATTTCTGGAGGGAAAGGTACAGCAGAAAGTAAAATGAAAGCATTAACTTCTGCTGGTGTTACTGTTTGCAAAAATCCTGCTGATTTGGGTATTTTAATTCAAAACGTTCTTTATAATTAATTTTTTCTTGAAAAAGATGTAAATATATTAAACAAACTTTGTTTAAAATTTATGCTATGAATTATGCTATAATTATCATATGGTTGAAAAGTATATTAATGGTGTTATACAAAAATTCAAAACTGGTAAAACAACAGAACACAGTTTTAGGGGTGATTTACAGGACTTTGTTGAAAGAACCGTTATAGGTGTTCAAGCAATCAATGAACCCAGACGGCAGAAATGCGGTGCGCCAGATTACATCATACAGAAGAAAAATATACCTATCGGCTATATTGAAGCCAAAGACATAGATAAGAGTCTTGACTCTATTGATAAGACGGAACAACTTGACAGATATAAGGCAAGTTTAGACAATCTTATCTTGACCAATTACTTAGAGTTCTGGTTTTATAGGAACGATGAACATGTTGACACTATAAAGGTTGCAGAACTCTCTAATGGTAAGATTAAAACCTATGAAAAAGAATATCAAAGACTTATAAATGCTATACGAAACTTCTGTGACTATCGAGGTCAGACGATAAAATCTCCTAAACAGCTTGCTAACCTCATGGCACAAAAAGCTGTTATGATTAGAGATCTCATAATAAACTCACTTGAATTAGGGTGTAGTACATCTTTAACAAGCCAGAGAGACGCTTTTAAACAAATATTACTTCATGATTTAACAAATCATACATTCGCTGATATGTACGCTCAGACTATTGCTTACGGTTTATTTGTTGCAAGGCTGAATGATACAACTTTAGAGGACTTTTCAAGACAGGAAGCTAGAGAACTAATATCAAAGAATAACCCATTTTTAAGGCAGTTGTTTGATTATATTTCAGGTGCTAATCTTGATGACAATCTTGTTTGGATAGTAGATGACTTAGTAGAGATATTTAGAGCGGTTGACCTAAATAAATTGCTTATGAATTATGGTAGAACTACTCAGATGTCAGACCCTTTTCTACACTTCTACGAGACCTTTCTGGAAAGTTATGACAAGGTTAATAAGGAAAAAAGAGGGGTATATTATACACCTCAACCAGTTGTAAGATTTATTGTTTCAGCAGTAGATACAATATTAAAAAATGAATTTAACCTATCTCATGGGCTTGCTGATGATTCCAAAATCAAGCACAAAAGATTCTTATATATTGATACTTCTAACAAAAAGGCAAAGCAACCCAAAGAAGTGTGGCAAGAAGAAGAAATATATAAAGTTCAAATACTTGACCCTGCGACTGGTACTGGCACATTTTTAGCTGAGACAATACGTAAGATATACTCATACTTTGTAAATCAACAGGGGATATGGTCTCAATATGTTGATAAGGCACTTATACCACGTCTTAACGGCTTTGAAATTATGATGACACCTTATGTTATGTGTCATTTGAAACTGGATTTATTATTACAGGACACCGGATATAAGACTACAAGTCAGACAAACAGATTTAATGTGTATTTAACTAATGCTCTTGAACAAGATGAAGTAACGAAATATCCATTATTTTATTGGTTGTCAGATGAAGCACGTCATGCAAATACAGTTAAGAATGATAAACCAATTATGGTGGTAATAGGTAATCCACCTTACAGTGGCGAGTCTGCTAATGGTAGCTTATTTAATGATAACCTTGATGTGTATAAAAAAGAACCAACAGGGGAAAAGTTAAAGGAAAAGAACCCTAAATGGCTAAATGATGATTATGTTAAGTTTATACGTTTATCGCAAGAGTTTATTGATAAGAATAAAGAGGGAGTCTTAGCATTTATCAATAATCATGCATATCTTGATAATCCTACATTTAGAAGTATGAGATATAGTTTATTAAAATCATTTGATAAGATATACATTATAGATTTACATGGGAATGCTAAACGTAAGGAAACTGCTAAAGACGGTTCTAAAGATGAAAATGTGTTTGATATTCAACAGGGTGTAAGCATTAATATCTTTGTTAAGACAGGCATGAAGCAACCTAATGAACTCGCTAAGGTTTATCATGCTGAATTGTTAGGGTTAAGAGAGCATAAGTTTGAGTATTTGAATAACCATGAAATTAATAATATTGAATTTACTGAATTGCAACCAGTTGAACCGTATTATTTCTTTATTCCTAAGGACTTTAATGAGAAAGTTGATTATGATAAAGGGTTCCAAATTGACGGTTTATTCAAAATTAGTTCTGTTGGTATTGTTACATCAAGAGATAATTTTGTTATAGCAAATAATAGTGAAACTCTAGCATACAGATTAAAAGACTTTTATACCAATTCATCACAGAATATTAGAACACAGTATAATATCAAAGAAAATAAGAATTTCAATATAGACAATATTCTTAGAACAACATCTTATGATGACAATTACATCAAGAAAATATCTTACAGACCATTTGATATAAGGTCTTTGTATTATAATCAGCCTCTAATAGAAAGACCGAGATATAGCGTAATGAAAAACTTTATTAAAGGTTCTAATATAGGTTTAGTAACTGTCAAAGTGCAACCACAATCTATGCCTTGTTCTTATTATTTTATATCAGATAATATTATACCTAATGGCTACATTCGGTCAGATAGTGTTAGCATTGACTCTATATTTCCATTGTATTTATATGATGATGACTCCGAACAAAAGTCATTCTTTACACAGAACCGTAAGCCTAACTTCAACATGGATATAATTCATTCTATTGAAACGGCTTTAGGGTTGTCATTTACACCAGAGAAAGAAGAAACAAAGGGTACATTTGCACCGATTGACATATTAGATTACATTTATGGTGTTCTGCACTCTAACAAGTACAGAACCAAGTATAAAGAGTTTTTGAAAATAGACTTTCCACGTATTCCATACCCTGCAAATAAAGACTACTTCTTTAATGTTACTGAATTAGGTAAGAGACTCCGAGAAATACACCTTATGGAAGCTCCAGAAGTAAAGGAATACATAACGTCATACGGTGTCAGCGGTGATAATGAAGTCATCAAACCAGAATACAAAGACAATAAAGTATATATTAACCGCACTCAATACTTTGATAACGTGCCAGAAATAGCATGGAACTTCTACATAGGCGGTTATCAGCCTGCGCAAAAGTGGCTCAAAGACCGTAAAGACAGGATATTAAGTTATGATGAAATCCTGCACTATCAGAAAATCATCAAAGCACTTGTATTGACTAATGACATTATGCAACAGATAGATGAAATTATTGAGGTGTAGTATGTTTCTTAATAAAATAGTTGATTGGCAAGGGTTTGAACAATTCGTAACTGATTTATATAAAGATGACGGTGATGTGAAAGTAGAACATAATGTTACTCTTAAAGGTAAATCAAATGCCAACAGACAGATTGATGTACTAATTACAAGAAAATCAAAACTACATAGCTATCAGACTATGGTTGAATGCAAATACTGGAATAAGAAAGTTGAACGTAACACAGTTGATATAGTATATGCAGGAATGGACGACCTCAATATTGAAAAGGGAGTTATATTTACAACAACAGGATATGAAAAAGGTGCAATAGAGTATGCTAAATCTAAGAATATAGATATTTTCTTAGTAAGAGATTTAACACCAGAGGAATGGGGATTACCAGGTCAAATTATACAATTCTACTTACATCTTATAACAGCCAGTATGGATAATTTTAAGTTTATTAATACGGTATGTATTCCTGTAGTTGAAGTATACCCTAAAACATTGAATATACATATTGAATTATCTAAAGATATGATATTCCCAGATGAATATCAGTTATATTCAATAAAGAATGGAAATAAAGGTGATAATCTTATAAAATATATTTTATCTGCACGTCATAGCTTATTATCAGAGATGACAAAAGATACGTTTATATTAAATAATGGTGAGGAATGTATTCAAGAGGTTAAAGCAACTGCAATATTAGATTTTTCCAAGTTTGAATACAGACAATTACGCAATCAATACGGTGCAATTAATCTTTCTCAAATAATGTTTGATATAACAGCACACTTATCACAATTTGCAATTAAAATTGACAAGGCTGAAAGTTACAATATAGCATTGGCTATACAAAATTACATAGACAATCAAATTAATCTTGTATATCAAAAACAAGGTCAAGAGGGTTTAACTTTAACAGATAATATTTATGATAAATTTGTTAAGCAAGCAACATCTAATAAAGATGTTTTGCAGAATGGTTCTATATTCAAGGTTATGTGTGAATACTGGGTTACGCCAGATAATAAAAAAAACAAGACTGTTATTGAAAAGAAAATTGATAAACCTATCTTATTAGAAGTAAAAACAGTTTAGTATGTAAGTTGGGTTTAAACCCAATAGCAAGAAACCGTATTTTTTATGCGCAAAATTTTTCAAATAGTCTTTAAAAAAACTGCAGGGTTTGAAGTAATTAGCTATTTTGCTGATGAATAATTCGCTAATATACTTTAAAATACTTTATAAATACATAAAATACGTTGAAATGTTGTACCAATTTTGGTACAATATAATTAGTTAGGTTGTTATTATAGGGAAAGAAATGTTAGATAAGAAACATATAGGTTCTAATTTTGATGAGTTTCTTCAAGAAGAAGGTATTCTTGAAGAGGCTGAGGCTATTGCTATAAAAAGAGTAATTGCTTATGCTTTAAAACAAAAAATGGATGAAGAAAATATTTCGGTTAACAGATTAGCTAAAGAATTAGATACTTCTAGAAGTGCTGTAATTAGAATTTTAGACCCAGAAAATACATCTATAACGCTAAATACTATAACTAAAATATCTAGATTCTTGGGAAAAAAAGTTTCTTTATCTTTTGCATAAGTCCTTATATCGTTTAATTGCGATATCAAGTTCTTTTTGTGGTGTTTTTTGTGTCTTTTTGATGAATGCATGCAGTAGAATTAATGTATCATCTTCAACATAAAAGATAATACGTGCTATGCCGTCTGTTATTTTGCATCTGATTTCTTCAAGACCATCAGTCCCTTGTAAAACTCGAGTTAGAGGCATTCCTATAGGATAACCATATTGAACTGTTTTTATGTCTTCTGCAATGATTCGTTTATCTTTTAAAGATAAATCTTTCATCCATTTTTTAACTGGTTCGTTTCCTAGTTCAGTTGCATAAAAATATACTTTTAATTCTTCTATTCTTTTAGACATAAGCTAATTATAGCATATTTTATGCGCATTTTTTTGTGGCTATTTGTTTTTTATTTCAGAACCTCATTATTTGAAAAATTTTCATTATAAGTTTCTTGCGGTTTTGTTTTGCAGTAGATATTATCTTCTTCTTTTACATTCACAGGTTTTATATTGCTAACTTTTTCTTTAATTTCCTCTTTTTTTGCTGCTTCTCTTGCTTCTCGAATTCTATCTGATAAAACAAGTTCTTGAGCACAAACCAAATTAAATGAGTTCATAATTAGCAAACTTAAAATGAATAATTTTCTCATATCTCCTCCGTTTTTCATATTTTGGTTGAGATAAAGAAAAAAGTTATGCCTTAGCGGATTATTCCATATTGGCGTTTTAAATTTATTATTTTATCAAAAGAATTTTCAATTTTTTCTTCTGGGATAATGCCTTCAATTACAGCCTTTTCGAGTTTTTCTATTAGTTCAACAATATCTTTTGTTGTATCTCTAAAAATAAACATATTTATTCCAGCATTAATTGCTTTTATGCAAGCTTCAAGCTTTGTAAACCCTTTGATTCCGTTCATTTCCATATCGTCGGTAATAATAACACCATGAAAATTCATTTCATTAATTAGTAAATCATCTATTATTTTTTTAGAAATTGAAGCAGGATTTGTTTCGTCAAAAGCTGGATATAACACATGTGCTGCCATTATTGCTGGCAAACCAATTTTTATTGCTTCTTCAAATGGTTTTAGGTGTTCTTGCATTTCTTCTTTAGATAAATCTATTGTTGGCAAGGTTTTATGTGAATCCGCACTTGCTGCACCGTGTCCAGGGAAGTGTTTCCCTACTGTTATAATTCCATATTTTTCATATTCTTTTATTACTACTTTTGAGCCTGCAACAACATCATCAGCGTTTGAAGAAAAAGCACGTTCACCAATAATTGGGTTATCTTTATTAGTATTCACATCTAAGACGGGAGCAAAATTCATATTTATTCCGTAGCCTTTTAATTCAAGAGCTATTTCTTTAGTTTGATTTTGAAGATATGAAAGCCCCATTTCATAAGCATTTTTTGCGCTTAGATATTTCTTCCCATTGTGGATTTTTTCTGTTCTTTCTACTCTTCCCCCTTCTTGGTCAATGCTATAAAACATTGGGATAGAAGCTTTTTCGCTAATTGATGAGATAAGCTCTCTAAATTGTTTTTCATTAGAAATATTTTGAGTAAAAAATATAACTCCACCAAGACCATTTTCAACTAGGTTTATAAAGTTTCTATTAAAAGCGAGGCTTTGTCCAGAAAATCCTGTTATAAACATTTGTGAGATTTTTTGTCTTAGTGTTAAATTTTCCATAGTTATCTCTTAATTTTAAATATTCTAAATGTTGATGGCTCTAGTTCAAAAGCTTCGATTGTTTTGATGTTTGGTTCTGAATAATGTTCAACAAAGTCTTTTTTATCTTCTTCCCAAACATATTCGCAAGCTAGAGTGAAATCACCTGGGATTTCGATTTTTTTGCCTTTTATAGCATTATTTGTTTTGATTGTATATTCCATTGTTCCATCAGATTTCTGTTTTAAAACTTTTTCATTAGATGGTAAGTAATTTGCAACAATGATTAGGCATTCTTTTACTGTTTCTTTTGAAATCATCCAGCTTATAAACCCATTTTTTTGCTCATTAATGATTTGTGCTTCGCCATCTATTGTTAATTCGTTGTTTAGTGCAAATCTTCTTATTGCATCAAATCTATTGAAGAAATCTTCATCATCATTTCTTATTAAAGATACTTCATCTTGAATTGTTGCTTCAATTCCATCTTTAGAGAATGATTCATCACCATCAACGTACATTGTTGGTCTTTGTGCAAGTTTTCCTCCTGGTAAAAATTTGAATTTAAACCATTTAAATAGGGCTTCATCTCTATCCATTAACCCAAGATATCTATTAACAGTTCTAAATTCTCCATCTTGATTGTTATATGTTTTTAGGACAGAAATACACGAATTTTTGTTTGATGAGCTGTTATAGTCTTGTAATTCTCTATTATTGTTAATGACTTCTGCTGGTGTTTTTTCGCAATCTGTTTTTGTATCGTTGCCCCAAAGAACATCAAAGTTCATGTCTTGATGATATTCTTTATAGTATCCACTCCATAAACGGTATTCTGCCATTGAAGCAAAGTGTGGGACTCTTGATTTTAAAATTTCATTTGCTTTTTTTAGTAAAAATCTTGGTGCACGATAACTAATTGGTCGAAGATTTGCTTCGCTCATTTCATCAACGACAAAATCAGAATGTGTCATTCTATAACCGTCAAAATTGTATTCTTCCTGAAGCTTTTGTAGATAATCTACATAGAAGTTTATAACAGGAAGATTGTACTCTCCATTTTCAAGATATACAAAATAGAATGGTGCTTGGCAGTCTGAATCTGCAAATTTAGAGACATCAAGACCTTTTGCGTTGTAGTGCCTGAATACTGGGTATGAACCGCATTCAGACATTTTTTCAAATACAGGAATGCCACTTGAACACCAAGCTCCATCAGGGAGTGTCCATAAGCCTTCATCCATTAATTTGCCAATAATCTCGCCTCTTTTTTTGATATCAGAATCGTTTTTGATTTTGTTAAATTTAACGCCTTCAACTGTTTCTATAATATTTTTAACTCTTTTAACAAGCTTCTTTTGCTCGTCTTTTTTCGTCATATAGTTAGAAAGTTCTTTTTTCTTTTCTTCGAGCTCATCTCTAAAACGGTTGTATATTGGTTTGAATTCTGGCGCTAAATCAACAGAACCACTTTTTAGTGTTGTTTTATAGATGTTTCTAACAATTGTGACATCGTCTTCGTCATATTCTGTTGATAACTTTATTGCTACATAATTTAATGATTTAGAAATTTCTTCTGTTAAAAATTTAACATCAATCCAACGAACTAATTCTGGATGTGCCAAAATTGTTTTTGAAAATCTTCCTGTTTGTGGAAAAACATCATAAATAACAGGATGTCCTGCTAATTGAGCAAGAGAAATAAATAATTTTATTTGTTCTTTTGCGCAAATACCTAATTCTTTTAGTTTGTTATCTGTAATATTTTCGCTTACTTCTTCTGATGATGCTGTTAAGTAAGCATTTCCAAAATCACGTGGATGAAATGGTACTAAATACACGGTTGTTGATAAAATATTTTTTTTATCATTTCCTGATGGAAGAATTACAATTTGCCTTAGCCAATCAAGGAATTTTGCAGGGCTAGAATCTATTGTTCCATCTCCAAGCGCTGCTAAATTAATATATTTAATGTCGTGCTGTTCTTTTTTTATCCATTCAGCATTTTGATAACCAGCTCTTTTGACTGCGCTTATTTCATTTTCATCAAAATTTAAATTATTTTCTTTAAATGTGTTATTAAGTTCTAATTTCTTTTCAAGACAAAAAATAACTTCTGTTGGCGTTAACTGTTCAATTGCTTTTGTTTGCGAATATGGTAAATAACCGTATTTTTCAATAAGAGAAGATAATTCTTGTTTTCTTTCAAATGAAATTGTTTCTTTTGAATAAAAGTTCTTAACAATAGAATATTGTTTTTTTAAAACCTCTAATTTATCGACTTTAGGCGCTTTCTTGAAAAGAAAATCAAACATATTTTACCTCGTACTCTTACAACCTTGTAACACAATTAACAGCCTAATTAAAATATAGTATTATTTTAGTATTAACGCAAGGTTTTATTTGCGAACTAGGTAAGTATTGGAGAGAGAAATATTAATCTAAAGGTTTAGATGAATTTATCAACCATTAGATTGATGCGACCAACTACTAAAATCTTTAAAATGATATTTAAAGGGTAGAGTATAGTCGTTGGAGAATTGATGAGTACAAGGATTAGTTTAACTAAATTAGTTTTATTCGTAGGGGTATTCCTATGTTCTTCATTGTGCTCTTTTTCTGCAGAAAATTCGCTATCTGGTATTGATGTTCAACAGGTTGGTGAATCTGAATACAATGTAATGTTGAAGCTTAATAATGCTACTAATGTTCAAAAAATTATTAATACTGAAGATAATTTAACGTTAGTTTTAAAAGAAACTGTTCCAACAGATTCTGTTGAGATTGTTTATGATAATGCTGCAGATTTACAAAATGTTATTGTTCAGAAGAAAAATAATGGAGATACTTTAATTCTTTTAGAAGGTAAAGATATCGAAAATGCTAGAGTATTTACAAAAGATTTGTCAAATGGTTTAACTGTTCAAAATACTTCAGATTCATTGTTTGCAGCTGATAAAAAAATGATTGGATTTTCTATTGTTGGCTTGTTAATCTTGTTCCTTCTAAGATTATCATTAAGACCAAAAAATGAAAGATATATATCTGTAAAAACTAATGTTAAAAATGTTAAGAATTCTAAGAAAGTTACAGTAAATACACTTAGAAAGAAAAATCAAAGTCAATCTAGAAATATACCTTCTATTAATTGCAATGTTAATGGTAGTTTCCGTAATATGTCTGTTCCAAAAGACTTTGTAATTAACACTTATATGGAAGAACAAATTAGAAAAGTTGGTTAATATTATTAAGCATATTGCATTATTTTTGCTTAAATATTAATATAAATTTGTGCAACAAATAAATGAATAAATTATGCAGGTATTAAGAGCAACGGAAGTTTTTAAAAATATTAGAAACATTGATAACGCTGAATTTGAAAAGTCAGGTAACATTGTTCTTGACTTTTCAAACATTGAAAATATTGATTTAAAGGCTATTACAACATTATTAAATATTCAAAAAGTTGCATTGTTGAATAATAAATCTCTTTCAATAAGTAATGTTAATCCTAAAGTAAGCAGAATGCTTGATGTTACAGGATTAAATAAAACATTTGCAAACATTGCAACTAATCCAATTTCAAGAAAAGGCAGATAGTCAATGTCTGTTCATTTTTATATAGTTGCAACACCTATTGGAAATTTAAGTGATATTACATTTCGTGCTGTTGAAGTGTTGAAAACAGTCGATTATATTGCTTGTGAAGATACGCGCGTTACAAGGGTTTTGGCTGATAAGTACGGATTTGGGGCGAAGCTTTTCGATTGCCATAAATTCAATGAAAAAGAAAGAAGCGAAAAAATAATTTCATTAATTGATGATGGTAAAACAGTTGCTCTAGTTTCTGATGCTGGAACTCCAGGAATTTCTGATCCGGGCAGTGTTTTAATAAAAGAATTAAGGGAAAGAAATATTGAAATAACCTCATTGCCAGGTGCGTGTGCTGTTACTACTTTTTTAAGCCAATTGCCAAGAGATAACGAAGAATATGCTTTTATTGGATTTATTCCTCGAAATAAAAAACATCAAGAAGAAATTCTTTCTAAGTATAAATATACAAATTGTGTGTTTTATGAATCTCCTAATAGATTATTAGAAACGCTTGAAAATATTGAACCAGAAAGAAAAATTGCTGTTGGTCGTGAACTTACAAAAATGTTTGAAGAAGTTAAAATTGGTAGTGTAAAAGATATTATTGATTATTATAAAAATAATATTTTAAAAGGTGAAATTGTTGTGATGCTATATGCTCAAGAACAAGATGCAGCTAGCGAAGAAGACTTAAAAACAAAAATAAATATTTTAAAAGAAGAGGGTTTTTCTCCAAAAGATATTTCTAAAATAATTTCTAAACTGTATGGGGAAAATAAAAATAAAGTTTATAAACTTGTAATAGAATAATTGGCAAAAAAGCTTTTTAGAAGTTTTAAGACCGATAAAGGTCTCATAAATGAAAATTGCACAATCTTTTAATAGTTATAATTTTGGCCGCGCCTTTACAACTCAAGAAAAAAAGGCATATGCTTCTTTGTTAAAAGATTCAAGAAAAGCTCTTGATATTAAAGATACCACAGCTATCGTTTTTGATTTTAATGTGCCTTCTAAAAAAGGTAAAAATACTGCTATTGGTACAACATGGTCAGAATCAATGGATTCATTTATATCATTCGTTAAAGATATGACAGGTATTACATCAATCCAACTTCAACCACAAGGAAAGATAGTTCCAGGAAATAAATCACCATATTCTGGTACAACTTTTGCGTATGGTTCTCATATTATTGATTTGTCAAAGTTGGCTAAACCTGAGTATGGCTCATTGTTATCTGAACAATATGTTAAAGATTTGGATAAAAAATATCCAGATGGAAAAAGACAAAGAGAATATAGAACAAATTATGATTATATTTTTCCAGAATTTGAAAAAGCGTTAAATATTGCATATTCTAATTTTGATTCTACTAATGAAGAATTTGTTCAATTTAAAAAAGAAAATGAAAACTGGCTAAAAGGTGAAACATTATATGTTGCATTATCAAAACTTTATGGAACTGATGATTATAGAAAATGGAATGAAATAGACGCTAATTTATTTGATTCAAATCTTCCTAATGATGTTAGAAATGCTCGAATTAAAGAAATAGAATCACAATTTTCTGAAGAAATAGGTTTTGAAAATTTTGTTCAATTTATTGCTGATAAGCAACAAAAGGAAAGTCATAAATCATTAAATGAAAAAGATATTGAGATATATGGTGATTGTTTAATCGGCTTTTCTCAAAGTGAAATGTGGGCTCATAAAGATTGCTTTAGAGAAAATTTATACTATGGAGGTCCTGATCCTAATTGTCCTGAAACTAATGGAATACAAACTTGGGGTTTGCCTGCTTTAGATTATACAAAATTAGGCGAATGCACAGAAGATGGAAATATTTCCAAACTTGGTGCTACTGGTAAACTTTTATATGATAAATATGAACAATTCTTTAAAAGATATGATGGCGTAAGAGTTGATGCTGCTTGGCAGTTTGTTACTCCTTTTGTATATGAAGCGGTTAATGGAAACTATAATCAAGTACAGTTGCCAGAAATTAATATGACAATTTTCAATATTTTAAAAGCTGCGGCGAAAGGCCGTGCAACATCAGATAACATAATGCTAGAGCTTGTTGGAATGTCTGCTGGTAAAAGTCGTGATATGACTTTAAATAAGTATCCTCATTTATATACAACTGCATATGCTGAGTATGATGAAAATCCCAAAAAATTTATGAAAAAAGGCTACAAAAGAGATAATTTTTATGTAGGAGTTGGTTGTCACGATAATGATTCACTTGTAAACTTAGCAAAAGATGACCATAAAAGAGAAATTCATTCTCGTGATATCTTTAGAAATTATGGAACCAGCCAAGAAGATTTTTCTGTTTCAGGTTCAGATAAATATGAAAACTTTAGAAATTCAAAATTCGCTGAAATCTTTTCTACGGCAAAACAATTTTTTACATTGCCAGATATGTTTGGAATGGCACAAAGAATAAATATTTCAGGAAAAAAGAGTCCTGATAATTGGGCGGTTAGAATTCCTACAGATTATGAAAGATTTTATTATTCACAATTATCTAATGGTTATGGTTTGAATATGCCTAAAGCTCTAGCTGGTGGTATGCTTATGAATGGTTTTAGTTCTCAAAATTTATTGGTAAAAAAATGTAATGAAGCAGCTGAAATCTTAAGAAGCAAAGGTCCTTTGACGGAAGCTGAAGCCAATGAAGCATATAAAAAAGGTGAGATATCAAATATATTTGAATATGTTTCTTAACTTTTTGATTTGGTTTAGTCCTTTTGATACTATATTCTAAGATGAAAGGGGTATTTGATGGATAACCAGTTGTTCAAAAAAGTTGATTATTATTGGATTTTTCTTATTTTAACTATTGTTTTGTGCTATGGCTTTTTTCTAACAAATCATTCGATGGGCATTGATGATGAGATATTTGAAAGTTTTGCAAGTACACATACTATATTGGTTACAAATAGACCTGGTAATTTTATTTTTTCAGACATATTAAAAACGTATGAATATTTACCTTTTTGGAGAGAATTTTTAGGTATTGCTTTGTATGCTATTGGTATAACTTTGCATGCAGAAAATTTTATAAAGTATTTGTCACCTAAATTTGATAAAAAAGCGGCTACAATATTTTCTGTTATTGCAATATCTTTTCCATATTTGGCCTTCCATTTTTTCTTTATGCAAAGTACGATACAGCGTGGTTTTATTATGATTGCTACAGCATTTGCTGTTAGATTTTTATACAAAGGATTAATTGAAGAAAAAATCTCTAAAAAAAATATCTTTATTTCAGGAGTTTTAATGTTTTTGGCTGCTTCTGTTTATGAAACAGCTGTGTATTATTTTGCTATAGCTTGTCTATTTATTGAAATTTTAAAATTGATTGATGGGCAATTAAAACAGAACTATATAAGATTATTTTTAATTGGGTTTTTAGCTTTTATAGCAGTGTTTTTTAATGCTGTTTTATCTTCTATATGCAAGCTTTCATTTGGAATTATTCATTCTAAAGTAGAACAGTTTATGTTGTATGATTTTTCTTCTTTTAGTGGTTTCATTAATTCGTTTATAAATTCGTTGAAAGATTTTATTCATTTATTTTTTCAAACAGCTTCTTATAACAACGGAACGGTAATTTCAATTATTTTAATTAGCGTATTTATGATTGGTTCAATAATTTATTCGTTTAAGCAAAAAAATATAAATGTGTTTTTATATGCGTTAATTATGTCACTCATTCCATTTGCTACATTTATTTTATTAGGTAATATAACAATGCCTTTTCGTGCATATGCGACATTAAGCTTTTTAAATGCAATGATTTTTGTATTGATATATATTAGTTTGAAAGAACGAAAAGTTATTGTTAATGTTTTGTTTTGGATAGTTGCTCTTGTTGTTGTTTATCAGGCTCAGGAATTAAATCAAATCTTCTATACAGAACATTTAAAATTTCAAAAAGATAAGTTTTATGCGTATGAGCTTATGTATGATATTAAAAAATTAGGGCTTGAAAATAAACCAATAATTTTTGTTGGCACAGTTGAAGATATAAAATTAAGACATAATTATATTGAGTCCCCAGAACTGAATATTAGTTCTTTTAATTGGGATAGGTATGATTCTTTTGAAAGTGAAATATCTGTTAATAGACCCTATGGATTTTTAAGAGAATTAGGTTTTGATGTTAAAGATTATACTGCTGTATATCTTGATTCAATGTCTGAATATGATACGTTAATTAACGAAATAAAAACAAATACAAAAAATATGGATATTTATCCTCGTGAAAATTCAATAAAAGATTTTGATAAATATGTAATTATCAAAATAGGTGAATCCAAAGCGGATACAGAATAAAATTAAAAGCCCTCTTCGGAGGGCTTCTTTGTAGTAGTGTATATGTAAGAATAAGGGAGTTTTACATATTTTGAATTTTATCGCTCATACCTTCGATATCATCTTTTAACATCTTTTTAACAACATCGTTTTGAGCATCTAACATTTTACAAACAGTTTCAATGTTTTTTACTTTATTTTGTAAGATTGTATCTGCGTTAGACAAGATACTACTTGTAACTTTTTGATATGCAGCTAAAGGTGCACTTGAAATACCTTGTAATAAGTTACCAATTAAAGTTGTACCTAAGCCAAATTCTTCTAAGTATGGAGACATTGCTTGTAAAATACCGCCAAAACCAGATACAACACCGGCTGCTGGAAGCAAGAAGCTATCGCCAAATCCAAAACCAGAAGCCAAACCTGCAGTGTATCCTAAAGCATTAACACCAGCAGAACTTGCGATTTCAGAAACAGAAGTTAGTGAAGATGCACCGCCAGTCATATAACCATCATTTGAAGAGCCAAAACCTTGTACGATAGAAGCTGCACCACCAGTAAACCCTTTGTATTGAGATAAAGAACCAATACCAAAAGCAGAGTTAACACCAGTTGTTAGATTTGATGGAGACCAATATGATGTACCAGGAATGTTTAATGCAGTTCCGCCACCCATTGTTGACATGAATGAGCTTGGTGAAATCATACTAGCAATCTTCCATAAGAAGCTACCAGCTGTACCGAAACCAGCGCCATCTGATGCGCTACCACTAACAGTGATATCTCTTAAAAGGTCGTATGTTTCAAATAACATAGCCTTTGCATCACCGCTCAATCCGCCGTATTTATTTGATATTACCAAATAACTGTCGTTTTTGTAACTCATCTTTTACTTTCCTTGCGTGTTTACTTGTGTTTACTAACCTGCTTAATTTGTTTTTAATTCTCCATGAAAATAAGTCAAAATTTCTATGAGAATGTTTTGAATGTATTTTCGATGTTTTTATCAAGAATTGCTTTAACTGCTTCTAATTCTGTTTGAAGCTCGTTTTGTTCTGTATCGATTTGGTTTAATCTTAATTCAAGAACTTTGTCTTCTTGTTGTAATGTTTCTGTTTGCGCGTTTAAATCAGCAATCATTTTATCGTATTCATCTTTGCTCATTGTGTAGTCTCTTAAAGCTGCATCGTAGCCTTCAGAATCATAAGTTCTTGTTGTATCAATATCTAACCCAGATACAACATCTGGAATAGTTACTGATGAAAGTCTTCCATTGTCATCTAATGTGATTGTGCAATTATCGAACTCAAAGTTTTCTGTTACTGATTTATTAACTTTCATGTAAGATGTAAGTTCGTCTGAATCAGAACCAGTATTGCTTGTAACTTGTGAAATTGGAATATAGTGAGTTTGACCATTATCATCTCTATAGCAATAGAAACCTGTTTCATTTTCTGGTAATGGTGTAGAACCAGGAGTTGATGCTATTAAGTCCTTGATTAATGTATTGTTTTCGTTTGTTGCCAAACTTAGTGGATAAGAAACTTCTGAATCTTTTTTACTAACTAAAGTATAACTATCATCTTCACCTTTTACTATTTTCCATTTTGAAGACAAATCAGCTGATTCAGCTAAGTTTTTATCATATGTACGTTCACCTTTGATATAGTAACTACCATCATTATTTTCATAATAATTTTTAATTACGTAGCTACCTTGTTGATTGTCTGTTGTATTAGAAATAGCGAAAGAATAATTACTTTCATAGAATTCTGTAGTATCAGGTGCTACAGGAACATCTAGTGCAAGTAATTTGCTATATAAAGCATTAACTTCTTCTGCTAATGCAGTACGTTGTTGGTTTACTTGTTGACCTTCATATTCTATATTTGATTTTCTTGCTGTTATACCTAAAAATCTTGCCTGTGAAGCTGCTAAGCCCATCGTCTTTCTCCATTGTTAATTGTTACTTTAACTATGTAATCGACCTAATTGGGGTTATACTTTAGTTTTTTATTTGTTTTTGTAAACAAATGTTAACAAAAATATTCTTACCTTAGCTTTTATTTAATGGAAATTTTGAAAAAGGCAATAAAAAAAGGAACTAATTAGTTCCTTTTTGTGTAGTTATTATTGATTATAAAGTTTTTGTGCCATACAGCTGTTTAGATTTCTTCGAAGATTCATTAATCTTACATTCATTTGATTTTTCAAATTCTGACATCTAATTGTATCAGCTATTATGTTAAATTCCATATCTGCAAGAGAGTTATGTCTTACTGTCGTTGGGACTAGGTTTGTCGAGTCATTTATTGCACTTCGTTCAACCTGATTTATTCCAAAATTTATAGGTGATATTCTCATTTTTGTTTCCTTACTTCTTTGTATATTATATTATACAAAAACTAATAATGAACACATTTTATCTAAATTGTATAACGCCTATGAAAAAAAAATTGACTGTTTTTCTATCTTAATTTTTACAAAATTTAATATTATGTTAACATATTAAAAAAGAGGGTAGTATGGCGCTTGAAAATATAATAAAAACTGCAAAAGGTGAAGAAAAAGCAGATTTAGTTATTAAAAATGCACAAATTGTTAATGTTTTATCTGAAGAAATATATAAGGCAGATGTTGCAATTAAAGACGCTATAATTGCTGGGGTTGGAAGTGGTTATGTTGGCGAAAAAGAAATTGATGCTGCTGGCAAGTATATTTCACCTTCTTTTATAGATGGTCACGTTCATATTGAAAGTTCAATGTTATTGCCATCTGAGTTTGCCAAAATGGTAGTGCCATCAGGAACAACGACTGTTGTTGCTGATCCTCATGAAATATCTAATGTTATTGGTCTGCATGGTATTAGTTTTATGCGTGAAGCATCTAAAGATTTGCCTTTAGATGTTTATATGATGTTACCATCTTGTGTTCCTGCTTCACCTTATGAAACATCAGGCTTTGAACTTAATAGTTATGATTTATCTATGTTGATTGATAGTCCTTGGGTATTAGGTATCGCTGAGATGATGAATTTTCCAGGTGTTATTAATTTAGATAGTGAAGTATTATCTAAAATCAAACTTGGTTTGGATAAAAGAAAACGTATAGACGGGCATGCGCCATATCTTTCTAATAAAGATTTATGTGCTTATGTGGCTGCAGGGGTTAGTTCTGACCACGAGTGTACAATTCCAGATGAAGCGATTGAAAAGCTTAGACTTGGGATGTATATAATGATAAGAGAAGGCAGCGCGGCTAAAGATTTAGACGCATTAATTCCTGTTTTAAAAGAGTGCCCTACAAGAAAATGCATTTTTGTTACAGATGATAGATATCCTTGGGCTTTAAAAGAACATATTAATGAAATGGTTGCGAGGGTAGTAAAAAATGGTGTTTTACCTGTTAAAGCGGTGCAGATGGCAAGCTTAAATACTGCTGAATATTTTGGACTTAAGAATCTTGGCGCAATAGCTCCTGGTTATAAAGCAGATATGTTATTGCTTGATAATTTAGAAGATTTTAAACCTCAACTTGTAATAAAAAATGGTGAAGTTGTAGCTCAAAATGGTGAAATGGTTGTTGATATAAAAGAAAAAACATTGTCATCTCTTCGTGGTACTGTAAATATTCGTTGGCTAGATAAAGATGATTTAAAAATAAAGGCAGAAAGTGCTAATGTAAAAGCTATTGAAGTTACTTCTGGCCTTTTGGTAACTAAAGCAGTTGAGGCAAAAGTAAATATTGAAGATGGTTATGCTGTTTCAAATATTGATGATGATGTCTTAAAAATTCTTGTTATCGAAAGACATAAAGCAAGCGGAAATATAGGCAAAGGCTTTGTTAAAGGTTTTGGTTTGAAATCTGGGGCGATTGCTTCTACTGTTGCGCATGATTCTCATAATATGATTGTTATTGGTACAAATGATGATGATATGTTAAAAGCAATAAAAGAACTTGTTAAATCTCAAGGGGGAAAAGTCATCGTTAATAATGGCGAAGTTGTTGCAAAACTTGAACTTCCTATTGCTGGTTTGATGTCTGAGCAATCTTCATCAGAAGTTATTCAAAAAGCTAAAGAACTAAAACAAGGCGAAAAAGTAATTGGTTGTTCATTAGATGAACCATTTATGACAATGGCATTTTTATCTTTGTCTGTTATTCCTGAATTAAAACTTACAGATAAAGGTTTGATGGATGTTATGACTGGTAAGTTTACAAATTTGTTTACAAATGGCAATTTATAATCTTTAGGTGTTTTACATACTCAGGTTCAATGTATAAATAAGGAGTTCTCGGGTATGATTTCAAATGTAAGTTTTTGTTCTTCATATGGTAAAGTAGCTTTAAATCCAAATGAAAAAATAGAAAATATGACTGCAGGTAAGCTTGCAAGAGCGACTAATGATGCATTTGAATTAGCTAGTAAAGATATTGGTCGTACAGTAAAACCTATTAGAAGAATTTCAGGTGAATCATTAAAAAGAATTAATCCGGAAGCATTTGATAGATCAGGTAAACTGACAGAAGCAGGCAAAGAGGGCTTTGTAGCTGTTAATGGAAGAATGTTAGGTTTGGGATTGGATTCTAAAACTCATGAGTATGTTACTGCAATGAGAAACCAGATTGCTCAAACAGCATATTTTGAGGATGACGGCACAGCATCTGTTTCAACACATTTTGATTATTATACTAAATAATAGGTGCATCAATTACAAAAGTAACAGGACCATTGTTTAGAAGTTTAACTTCCATATGTGCTCCAAAAACACCTGTTTTTACCGGAATATTTTGTTCTCTGATTTTAGAAATAAAATATTCATACATTTCATTAGCTTCATTGGGTGCCATTGCCTTATCAAAACTTGGGCGGGTGCCCTTTTTAACGTCGCCAGCTAAAGTGAATTGGGAAACAATCAACATTTCACCTTGAATATCTTTTATTGATAAATTCATTTTCCCATTTTCATCAGAAAAACATCTTAAAACACTCACTTTATTTGCGAGCCAATCTGCTTGCGCCTTTGTGTCTCCTTTTTCTGCTCCGAATAAAATTAAATACCCCTGTCCAATTGAACTGAATAATTCATTTTCAATGGTAACAGAGGCATTATCAACTCTTTGAACAACAAGTCTCATTATTTAACCGCAATTACTTCTATTTCTGCTAAAGCACCTTTTGGTAATTCTTTTGCTGCTACGCATGAGCGTGCTGGCTTAGAAATAAATGCTTTTTCGTATAGACTGTTGAATACTACAAAGTCTTTCATATCAGCAATGAAACAAGTAGTTTTAACAACATCTTCAAATCCATAACCAGCAGCTTCAAGTAAACCACCAATATTTTTTAAGATTTGATTTGTTTGTTCTTCAATTGTTCCGCCAATAAATTCATTCGTTTGCGGATTTATTGCAATTTGTCCTGAACAATATAAAGTATTTCCACATTGATATGCTTGGGAATATGGTCCAATTGCTTTTGGAGCTTTATCTGTTGAAATGATTTTATTCATTTGTATCGATTTCTCCTAATTTGTTTTGGATTGCTTCTTCAACATCTGCTTCAACTGCGTCTTCAACAGGAGCTTCTTTATCTGTAACTACAATTTTATTTACTGCCATTACAGAATCATTTTCCATTAAGTTTTGGATTCTTACACCTGTTGCAGGTCTGCCTTGGCGAGAAATATCGCTAGCTTTAATTCTAGAAACAATACCATTTTGAGTTACAACCATAATTTCATCTGTTTCTTCAACAACTGTTAATGCTACTAGCCTTGAATTTGCAGATTTAAATTTAGTTGCAATAAGACCAATACCGCCTCTATTTTGAGCTCTAAACTCAGACATCTTAGAACGTTTACCAAAACCGTCTGAAGTTACAACTAATAAGTCTGCATCATAGAAGTTTCTTGGAATGATATCACAGCCAATAATTGTGTCAGAAGAACGTAATTTCATTGAGTTTACGCCTCTTGCGCTTCTTCCTAATGGTCTTAAGTCGTCAATTGCAAATCTGATAGCCATACCACAGCTTGTTGCAATGAATACATCATCAGTACTGTTCGCTTGTTTTACCCAATTTAGAGTATCGCCTTCTTCTAGACCGATTGCAATAATACCGTTCTTTCTGATTGAAGCGAAGTTATCTAATCCAATTCTCTTAATGTAACCTTTTTTAGTTAACATAATTAAGTTCGAATTAGGGTCGAAATTAGATACAGGTACAACTGCTGTAATTTTTTCATCTTGTTCTAATGGTAATACGTTGATAATTGGTAAACCTTTAGCTTGTCTTGAACCTTCTGGGAAGTCATAAACATTTAAGCTATAAACAGTACCCTTGCTAGAGAAGAATAATACTTTATCGTGCATCATTGCTGTAAAGAAGTGTCCTACATCATCATCTTCTTTTGTCTTAATGCCGCCTTTTCCTCTTGTAGCACGATTTTGACGTTCAAAAATATCTAAAGAAATACGTTTGATATAACCTTGGCGAGTGATGAATACAGCCATTGGAACATTTGGTGTTAAATCTTCAATAGTCATTTCATCAGCTTCCGGTAGAATTTGAGTTTTTCTATCGTCGCCATATTTTTCTTTGTCTTCGTTTAGTTCTTGTTTGATTAAGTTTAATACTTTTTGTCTATCAGCAAGTAATTCTTCGTATTCTGCAATCTTTTTCTTTAAGTCGTCGTATTCGGCTTTGATTTTATCTTGTTCTAAGCCTGTTAAACGTCTTAATTGCATTTCTAAGATTGCGTTTGCCTGGTCAACATCTAGACCGAACCTAGACATCAAGCCAATTCTTGCTTCATCTGCAGTTTTAGATTTTTTAATTAATTCAATAACATCATCTAAGCTAGCTAATGCAATTAGTAAACCTTCTAAAATGTGAGCACGCATTTTTGCTTTTTTCAAGAAGAATAGAGTTCTTCTTGTGATGATTTCAACTCTGTGTTCAATAAATTCATTTAATACTTCAAGAAGGTTCATCAATCTTGGTTGTTGACCAACTAAAGCAAGCATATTAACACCGAATGTTGCTGTTAGTTGAGTATATTTGTATAAGTTATTTCTAACAACTTCTGGTTTTGCGTCACGTTTTAATTCGATAACAATTCTCATACCGTCACGGTCAGATTCATCACGGATATCAGAAATGCCATCAATCTTCTTGTCACGAACAAGTTCTGCAATTTTTGTAATTAAAGCAGCTTTGTTTACTTGGTAAGGGATTTCTGTAACAACAATTGCTGTTCTAGATTGACGACCGCCACCAGCTGGTATTTCTTCAAATGTTGAAATAGAAGACATTTTAACAGAACCACGACCAGTATGATAAGCTTTTCTAATTTCAGATAAACCAATAATGCTTGCACCAGTAGGGAAGTCTGGACCTTTAACGTGTTGCATTAGTTCATCAACTGTTAAGTTAGGGTTATCAATTAAAGCGATTGTACCATCAACAACTTCGCATAAGTTGTGAGGTGGAATATTTGTTGCCATACCAACAGCAATACCTGAAACACCGTTTAATAAAAGCATTGGTAATCTAACAGGAAGTACAGAAGGTTCTTCTAATGAACCATCGAAGTTTGGTACAAAATCAACAGTTTCACAATCTATATCAGCAAGCATTGATGTTGTGATTTTGTGCATTCTAGCTTCTGTATACCTCATCGCAGCAGCACCGTCACCGTCAACAGAACCAAAGTTTCCGTGACCATCTACTGTTAAATATCTTGTAGAAAAGTCTTGAGCCATACGAACTAATGATTCATATACAGCTGTATCGCCGTGAGGGTGATATTTACCTAATACTTCACCAACGATTCTTGCGCACTTTTTGAATGGTTTATCTGGTGCCATACCAAGTTCGTTCATAGCGAATAAAATACGTCTGTGAACTGGTTTTAAACCGTCTCTAACATCTGGTAATGCTCTGCCAATAATAACAGACATAGCATAGTCTATATAACATTGTTTCATCTGTTCGCGAATATTAACAGGAACAATTTTGCCGTGTTCAAAAAAATTCTGTTGAGCCAAAACTTATACCCCTTTTATAAAATTAATTTGTTATCCCTCACTCAAACCCAATATAGGGTCATGATACTTATATTGTAACACAAACACGCTTTTGAGCAAATTTATTAACAATAAAAAAGAAAACTTTTATTAAGTTTTCTTTTTAAGTCTGTATTGCTTTTGAAGTATTTATTTCTGTAGCAATCCGTATTTTCTTGCAACTTGAATTGATTCTTCATTCATAGCAACAGGGATTCCTTTCATTTTCATATCTCTCATATAGGCATATCTATGTCTGCCGTCGGTAAATGTTATGCGAGGATGTCCGAATTCTTCTGTTATATGAACTGTTGGTGCATGAATTTTTTTACCTGTTTTTAGATATTCTTCAAATCTTTTCATTCTTTCTGGTTGAGAAATGTTATCTCCTTTTCCAATGTATGCAAAACCGTAGTCTTCATAATTTATGTCGAATTTAAATCTATCTATTTCAACTAATTTAAAGCCGTCTTTTTTATCAAAAGGATGTAAAACAATTCTTTCTTTAACGCTTTCAGGTGAATCTAATAATGTGTAGAAAGATGTTCTTGTAAATTTTATTCCTTTGTTCGCTAGCATTGTTTCAATTTCATCATCAGCAATACAGTCTGCGCCTTGAATTCTTGTTGTTGCATATCTGTAGTTGTAATTTTCTTCTGGGATTTCTGTCTCTGCATAAATATTTTCACCTTGGAAACAATAACGGTTTTCTATATTGCGTATTTCATTAAGCTTATCAGGATTTTCTTGCCCTTTTACTGTATATAAGGCTTTGAAAGAAGTATTAAAATTGTTAAAACCATTAATTTGCATTGTTTAAATCCTTTTTGCTTTTGTAAAACATGTGAAGATTGAAAATTGCGTATAACTATTTTTTTTGATTTATAATTTTAAGAAAGAGAATTTATTTATGAAAAATATGCAAGTAGAAAAAAATGAAATAGTCGAAATAGTTAAAAATACAAATTTTAAACACGTTGCTATTATTATGGATGGTAATCGCCGTTGGGCAAAAAAAAGAATGTTGCCATCTGCGGCTGGGCATAAAAAAGGTGTTGAGGCACTTCGCGCAACTTTAAAAGCTTGTGCAAAATTTGGTATTAAGTATTTAACTGTTTATGCTTTTTCTACTGAAAATTGGAAACGCGATAGAGAAGAAGTTGAATTTTTGATGTCTTTATTAGCGAAAACAATTGTAAATGAAGTTCCTGAATTTATTGAAAATGACATTAGACTAACTTTTATTGGTGATAGAAAATCTTTGAGTAAAGAAATAGTTGATGTTTTAGAGTTTGGTGAAAAAGAAACTGCTGATTGCAAAACTTTAAACCTTCAAATTGCGTTTAACTATGGTGCAAGAATGGAAATAACAAATGCACTAAAAGAAATTTCATTGAAAGTTAAAAATGGTGAAATATCAGAAGACGAAATTACAGAAGATTTAATTTCTCAAAATTTATATACATCAAATATTCCAGACCCTGATTTATTGATTAGAACAGGTGGAGAACAAAGAATTAGTAATTATTTACTATGGCAATGTGCTTATACGGAAATTTATATCACAGATATTTTCTGGCCAGAGTTTGATGAAAAAGCGCTTGCTAGTGCGATTTTAGAATTTAATTCAAGACAAAGAAGATTTGGAAAATAGACTATGATTAAAATTATTCTTGCAACGTCAAACCCTCATAAATTGGAAGAAATTAATGCGATAAATACAAATCCTGAAATTGTTTTTGATGTTGTAGATGGTGATTTTGATCCAGAAGAAAATGGAGTTAATTTTAAAGAAAATGCTCTAATCAAGGCTAAAGAAGCTGCTAAAATAATGAAAACTTATTGTTTGGCTGATGATTCTGGTCTTTGTGTTGATGTGTTAGAAGGTCGTCCTGGTATTCATTCTGCGAGATATGCTCAAACTCAAAAAGAAAAAATTGAAAAATTATTAGCAGAAATGAAAGATGTGCCTTATGATTGGCGCGGGGCACATTTTGTTTGCTCTATGGTTCTTGTTGATTCTGACGGAAATCTTGTTCACGCACAAGAAGGCAGAGTTTACGGATTTATTGATGATAGCCCAAAGGGAACAAATGGTTTTTGCTATGACCCAATATTTTTTATTCCTGCAAAAGATAAAACAATGGCAGAACTTCCAGAAGAAGAAAAAAATGCAATATCTCACCGTTCAAATGCTTTAAGGCCAATGCTTAAATGGATTGAAGAAAATTTAATCTAAGCCGTTGTGCTTTTTACTTCTGTTTGTTGTTGTTCTTCAAATTCTCTTAGCCCAGGAGCAGCACTGCTACCAGTTCTGTGTCTTGTAATCGCATATTGAACTTTTGGAATTACAACGCCAAGTGCTAATGCAGAAATTCCTATTGCAACTGCTCTAAATCCTGCAGACATTATAAATCCTTTTTTATTTATGCTGTTTAATAGTTTTTTATCAACAATTCCGTTATTCTTTTTCTTTGCTATATCAATAACTGATTGTGCGTAATTTCCAATATCATCTCTAAATGAAGTGATTTTCTTCATTGGGATATATTTGTATGGGTTTGTTAAAGAATCGCCAAATTTACTACCAAACAATTTTTGCATAAATTTAGGATCACTAATTGAACCTTTGTTTAATACATCTGCAACTTGTTGTTTTGTAAGAACAGCACCGACGCCAGCTTGCATTGGCTGTAATTTTGCCATTTCTGCTGCTTTTTTCATTAATTCTTCGTCAGGTAAATGTTTGCCCAGTTCTGATAAAGAAATTACATCCGAGTTGAATGGGAGTTTTGACATTAGTTCTTTTGCTGCATCATCAAGAGTACCAATTGTTTTTGCTGCAAATTCTTTAACGCCCATTGATCCTTTTTCGCCTAATTGTTCAACTAGTTTTTCGTGTACTTGTTTTGCGGCAACTGGGTCGATTGATGTGTAACCTTTGCTTCCTGTCGCTTTTTGTAATCCAGAATATATCAATGGAGTACTTGCAATGTAGAAGAATGAAGAAGCCACATCTCTAAATAAATATTCTAAACCTTCATCTTTGTTTCTTGCAGAAGCTACACGACCAGTTGTAATACCAACATCACTAGAAAGTAGCTTGCAAACTTTATTGTTTTCTAAATAGTGAACAATTGTTGTCATCATCTCTGGTGATAATAAACCTTTGAATGATGGTTTTTCTTTTCCTGCAATTCTTTTGTTAAATTCTTCAAATGAAACAGTAACTGCGTTTGCCATAGCTACAGTTGCCATTTCTTTTGTTATCAATTTATCTTGATTATTGTTTTTATCTTGTGCTTTTCTAGCTGCTTCTTGTTGTTTTTTCTCTTTTGACATAAACATTCTTGTTATGCCTTGGTTAATTTTGGGAAGAGCAAAACCAACAAATGCTGTTGATAAAAGTGTTGCGGCAATGATTTTTGTGAATTTGAAACTAGCAAGTTTCTTTTCTACCTTTGCAACGTCTTCTGGTTTTACATTTAGTTTGTGTAAATCGGCAACTCTGTTTTGGAATGGAGTTCTTAGTGCATCTCTTCCAACATCAAATTCTGTTGTAGGAAGTTTCAAAACTTTTTCTCCGAATTTGTCGCCAAGTTTATTAAAGATATCCACACCCTTCATCCAAAAAACAGCAGCTAAAATGTCATCGGTTGCACGTTCTCTTAATTCGTTTATTCCGCCTCTTTTATAAGCGTTATAACCACGACCACCTGTAACAGCAGATTCTAACAATACGGTAGAAGCCAATGCATCAGGATTTGCAAGAGTTCTTACAATTTCCCTTCCCCCTTTGTGGCTCACATTATTTTTATTATTAGTGTTTGCTTGTATATTATTGATGCGCATTGATAATATTCTAATAAACGTTAACTATTACATATACCCCTAAAAGTTCTCAATATTATTTTTTGCTAATTCTGTCAAAAAATTTAAAAAATTTAATATTGGGTTTACTTTATCTTTTTAGATTATATAATAAAAATACTCACTAATCCTCTAAGCGGATTGTTACATTGACAATACTGACTTATGAAAGGAAAACATTATGGCAAATATTAAATCATCTAAAAAAAGAGTTTTAGTAGCAGAAAGAAACTATGAAAGAAATGTTGCTTTCAAATCTTCTATCAAAACTGCTGTTAAAAAAGTTCTTGTTTTAGCACAAGCCAAAGAAAAAGACCAAGAAGCTATCAATGCAGCATTATCTCAAGCATATAAATTATGTGATAAAGCTGTTTCTAAAGGTATTTTACACAAAAATACAGCTTCTAGAAAAAAATCAAGATTAACAAAAGCTATCAACAAATTAATGGCTTAATTCATAGATTTTTTTAGGTTTAAAAAAGCTCCTGACATTGAGGAGCTTTTTTTATAATTTATTTATTTCTTTTTATTAACCAACTAATCCTGAATCATCATATTCTGACGCTTTAACCATAATAGCGTGTTCAACAGGATTCTCTTTTTTGATTGATGTATCAAAAGGAACTTCGTCAAAACTATATTCTTCTCTAACTCTTTTTAATTGACTTTCATCAACTAATTTTTTTGCAAGTTCTGCAATTTCATATACTAATTGATATCTGTTTTCTGTATTTTCATTTAAGTCCCAAGCGATTTTTATAATTTGGTTCATAAGTTCCTCCAGTAATTTTATAAAATAATAATACTATGCACAATTTTGAATATCAAGCAAAACGAAATATTAAGTTTTGTAATTGGGTGAAAACCCATGCAGTGTCATGCTTTGCATGAATAATGGGTTTTTGCTTTGTTCTGTGTTAAAAAATGTTAAAACAAATTTGAAATCATGGAAAACCATGCCACGACATGCTTTTCATGATTTTTGTTCTTTATGGTCTTAAATGCTATCTAGCCCAGTACATGGCATAACTTTTATGATTAAAAACGGTAGAAGTTATGCAAAATACAAGTAATTTATCATATATAAATAGTAAAAAAATCATAAATATGAAGTCTGAAGTCTTGTTCCGTGAGGCCGAAGATGATTTTTTCTATTTTAATAAAATGAATGTAGCATTAAAAAAGCTTGAAGAAGCTATATCTCTAACTCCGTCACATATTAAAAGTTTGATGTTGTGTGCTGATATTTATTTCATGAAAGGCAAAGTAAAAAAAGCACTTTCTCTTTATGAAACAGCTAAATTGTATGGTCAAAAAGATGCTAGATGTTTTGCTTCTATAGCAAATTGTTTATATTCATTATCAAATTACGAAGAATCGATAAGCTTTGTAGATAAAGCAATTGCTATTTTGAAAAATGATGATTATTCTTTATATTCTCAGTTGATTGAAATTAAAATTAATTCTCTTGTTGAACTAAAAAAATATAAACAAGCTTATATAACTTTTATTCAGGCACAGAATGTTATTGATTCTGTATCTTTAAAAAATATCTATAATTCAAATTATGAGCTTATAAATGAAAAATTGAAACTTCAGAAAAAGTTAAGACAATCTAATTTAAAAATTGTATAATGTTGGAATGGTAAATAAAGAAAATATAAAATGAAAAAAGGTATAAAAAGAATTGTTCTATTATTAATAACACTTTTATTTTTATATTTAGTTTTTTTGAATTTAGATTTTAAAGAACTTCTTCAAATTATAAAAGAGTTTGATGTAAAATATGCTTTCTTTTTAGCAATATCAATAACTATTGCACTATCTTTTCGTGGACTTTGCTTTAAACAATTAATTTCAAAAACTGTTGATGCACCATTAAAAGATTTGGTCCCATTATGTATTACTGGGGCTGCATTAAATATTGTTCTTCCAGCAAGGGCTGGTGATATTTTTAGAGCATATTACGTTGGTCATAAATATGATGTAGATAAAGTCAAAATATTTGGAACAATAATGTTAGAAAGAATTTTTGATGGTTTAATAATTCTTTCTATGTTGTTGTTTGGAATATATGCATATCATAAAAATGAGCTTGCACAAAAACTGTGTATTGCGGCTGCCGTGATATTTGTTGGCGCACTAATTTGTGCAATAATTGCTATGAAATTTAATAAAATAGATTTAGTTTGCAGTGTTATTGAGGAAAAAACTAACTTCCTTCCAAGTGGAATAAAAAAAATATTTCATTCTATTTTAAATTTTATAAATAGAATATGTAATTCTTTTGTTGCTGGATTTGAAATTTTGGCTCATCCTAAGAAGTTAGTTGCTGTTATGTTTTCTTCTTTATGCATTTGGTCTTTTGAATGTTTAAATTATTTTTTAATAATTCAAGGTTTTGGTTGTGATGTTGATTGGTCGGTTGTTCTATTTATTATTGGTTTTATTGCACTTGCTTGTATGATTCCATCAACATCAATATTTATTGGTCCATACCAGTTCGCTGTTATTGCTGCATTTGCAATATATGATATTTCTAAAGAAACAGCACTTGCAATATCTCTTGTAGAGCAAGCCATTGTTATAATTGTTACTTCTTTAATCGCTGTTTTATTTTTGCTTAAAAATAATATTTCTTATAAAGAATTAAAAGAAGATATTAAATAATGTAAAGATAGAAGAATTTTTTCTAAAGTTATTTTGGTAAATTTCCGAAAAGAACTCTTATAATCATTCGGAATAAAAGATAGGAGTTTTTGATGGAAAATATTTCTTCTCTTTCTGCAAAGGTACAAGTACAACCAGCTGTAACTGAAAAAACTGAAAAAAAGGAGACTAATGCTCCTAAACAGGTTGAAAATGGTGAAGCAAAAATGGCATTAGCTTTATCTGGACTTGCTGCTGCGGGTCTGGCTGCTCTTGCAATAAAAAAAGGTAAAGCAAAGGATGCTGGTAAAATTATAAAAAATACAGCAGATGATATGGCAAAAGCTGCGGCAGATCAAATCAAAAAAGGTGCAACAGCGAATGCAGTAAAAAAAGAAGCTACAAAAAATTTATCCCATGAGGGTAAAAAAGTTGTTAAAGAAGCAATATCTTCTGCACTAGATTCAAAATTGGCACAAGAAGCTGTAGCTCGTCAAAATATTGTAAAAAATACGACGGTTGCAAAAAAAGCTACTTCAGCGGTGAAAGGATTAAAACAAGGTACTAAAAAAGCTACAGAAGAAGTTCTTCAAGGTAAAATCCAAACTGCAAAAACTGTAGCGGCTGAAGCTGCAGAGTCTGCAAAAAAACTAAAAGATGTTGCACTTGCAAATCCAACTCATAAAAACAAAAAACTTGCGCAGTATGCTCATAATCAGGCGGCAACAGCTAAAGCACAAGCTTTAAAGGTTGAAGAAAAATCAGCAAAACTGATTGAACAGGCTAGAGAAAAAGCTGTTAAGAAAGCGGAAGCTCTTGCAAAAGCTCAAGCATCCCCAAATTATGCGGCTGGGCAAGTAAAAATGAAACAAAATTCAGCAAAAGCTGCAGTTAATTCTGCAAAAAGGAAAGCAGCTAGGGATGTTGCAAAACCAGGATATCAACGTGCACTTGCTAAATTCCAAGGTTATTCTCCTGAAAAACTTCAAGGAATTGTTTCTTCAAGCAAATCATCTCCTGTAGAAAAGTTGGTTGCTGGTGATTTATTGGCGGCATTGAAATAATTAAATTTCTATTTTATACAAAAGAGGGTTCTATTTTGGACCCTCTTTTTGATATTTAATAAATTAAACTTTGTAAATAAAAAATTATGGAAGTAGCAATTTAATTTTTTCTTGCTTATTTAAGCGGGTAACAAAGGAGTTGTTATGACAATTAATATAGTTTCATCATTAAAAAATGGTATTGCTAATATTGGAAAAAATATAAAGAAAAAACCACCATATAGACTGGCTCTTAAGTTGACAGAAGGTTCTAATGCTAAGGTAATTGCTCCGGATACACTTAAGAAGGTTGGTTTGCCTCCAAAACTTCCATCAGAGTTGGCAAGTAAATTAACAGCTTGTGTGGCTGGTGTTGGTGGCGCAGGTGTTGTGACTGCCATGAATTCTACAACTGCAGTTAATTCTACTACAGCTGTTAATTCTACAACTGCAAGATTTAATGATAAATCAGGTGTTTTTTCAACAACAGCGTAATTAATAATTTAAAACAAAAAAAGAGGCATTTATTAAATGCCTCTTTTTTATTTGCTTTTTTATTATAGTTTTGCAAGATATTCGTTAATAGCTTTTGCTGCACGTTTTCCAGCACCCATAGCGTTAATTGCTGTAGATGGACCAGTTGGAGCAACGTCACCACCAGCATAAACTCCATCAATAGAAGTTTCACCAGTTTCTGCGTTAATGATGATATAGCCTTTTCTGTCTGTTTCTAAATCCATATTATCTTTTAACATAGAACCTTGAATTGTTGGATTTGGACCTGTACCTAGAGCAACAACAACTGTATCAACGTCTAGGTCAACAAATTCGCCAGTTGGAACTGGTTTTCTTCTTCCTGATTCATCAGCTTCACCTAGTTCCATAACTTCGAATTTCATACCATTTACATAGCCTTCGTTGTTATAGATTTCTGTTGGAGCGTGTAAGAATTTGAAGATTACGCCTTCTTCTTTTGCGTGTCTAATTTCTTCTAAACGAGCTGGAAGTTCTGCTTCTGTTCTTCTGTAAACGATATAAACTTCTTTGAAACCAACTCTAACAGCAACACGAGCTGCGTCCATAGCAACGTTACCACCACCGATGATAGCTGCTTTTTCTCCAACTCTAATTGGAGTAGCTGTTTCTTCTATGTTCGCTTGCATTAAGTTTACACGAGTTAAGAATTCGTTAGCTGAGAAAACGCCGTTCAAGTTTTCACCAGGAATGCCCATCATTTTTGGTAAGCCTGCGCCAGAACCGATAACGATAGCGTCGAAACCATCATCCTTTAATTGTTTAACTGTGATTGATTTACCAACAACAACGTTTGTGTGGAATTTAACGCCCATAGCTTTTAAGTTGTCGATTTCCTTGTCTAAGAATGTTCTTGGTAATCTGAATGGTGGAATACCATATCTTAATACACCACCTAATTTGTGTAATGCTTCAAAAACAACAACTTCGTGACCTTCTTTTCTTAAGTCAGCAGCAGCTGTGATACCAGCACAACCAGAACCAATGATAGCAACTTTTTTGCCTGATTCTTTAATTTCGCCAACTTTTAATGATGTAGCGTCACCAACATAACGTTCTAATGCACCAATAGCAATAGGTTCTGATTTGATACCTAATACACATTTGCTTTCGCATTGACGTTCTTGAGGGCAAACTCTTCCACAAACAGAAGGTAATAAACTTGATTCTCTGATAATTTCACCTGATTTTTCTAAGTCACCTTCTTTTATTGCATTAATAAATCCAGGAATATTGATGTTTACAGGGCAACCTTGCACACATCTTGGATTTTTACAATTTAAGCAACGAGCTGCTTCTAATTTAGCTTGTTCATCTGTTAAGTTTGATTCAACCGCATCAAAGTTAGTACGTCTAACCATTGGGTCTTGTTCATGTTGTCTTTGTCTTGCTGCCATATTTATTTCCATTTTGTTTAATCAGAATATAAGAAAATTATACTATAAAACTTTTTTATGTATAACAAATTTAGAGATATTAACATTTAAAAAGTAGTATGAACAAATTTCATACTACTAAAAAATAAAAAGGAGTTTAAAACTCCTTTTATAAGTTATCTTTTGCGTCTTGAACAAACTTTGCTATTGCATTTGAAACAGTAGGTCTTTCAAACCAATCTCGAACATAACGTTCTAAATTAAAACAATTACCTCTTTCTTTTAGTCCATTCACTACATTAAATGTTGCTTCGCACATTCCAATTTGAACAGAAAAAGAAGCATTTTTTGGATTTTTAACATCAATGTTAAATGTTAGTCCTCTTACTCTTTTCATACCTCCAGATACTTTTACTTCAACTTCTGGCTTACTACATAAAAAGTTAATTAATGATTGTTCTAGTTCTGCTATTACTGGATCTTTTCCACCTGCCATTTTAGATTCCTTCTTTTTTCTGTAATTCTCTATTTATTATTATTCCACTTTTTGTTGTTGCTAAACCGCCCATTGATGTTTCCTTTAATAAAGGTGACATTAACTGCCCAGTCTGTACCATCGCATCGACAACTTCATCTGGTGGTATTTTACTTTCAACATTTGCTAATACTAGTTCTGCTGCTGTAATTGCGTGTATTGCTAAAAATGCATTTCTTTTAACGCAAGGTATTTCAACTAGTCCTCCGACAGGATCACAAGTTAGTCCAAGTACGTTTTTTAATGCTAAAGTTGCAGCGTTAATAATTTGTTTGTTGCTTCCACCTAGAAGTTGAGTTGCAGCTGCTGCACTCATTGCTGAAGCAACGCCACATTCTGCTTGACAACCCGCAACAGCACCAGCCATTGCTACTTTTGTTGAAATAATATAGCCGATAGTTCCAGCTGTTATAAGTGCGTTTACTTCATCATCTTGCGTAACATCTTTTTCTTGTGCTAGTGCAATAATTACAGCAGGTACAATTCCACAAGAACCTGCTGTCGGACACGCAACAATTTTGTTCATTCTTAGGTTTTCTTCCATTGTTGCCAATGCATATGTCGTTATTTTCTCAAATAAATTACCAAAAAGGGCTGGTGCAGCTTTGTATTTTTCTTTTAATTTTGCAGTATCGTCTCCACAAAGTCCGCTAAATGATTTTTCGCTAGAACACAAGCCGCTAATGATAGCATCTTTCATTGCATTGATATTTTTCAATGTTTTTGCGCGAACTTCTTCAGTGCTAATTTCAAAATCAAACGCTTCTTTTTCCTGCATTATTTCATATATTTTTTTATTATTTTGATTGCAGGCATATAGTAGTTTTTCAAATGTACTTATTGAATATTCCAAATTAAGCCTCTAATCTTTTTACATTTCGGACAAAGTATACATCATCAATTTCTTCAATTTTTCTTATAACCTCATCAGAAATTTTGCTATCTAAACAAATACACATTGAGGCAGTTTCCCCTCTTGCGTTACGGTCACAATCAAGTGATGCTATATTAATATTTTCATCTTGAATTAGTGTTGAAACTCTTGAAATCATTCCAGGTTTATCTTTGTAGAAAAGAATTAGCGTGTTGTATTCACCAGAAATTCTTGTTGAAAAATCGTCGATTTTAACGATTTCTACGTTTCCAGCTCCAACGGAATTTCCTGAAATCGTCATATTAATATTGCCTTCAAGAACAAAATCAACTGCATTTGGATGTCTATCAATATTTTGCTCAAATTCATAAGTATATTCTATATTTTGTGCCAATTCGCAATTATAAATGTTTTTTATTTGTTCGCTATCTACGCCAAAACCTAAAAGACCTGCTAATAACCCTTTATCTGTACCGTGACCTTTTCCGGTTTGTGCAAAGGAATTATATAGTTTGAATGTTACTTTGTTTGGGGTTTCTTTATATATATTTCGCGCAAGTAATCCAAGTCTTACAGCCCCTGCTGTGTGTGAACTTGATGGACCTGTCATAATTGGAGAAATTACATCAAAAAGTGAACGTTGTTTCATAGTTACTATATTATATAGTTTTTTGATGATTTTGTATATTTAAGGAATGAATCCTGTAAAATGCCGAAAGTTCATCACTTTCGTCACTTTAGCCTCTGTAAACAAAATATGAATTTTCCTCTGCACCTACGAAAAAATCGCGTCTTGAAAATTCCTCTCAGCTCGAACAGTCGCAAATAACACTTTGTTTCAATTTGCTTTTGTTCTCGCTTATTCGAACTCGCTCACTTCGTTCAGCTCCGTTCTACGGAATTTTCGCAAAAAAAAGCTCTTTTGATAAAGAGCGTTAACTAGGTTAGTTTTGGTAGATAGTTGTTCAGTTTTAGACTTTTATGAGTCTTACATTTGCTTTAAAGCTCGTAAAAAAATTTTTATGCGCTTTTTTCTTTGTAATTTTACATAAGTTAACAAATTTGACTAAAGTCATTAAAAAAAATGCCGATATTTATATTTACCGGAGTAAAAGAAAGGTAAATTCTATGTACTACAATTGGGTATGGCCAGGCGCTTACAGCTTTAAAAGTGAAGTAAAATTATTTACTGCTTGGATTAAAAATCAAGTTGATATTATTCTTAAAAAAATTGAAGAAACTGAAAACAAGTTAGGATAATATGTTTTGAATTTCGCATAATTCCTGTGTTATACTGCCTATGTGGTCAGAATAACATAGGATTTATGTTGTGATATCTCAAATTCTTACAGCAAGCGTAATTGGTCTTGACGTCTATAAAATCTTAGTTGAAGTAGATGTTAATAATTCTTTGCCTGCTGTTTCAATTGTTGGGCTGCCTGATGCTTCTATTAGTGAAGCAAAGGAAAGAGTCCGTTCTGCTATTAAAAATTCTGGCTATCAATTCCCAAATAAAAAAATTGTAGTAAATCTTGCGCCTGCTGATATCAAAAAAATGGGCAGTTATTATGACTTGCCTATTGCCGTTGGTATTCTCTCTAAAAGTGGCATAATAACAAAAACTGAATTTGCTGATACCGCTTTTATTGGTGAACTATCTTTAGATGGCTCTCTTCGTGCTGTTTCTGGCGTTCTTCCAATTGCGGCTGGTCTATTAGAACAAGGTATAAAAACACTTATTGTTCCGTTTGAAAATGCTAAAGAAGCTGCAATAATAAAAGGTTTGAACGTAATCGGTGCTAAAACTCTTGTTGATATTGTTAATCACTTTAATACTGATAATAAAATTCCTTCTGTTCAAGTTGATATTAATGACTATATGCAAGAACAAACTGAAAAAGACGGGTATTTCGATTTTAAGGATGTAAAAGGGCAGCAAAAAGCCAAAAAGGCTATGGAAATTGCAGCGGCTGGTGCGCATAATCTTTTGATGTCTGGACCTCCTGGCTCTGGTAAAACCTTGCTTGCAAAGTGCTTTTCATCAATTCTTCCACCTTTAACCTTTGAAGAATCTATTGAATTAACTAAAATTTATAGTATTAGTTCTTTGGTTAATCCAAATCGTCCGTTAATAACTCAGCGTCCATTCAGAAGTGTTCATCACACAGCTTCTGCTGTTGGTATTATTGGTGGTGGGACAAACCCAAAACCAGGAGAGATAACTTTAGCACACAGAGGAGTTTTATTTTTAGATGAGTTTGTTGAGTTCCCTCGTGCTGTTCTTGAGGTGCTTCGTCAGCCGTTAGAAGATGGAAAAATAGTAGTTGCTCGTGCTAAAAATAGTCTAGAATTTCCTTCTGATTTTATTTTGCTTGGTGCTATGAATCCTTGCCCTTGTGGATATTTGGGGGATAGTGAAAAGAACTGTACTTGTAGTGACTTTCAAGTGAAACAGTATCGCTCAAAATTATCTGGACCATTACTTGATAGAATTGATATTGTAATCGATGTTCCACGTCTAAAAATAAACGAGCTTATGGCTCAAACTAATGAAAATGTTGAAACATCAGCGCAAATTCGTGAAAGAGTTGTAAAAGCTAGAAATATTCAGCTTGAAAGATATAAAGGCTTAGGCATATACACAAACTCTGAATTGACCCCTAAATTAATAAAAAAATATTGCCAATTAGATGAAGCGTCTGCTGGTATTTTGCGTAATGCGGTTACTAAATTTAATCTTTCTGCGCGTGCTTATGATAGGCTTTTAAAACTTGCTAGAACGATTGCTGACCTAGATTCTTCTGAAAATATACAAGTTCAACATGTGGCTCAGGCTATACAATATCGTTCTTCTTTATAATCAAATAAATTGGATTGTATGTTAGATATACCTTGCCGTTTTCACTATATAAATTTTTGTAGTTTTCTTCAAATTCTTTTAGTGTAGATTTTGTGAATTTATGTTCCTGCACTGCATTTACCCCTGTGAGTTTGATGTGTCTTAAAACATCTAATGGGGTATCAAAATATAATTTTATAGTTTCTTCTTTAAATATTTTTGCAGATACGCATACTTTATTTTGAAAATTGAATAGGTTTTTTATCTCTTTTAAATTGTCTTCGCCAAATAATGTAAAAGCCAAAATCCCATTGTCATTAAGTGCAAAAAGAAGTTTATTAATTGTTGAATTGATATCATTGCACCATTGTAAGCAAGCGTTAGAAATAATTAAATCATATTTTTTATCAAAGGTTATTTTCTCAATATCTTCGCAGATAAATTCTGTTGCGATATTTTCAACATAAGATTTTGCGTCAGCTACGATATCGTTTGCAGTTAGTGAATTATATTTTAGATTCTCTTTTATTTGTTTTGTTAAAAGCCCACTAGCACAACCAATTTCAAATATGGTATTGAATTCTTTTTTTTCTAAAAGACTAATAAGCTTCGCGCCCATTTCCCTTTGCACAAAAGCGTTATCTTCATAAGTATCTAAGCTTTTTGAAAAGCGTTTTTTGACAAGTTCTTTATCAATCATAAAAGTTCTTCCCAGCTTTTAAATTTGTCAAAAATGTAATGAGCACCATCTATTTCTTGTGCTGTCTTCCAAAAGTTCATTTGGTTTTTGCTTGGAATAATTCTATCTTTTGTTGAAACAATTGCTTTATCAAAAGTTAAATAATTTTTGATTTTTAAATTCCTGATGGCAACTAATTCTTCTTTTAATTCTTGTGTTGAACGACCGCTTGGTTCTAAATTCGTTGAAATTTTCTTCATAAATTTAGCACAAGATAAGTCATTAAAATTATCAACAGTTAAATTATAAATAGCAGTTGGAATACCAAAATTATCATCAATTGGTTTTTGGGTTCCATTTATTGCGATAAATTTGTCAAAATTTTTGAAAATATCAAAGAAATAATTACAAACATATACGCCCATAGACCAAGCTATTAAAACCTTTTTTTCGTATTTTGAAAAGTCAAAATTTTCTATTTCAAAACTTCTATAATCAAAAAATGTCAAAACATCATAACCAGCAAAATCAAGATGAGATACTGCTTTTTCGCTCATTCCCCAGCCGTTAAAAAAGACAATTAGGTTTTTATTTTCTTCTTTATTTAACCATTTATATTGCATTAAATCGCCTCTTTCACAGTATCAATAACTGTTTTAAACTCATTAATAGTTATATCAGCTGTTAGTGATAGTCTTAATCTTGAAGTATTCACAGGAACAGTTGGTGGGCGGACAGGTAGAATATAAAAACCTTTGCTTTGCAACTGCTCTGCAATTTTTATTGTTTTATCGTTTGCGCCAATAATTATTGGTACAATTTGTGTTGTTCCGTTATCATCTAATAGTTTATGTGCTTCAAAAATTAAAGCTTTTAACTTTTCTGCTTTTTCTTTTAAAAGTTCAAAGTGTTCTTCTATCAAGAAGTTTGACCACATAATATTGATTGACGGCAGTGCAGTTGAAAAAATGAAAGAATTTGCTTTGTTTATTAAATAATTAATTATTGTTTGGTTTGAAATGCAAAAAGCACCCATTCCTGCGAGTGATTTGCCTAAAGTTGCTGTTATAATATCAACTTCATCAAGTAAATTTTCTTGGTCGGAAATGCCTGCTAGATTATCACCAAAAATTCCAAAAGCGTGAGCTTCATCTATCATCAATAAACAATTATATTTTTTCTTGAGTTCAACTAACTTTTTAATGTCTGCAATATCCCCATCCATACTGAAAACGGACTCAGAAATTATAATTGCTTTTTTGTAATTATTTCTGTGTTTTATTAGTAATTCTTCCAAATTTTCGTAGTCAAAGTGTCTGTATCTATAAAAATCTGTTCCAGACAATTTCATCCCGTCGATAATACTTGCGTGGTTTAGTTTGTCTGAAAAAATTACATCATCACGATTAACTAATGAAGATACAACGCCTAAGTTGCATTGGTAGCCTGTGTTAAATAATAAACAAGCTTCTTTATTAAATAATTTTGCAAGATTTGTTTCTAGTTTTTTATAACTAGAAGATGTACCTGTTAGTAAACGAGACGAAGTTGATGAAAAAATAAACTCGTTACTTCCTTTATATTTTTCTATAAATTCATTAATTAAATTTTTATCTGTGCTTAAGTTTAAGTAATCATTAGAAGAAAAATTAACAAGTTCTTTCCCTTCTATTGAAAGGAATTTGCCGTATTTCTCTTCTATGTTATGAACTTGTCTGAAATTATCTTTTTCAACAAGTTTTTTTATTTCTTCCTCGTAAAAACTCATAGTAAAAGTATAATTCAAACATAATTACAGTTGAATTATATTTATGCTTTCACTTTCAATTTCTTTAATCATCTTGCTTATCATTTCTGTATGGCAAGTGAAGAATAGAACTTGGTTTGTTTTTGAAAATTCTAGTAAACATTTAAGTGCATTTTTTGTTCTTTTAGTATCGAAGTTAACAAATGCATCATCAATTATTAATGGTAAATCTGCTCTTCCGTTCGGTTCTAAAGTTGTTTTATCTTTAGAATAGTTAGAAGCATAACCGAGACGAAGTGCCAAGTAAAGTTGTTCTTTTGTTCCTCTTGATAAATGTTCCCATTTTTTGATTTTTGTTCCGTTTTCGTTTTCAAGTTCTTGAAGTTCAAGGTTTATTTTTGAATACTTATTATCTGTCAGAATTGCTAAATATTTTTGTGCGTTGATTAAATCTGGTTGAGTTTTATCGAATTCCGATTTTGCAATAGATGTTAATTCAAGTGTCATTTTATCTACAAACAGATTTTTAATCATAGTTCTATATTCTTCAATTAGAATGTTTTTCTCTGTTTTTAATTCTGAAATTCCTTCAACTTTTTCAAGTTCTCTTTTTTTGAATTCAGCCTCTTTCTTTTGTTTTAATTTTTCTTCTTTTTGTTGTTGAAGTTCTTCTTCTGTTTCCTCAAAAAGCATTTCTTCAATTTTTTGAATAGAGTTTACTTTTTCTTGAATTAAGTCAATTTGCATATTTAATGCATCAATATGCTGTTTTACGATGTGATTTTTATCGTAATATTTTTTTATTTCGTTTATTGTTTCATTGATATTTTCATAGATTGTTATATCTATATTGTTTTCGATAATAAAGTTTTTTATTGTGTTTAAGATTTTTTCATTATTTTCTTTTACTTCGTTTATTTCTTCATCTATGATTTTTTTCTCATCAAGTGCGTTTTTAATTGATTTTATTATTTCAATTGCTTCAAGATATTTTTTTCCAAAAATATCATTATTTGCTACGTTTTTATCTGATAAACTATCAATTTCATCATTGATTTTATTAAGTTTCTCATTTGCATTTGAAATTTTTGTTTTTAAGTTTAAGAGTTTTTCTTCTGCAAAAGTTCTTTCAGTTGCATTTTTTAGAATTATTTCATTTTGATTTTTAAGTTCATTAATTTTATTTTGAAGTTCTTGTTTTAAACTATCTAGTTTTACAGGAAGATAAGAGCTTTCGATATTATCTATTTCTGGATAATATTCTTTAATTTTTTCTTTTAGGGATGATAGTATTTTAATTTTTTGTTCTGCTTTTCTTTCCTTTTCACAATCTTTTTTATCTCCATAGCAACTTAGTTTTAAAGAACTAAATCCTGCTAATGCTAGTATTGATAACAATATAGAAAAGATTCCAGCAGTTTGAATATTTTGGTAAAAGCTTACAATGGCACATAAAATGCATACAATAAATAGTAAGGCAAGTAATATTTGAAGTTTTTTACCGTTTCTAATCGCATCGGCATTTAAAATTGTTTCTTTTTCTACTGTATCAATTTCAGAAGACAAATAGTGATATTGCCTTAAACCTTCTTCGATTTCGTTTGTTAGATTTTGGTATTCTTCAAAATCATACTTTTCTTTTTTATTTTCAAGTATGGTTTCAACTTCGCATTTTAATTTTAGTAAAGTATTTTCTAAGTCTTCTATTTTTTGTTCATCAAGCTTGATTGATGAAGTTATATCGTTTGATTCATCTATCAATTCTTTTATTTTGTGGATTTTATCGTGTTCTATTGATAACGAATTAATAATTTCATCATTTAATGATAACCCACATTCTATGTTTAAGCGTGTTTTATCTTGCAAAATTTTGCTTTTTACAACTTCGTTTTTCTGATTGCATTTTGTTATTGTTTCAAGGTTAGAATTATATTGCCCAATTGATTGAATTAATTCAATATATTCTTCTTTCTTTTCATATAGATTTCTATTAAAAGTATTTTCTGCAGCAATTTTTTCGTCTAGTAATTCTTTTTGATTTTTTGATAATGCATCTGTTTCTTTTTTTATTTTTAAATAATTTTCTTTTTTTAATATTATGTTAATTTCATCGTTCAGAAATTTGATAGAATTAATGCTATTGTTGTATTCGCTTTCTTTACTAGATAGTTCCTTTATTCTAGAGTTTAGTCTAGAAATTTTATCTATAATTTCTTTTGAATTTTTCTTTAGTTTATTATCTAAGGATAAATTTACAGCTATATTGTCGTTTATTTTTTTTAGAAAAACGCTTAGTTTATCGTTTGAAGGGTCTTTTATTATATTTATGAATTCTTCTGTTTCTTTGTTTTGAATTTTCATTAAATCATCAAGATTAATAGTAAAACCTTCTTCAAAATATTTTTGTTTAATTGATTTTTCAATTAAATCGTAGTTGCATATGTTATTTTCTTCGTCATAAAGCTTGCATCGCGCATCTGTTGATTTTGCATCTTTAATATCTGCTCTATATGCTTTATCGTTAATTTTGAAATAGATTTTTCCCGTATCTATTCCTTTTATTTTAAAAAAACCTTGTTTTAAAAAGCTCATTAATGAACTTTTTCCTGCTTCATTATCTCCACAAATTAGATTGAAACCGTCATTTAGAGAATATTTTTCTCCTGTTTTTATATCCTTTTCTGTTTTTTCTATCAATATATTTTCTATTAAAAATTTACCCATTTCGCTTAAGCCTCTTTACTTTCATTGTTATATACCAGCGAACATAGGTTCTTGCAGGTTTCTTTTGTTGTATTTTTAACTTCTTTTTTGAAAGATTCATATTCTTCTTGAGAGAAGTTACAAGCGTTAAGTATTTGTTTCAAGGTTTCTTCTGTTTTATCAAACGAAATATCAATATTTTTTTCGTCTTGAATTGTTTTGTATAATTGCCCAGCAATTCCATCATCCTCATTTAATTCTGTATCATTTACTTTTGATACAGTATTGTTATTGATTGTAGAAATGCATATCTTGCCAAAAGAATCACTTTTTATTTTTTCAGAAATTATGTCAAAAAATTCGGTGTTGATTTCATTGTAATAGTTTACGTAACCAGTAAGATTCAAACGAATAAAAAATAATTCGCAACAAGAGTTTGTTACTGATTGTAGATTTTCTTGAATCGTCATAACCGCAGATGTAACGTCGTAAGTTTGTGATAAATCAATATCAACATCTTCAAAACGAATTACATCAATTGGCACAAAAGTATCTTTTGCTTTTACCCCATTTTCAACTTTTATATGTCTAATTCCGTGTGCACCAGTTTCTTTTGTATTTCTGCCTTGAATTGTTCCAGCATATTTATCAGATGGGATATGTATGTGCCCAAGTGCCCAATAATCGTAATTAAGTGAATCAAGGTCGTTTTTTGTGCAAGGAGCATAAGGACTTTCTTTCCCTGCATCTAAATCGCAGTGAAGCAAACCTATGTTAAATAAATTTTCTTGTGCTTTAGAAAAATATTGTGTTGGATTCTCTTTGAATGTACTTTCTGTAAAACTTAATGCGTGAATAATTGCAATTTCGTTATTGTTTGCATCTTTTACAACAAAATCGTTATAGGGTTTACTGTTAAGTCCTACAATTTTTATATTTGAATCTTCATCAAAGTTAAAAGTATTTTTATTATATGAGGTTATTGGGTCATGATTTCCAGCAATAAGAAAAACTTTTATGTTTGCACTTTCTAATTTCTTCAAACCCTCTTTTAGTATTAATTTAGATTCAAAATCTTGTTCATCAGAATCGAAAGTATCTCCTGCTATTAAAACGAAATCAACATTTTTTGTTTGAGCATATTCTATTAGATTTATAAAGGATTTTTCTACGGCTTTTTTATATAATTCTTTAATTCTTGCATCGTTAGAAAAATCTATAATATTGGAAAAAGGTCTTCCTAAATGTATATCTGCTGTATGAATAAATGAAAATGTCAAAATTATGCCCTAAATTATCTACCTGTTAATTATTATAATAAATTTGTTAAAAAATATAAATAATTAAATGATTTTGATTAAAGAAAATAAGAATTTTGTCGATGAAATAACTGGTTAACTATGAATAAAGGTGTGAAGTATGCCTAATATACATGGTCCTAATGACCTAAAATACACTCATCTCCTTGAATCTGGTGGTGGTTCTAAGGTCGAAAATAATGATGAAATTGATCTTTCCGAAATAAGTATTTTATTTACTACTGATAAAACAGAAGATGAAAGAACTACATTTGAAGATACATACGATGAGAAATCTTTGAGTGAGGCTACTCAAGGTGCAGAATTCTTGCAAGGTTTGATTGCAAATAAAGATACGTTAATGTCAGATTTGGGACTTAGTGATGAGCAATACGATACATTAGCTTGTGTCGCATTGGCTTTGGCGAGTCAAGAAACCGGTATGGGATATGAAGATGGTTATGAATCTGAAAATACCGGTGTGGGTGGATTTTTTCGCAAAATTGCGAAATGGGCAGATGTACATATATTTGGTGGTGCATCGGCCTCTTCTGGTTTAACTCAGATGAAAATTTACGACTTTTTAAATTCTGATACTTTAACAGATGAACAAAAAGCAATTTTAAAAGAATATGGTATCGAAGCAGATGGGGTTGCTACAAATAATTTGTATTCTGACCCAGATAAAGCTGCAGTTGCAACAATGGTTGTCTTGTCATCTATAGTAGACAATTATGATGACTATGAAACAGTTCTATCTGATGCTCATGCAGAGTTGGCTTCTTCTTTAAATGATGGTCTAACAGAGGAAGAAAGACTTGAAAAAGGTAATGAAATTTTAGGTGATATATCTTCTGTTTATCAAAATGCTGATGATGAAACCAAAATGGAAATTCGTTCTGCGTTGAAACAATGGTTACTATCTACAAATGGTTCAACTTTAAAAGATAAAGGTGATAAAAAGTACAACGAAGAATACCAATTGCAACAGTTAAATGAGTTATTAGCTGCTAATGGTTCTGATGTTGTATTAACTCAAAGTGATTTGGATTACATAAGGTACGCATTAACTGCAGATGGTCAAGAAATGAATGTTACTGAATATTGTGCTTATGCTTGGAATAAAGGTACTGGCACAACAGGTATGCAGTTAGACAGGTTGCTTGCCGATAAAGTTGGCATAATTTTATCTAATCCGGAAGATTTTGATTATGACCAGTTTACTGTAAATGTTTCAACATTGGCAGAAAAGTATGCACAGCAATCTATGCAGAATGATATTATGTTGTACATGAATGATAATTTTGAAGTTTAGCCAGTAAAAATTTCGGAACGACACGACATTCTTGCAACTTGTTGCTTAGAATGACGGGTGCAAAACAGTAGATTTTGCAAGAGAAGAATGAACTTAGCAAAATCAGTGTTATTGCCAAGATGTAATCTTGTTCATTTTTTTTGTGAATTAGTAAAAAATTTCGGAACGACAAGATTTGAACTTGCGACCCCTACCACCCCAAGGTAGTGCGCTACCAGACTGCGCTACGTCCCGAAATTTATGAAATTTTTTGATAAGTCTGAAGCGCACTACGTGCTACCTCTCACAAAACGCAACACCGTTGCCTTTTGTTCGGCAGAGTCAGACTCACTCCGCCCGAAATTTATGAAATTTTAGATAAGTCTGAAGCGCACTACGTGCTACCTCTCACAAAACGCAACACCGTTGCCTTTTGTTCGGCAGAGTCAGACTTGCTCCGCCCGAAATTTATGAAATTTTTTGATAAGTCTGAAGCGCACTACGTGCTACCTCTCATCAAATATGACATTTAGTCATATTTGTTTCGGCACAGTGTCCCGAAATTTATGAAATTATTTTATCACTCCAAAAATTTATTTACAATTAAACTACTTTATCCTTTGTTCGCATTTTGCATATAATCTGCCATTAGATGAATCAAAGTGATTTTTAAATGCTTCTTGTACACTGAAACCTAAAAATTCTGAGCGATTTTTCATTTCTTTAATATTAGAATTACTACTTTTGTTAAAATATTTTTCTACGTTTGCTATTTTATATTTTTTTCGTGGATTAATTAATTTGCCTGTATTGGCATTTCTTATATATTTTGTAAGTGTTTCAGGCTCTTTGCCTTCTTCTAATGCTTTCAAAATATTTGTTCTGTCAACTATTAAGCCGGAATAATGTATAAGTGGATTTTTATTTTGGTCGATTTTATTGAAAGATATATTGTCCACAACTAGCATAGCAAGTTCGTTTCCTGTTACTTCAGTTGTCATTATTTGTCCATCTTCTTCTTTTATTCCGCCAAGTACATTTAAAACATCAAACGGAGAAACACCTGCTTCTTTTGAAACAGCTAAAGGATGTCTTATTGCTGAAGAATTTAGTGCAAAAAAGTCTATGGTTTCATCTTTCTTTCTTATTTCATTTAGTACAGAATCGGTTACAAAATTTGCAAGATGGCTGTTTCCTGTTCTTATATTCAACATTTCAAGTGTATTTACAGAGGGATTGTCTGTTCTTATTGAGTATTTTTTTTCAATATCTTTTTTAAAAAGTTCTCTATATAATCGTGATAAACACCCTTTTATTGGATTGTTTAAAGGCGAGAATAGCTTGATTTTTAAAGAATCTAATTCTCCGTTATCATCAATTTTTAATCTTGTATTAACGATTCTTTTAAAATTTTGAGAAAGCGGAATGATTGGCGTTCCATTTACTAATCGAACATCTTCTTTGTGTTCGTGACCATCAAAAACTAAGTCTACATCTGATTCTTTTACTAAGTTATCCGCGAAGTTTACTCCTGTATGACTGAGTAGTACAACAAGACCTTTTGGGTTTGCTTTTTTGAATTCTGCAATTTTCTCTTTGCAAAAATCGAAAGTTTTTTTATAGTCTTCTGGTTGAACAGACGCTTGTGCTTTATTGACGTTATCTATTAATGTTACCCCGCTCAAGTTTTGTTGATATGAAACTAAATTAACAGGAGAAACACCTAAAAATAAAACTTTGTGTTTTAAATTTGGGTTCTTATTATCTTCAACTTCAATAATTTTTTGTGTTACAAGTTTATTTTCTTTTATTACGTCCTCAAAAGCAGTAGATTCTTCTGTGTTTAGATTTGTCATCAGAATTTCCGCATCTAGTTCAGAAAAAATTTCGTTGAGCAAGCTTACTCCACCATCAAATTCATGGTTTCCTGGCGTGAAAATCGTTGTGTTATCTGGGGCAAGTTTTCTTAATTCTGTTATGAATTTGTTAAAAATAGTTAATTGAAAAATGCCATTAGGCATTTCAGGGTGTGAAAGATAACCTTTGCGTGACCCATCAATAAACCAGTCTCCGCTTACTGCTGTAATATTTTTACAGCCTAGTTTTTGTGGTGTAAAAATGCCATTTTTTCTTGCACGCATTTCTTCAAGTGCGTTGTTCGCTAGTGATAATTCCCCGTGAGAATCCGAAAAGGCGTTAATACTGATTGTTGCGCCTTTAAATGTTTGTGGTCTATACGTGTTAACACTTTGAATTCTCATACTTTTTTAATGTCTGTAAAAATAAAATTTGTTATTTTATGGTAGAATACTTTATTGGAGTAGAAAATATGAAAATTTGCGTTATTGGAACAGGTTATGTTGGTTTAGTTGCTGGTACTTGTCTTGCCGAAATGGGTAACAGCGTTGTTTGTGTTGATAACAATCTTGAAAAATTGGCAAAATTAGAACACGGGATTGTTCCTATATATGAACCTGGACTTGAAGAATTAATTAAAATAAATGTTAGAGAAAAAAGACTTTCTTTTACTGCGGATTTAGCTAAAACTGTTAAAGATTCAAAAGTTTGTTTTATTGCAGTTGCTACTCCACAAGATGAAGATGGTTCTTGTAACTTAAATGCTGTTATTTCTGTTGCAGAAGAAATAGCTAAAAATTTGAATGAGTATAAAGTTATTGTCAATAAATCAACAGTTCCTGTTGGTACTGCTTTAAAAATTTCTGATTTGATTAAGAATATTACAGATGTTCCTTTTGATGTTGTGTCAAATCCAGAATTTTTAAAACAAGGTGCAGCAGTTGATGATTTCTTATCTCCAGATAGAGTTATCATTGGTTCTGATTCTGATAGAGCAACAGAAATTATGAAAGAAATTTATGCTCCATATTTTAAAACTGCAAATAGAATGATTTTTATGGATGTAAAATCTGCGGAAATGACAAAATATGTTGCTAATGCTTTTTTGGCGACTAAGATTTCTTTCATAAATGAAATGGCAAATATTTGTGATAAAGTTGGTGCTGATATTGAAAAAGTCAGAATTGGGATTTCTACAGATAATAGAATTGGTAATAAATTTTTATTCCCTGGTATTGGTTTTGGTGGAAGCTGTTTCCCAAAGGATGTTAGTGCCTTAATTTCTGTCGCAAAGGAAAATAATACGGGCAGTCATATGCTTGAAGCAGTTAGAACCGTTAATGTTAATCAAAGAGAATTATTTGTTGAAAAAATCTTAAATTATTATGGCGGGAATGTTGAAGGTAAAACTTTTGCAGTATGGGGTTTGGCGTTTAAACCGAAAACAAATGATATGAGAGAAGCTCCATCAATAACTATCATTAATAGACTTATAGAACATGGTGCAAAAGTACAGGCTTATGACCCTCAAGCAATGGAAACTGCTAAGGAAATATTGAAAGATACAATTTCTTATATGCCTTCATCCTATGCTGCAATTGAAAATTCCGATGCCTTAATCTTGCTTACAGAATGGAACGAATTTAGACGTCCAGATTTTGAACAAATTAAAAAGCATGTAAAAGATTTGGTTTTCTTTGATGGAAGAAATCAGTTTGAACGCTCTAAAATAGAAGCATTAGGGCTTAAATATATTTGTATTGGGAATTAATCTTTTTTAAGCATGTTAATTTTTGTTAAATTAAATTTAATCCTCTAAAAACCTTAATTCTACGATGTTTTTATTATATTAGTGGTAATAAGTGATTTGTTCGATAAAAATTTTTGCTATAATCTAGACTTCACACTAGCAAAATTAATTTTGTCCGAACTTAGAATAAATGTAGAATATAATGGAAAGAGATTATGAAAATTAATTCTATTAAAACAAGTACAGGATATCTCCATAAAGGCAGGGGCATAGAGCGCTCGCTGAATTATGAGAGAGAATGTGCGAACGAGCGAGTAAATTTAAAACAAAATAATAATGACAAAATAAACACGACCATCGAGAGAAATTCTGATGGTCGTGTGAGTTTTAAGGGGGGTACTCCTCTTCTTCATAGAATGGCAAATTATACAAAGGCAAATCCGATTGTAGCTGAAGCTTTATTTGCTATTTTAATTACTTGTGCATTAAGACCAGCAACTATTATGGCTACTGCCAAAAGTGATGAAGATAAAAGTAAATGTACTTATCAAGCAGTTAAGTCAGTTTCAACTGGTGTTGTTGGTTTGGGAATGTCCGCATTAGTTTATAACAAGTTATCACCATTAATTAAAAAAGTAAAACCAGTTATTCCAGAAGATGTTAAAGCAACTTCTCTTGAAAAAGTTAAAACGGGTGTTCAGGCTTTAACACAATATGCTGATGATATTGCAAAACAAACAGGTGTTGAAGAATCATTTATTGGTCAACTTAGAGATTTAACAAAAGGTGGCAAAATAAATGTTGGCATCTTTAAAGATATGGGAAAAGGAGCAGAAAAAGCATTTGCAGAAAAGCTTACAAGAAGAGCTCCAGAAGTTGGTAAAAAATACCTTGATGCTGCAAAAGCTCAAAAAGTTTTAAATAACTATTCAGATACAGCTTCAAATGTATTAAATAAATTCTTACAACCAGTATTTATGCCAGTTAGAGCAGCAATAACTATTGCATTAGTTCCTGTTATATTGAATGCATTAGGTATTAAAAAAGGCGGTTCTAAGAAAGCACAAGAAGCAACTGCACAACAAAATAAACAGGCTCCGCAACAACAAACAAGCCCATATGATACACTGCAAACACAAATGTTCCAAAGCACTAGCGAAAAAGAGATATTTAACTCTTTCTTGGAGGTAGCAAACAATGAAAATCAATAGTATTTCAAATCAACAATATAATTATTCTCGTAATAAAGCGAATTTAAATATGGATAATGCTCCATCATTTAAAGCAGGTGGTGAATTAAATAAAGTTCAGAAAGGGATTGTCGGAGCTTATGATAAATTGGCACAAACAAAACCGTTCCAAAAATTTGCTGGTAAACTTGCTAAATCTGATAGATCATTTACATACTTGATGGTTGCAGAAAGCGTTATTTTATCAACATTTTATGCAATAAATTCATTAAGAAATAAGAAAATTGAAAAAGAACAAAAACCTCAAATGGTTATTAATGATGCACTTGTTCTTGGTGTATCAGCAACTGGTTCTTTATTGTTAGATTCTAAAGTTAATAAAGTTGTAGATAGTTTATCTGATAAGTATTTTAAAAAACCAGAAATTCAAGATTTCTATAGAAATTTAGGTAAAAAAGCACAAGATGCCTTGGGCGCAGAAGCTCCAAAAAGTAAATTATTAGAAACAGTTGCTCAAGGTGCTGATGATGCAGCTAAAATGGTTGGTGAACACCTAAAAGGAATTGTTGGTAAAACTGGTGAATTAAAACCATTTGAAATATCTGCTGATAAATTAAAAACTATTCAAACAAATGTAAAAAATGCAATTAATTCAAATTCTGGCAATATAGAAAAAGCAAAAGAAGCTGTAAAAGGATGTGTTGATGATGCTTATGATGCTTTAGCTGCCAGAAAAGAAATTAAAGATATTATCCCAGGTATCAATAAATTAAAAACAATTGTAATCTTTGGTTTGATTTACAGATACATTGGACCAGTTATTGTAACTCCTTTAGCAAATAAATTAAGCTCAAAGTTCTTCAATAACAAAGGTAAAAAAGAAGAAAAAGCAGAACAAACTCAACAAAAGAAATAATAAAAAAGGGAACCAATTGGTTCCCTTTTTTTATATAACACTTATAACTTGAAGTGGATATTCAAATAATAATTCTTCTCTTGCTATAACTCTAACATTCGGAACCATTTGAGAAAGAATTAAATATATTAAGTGTCTTATTTTCATTGGTGCAATAAGAATAATTTCTTTTGAATCAGGCGCAAATTCGCTAACTTTTTCTTTTAAAGAATCTACTACTTTTTCAATTTTATTACTTTCTATTCTAATTACTTCATCATCCGATTTATTGCCGATAAAAGATTTAATGCTTGCTTCAGATAATTCAAAAGCATAAATTGTTTTATCTTTATCGTCACATAAAGACTTGCTTATTTGTCTTGATAATGAAACTCTTATTCTTTCTAATAGTTCTTCTTTGTTTGTTTCGTCAGCAAAGTCATTTATTTTTTCAAAAATATAAACGATATCTTTGATTGAAACTTTTTCTTTAATCAAGTTAGCCAAGATGTATTTTAATTCTGCAACTGACATATAATCTGGAATTATATTTTCAATTAAATATAAGTTTTGATTGCCAACAATCTCAATGTATCTGTTTATATCAGAATAATCAAAGATGTCGTCAATATGTTTTGTTACGGTATGTTCGATTAATCTTGCAATATAGTCTGTTGCATCAAGACCTTTTGCCCAGAAATCTTTTGCATTATCTTCGCTAATCCATACAATATCATTTCCTGTAATGATATCTTTTTCTTTATAAGTATCTTCTGGTAACTTTTCAATGTTTAATTCGTTATTGAAGAACATAGTGTGGTCGCAGTATGCGTGAGAGTTTACTACTGGAATTCCACGAACTTTAATAGAAAATTCATTTTCTTCTAAAGAATCATCAATTTCTATTTTGATTTTTGGAATAATATATCCTAAGCTTTCTGTTAAGTTCTGTCTTATTAAAACAATCTGAGCTAGCATATTATATTCATTGTCGCTATCTAAAATATCTATTAACTCTTCAGAAATAGAAAGTGTTAATTTTTGCTCACCAAGTTTTTGCTCCATAATTTCAGGAGTAATAACTTTTGCAAGATTTTTCTTAAGCTCATCTAATTCATTAATTAATTTTGAAATTTCATCATTTAATAAAGCTCTTGAATCCTCTGAGGTTTCATCAATTAATGATTTTACTTGAGCAATTCTAATTCTTTTTTCCTTAATTTTCTTTTGTATATCAACACATAGTTCATATGGGTCAAGTTCAGGATTTATAATTCTTTCTATACGTGACTTAAAGTTAAGCAAGTCAGAATTATCCATTAGTGGATCTTCTGCTTCAACCTCTTTAATGAAAATACAATTATAGAAAACACCATCATCGTTTTCTATTTCTTGCATTGTATAAACATCCCATCCATCTTTTGACATTTCGTTCAAAAGATTTTCCAGTTGTTCATTGTCGTTGTATGGTGAAGTTTTAATCGTATAGATGTTTCTTGTTGGTTTATACATGTATAAATCCTTCTTTATCTAATAATTACTAATGATAACATATTATTTTATTTTTGAATTATTCCTGTAGCCTTTTTTCCGTTACAACTGTACTTAAGAATATAATACCCTTTTCCTGAATCTTCTATCTTTGCATATGAATTTGCAGCAGCTCTTTCTTTAAAAGCGATTAAATCTTCTTCTGCTTTACGTTGTTTTTTTAGCTTTTTTTCTCTTTGTGCTTTTTGTAAACGGTCAATAATTTCTGATTCTTCATCAAGTTCTTCTTGTGTATACATTTTTTCTACAAGCTTAACTATTTTTATTTTAGCCTTTAATTTGTTGCTTTGATAAAGTTCTAAATATTTTAAATCGGAAGAAATAACAACCATATAAAATCCGTCGGGAAGTACATTCCCCCATTCATCATATATTGCATAAGGTGTTCTTAATGTCGGATATTCTGAAGATTCTGGTCCATATTTATATATAGGATTTTCTCCATCATATACTCCAGACGGATAGAATGGATTAGGAAAATGTCTAGTTGGACCATTAAAATCCGTCATAAAATCATATGCAATTAAATCAGCATCGTACATCATAAGTGCTATTTTATCAGATTTTCTATTATTTTCTCAAATTTTGTCTTATAATATTTTTATAGAAAAGAGGGTTTTATGGATAGAAGAGAAATTTTGAGTTATGTCCCTACAGTTATTGAAGCTTCATCTCGTGGTGAAAAGTCGTTTGATATTTTCTCTAGAATGTTAAGAGAAAGAATCATTTTCTTAGGTGAAGAAATTGATGATGAAATGGCTAATTCAATTGTTGCTCAGCTTTTAGTTCTTGATGCAGAAAACCCAGAAAAAGACATTATGATGTATATTAATAGCCCAGGTGGCGTTATTACAGCAGGCATGGCAATTTACGATACTATGAAACATATCCGTGCAGATGTTTGCACAATATGTTTGGGCGAAGCTGCTTCAATGGGTGCTTTTTTATTATCTGGTGGTACAAAAGGTAAAAGAATGGCTCTTCCAAGTGCTAGAATTATGATTCACCAACCTCTAGGTGGAGCGAAAGGTCAAGCAACTGACATTGAAATTGAAGCAAAAGAAATTTTAAGAATGAAAAAAGAATTAAATACTTTGCTTGCGGAACATACTGGTCAAACTGTTGAACAAATCTATAAAGACACAGAACGTGATAATTATATGTCTGCTCAGCAAGCTGTTGAATATGGCTTAATTGATAAAGTTATTTAGTTTGTTTAAATTTAATAATATTTGTAAGATGATAGCATTTTTATGCTATCATCTTTTTAGGTAGTAAGTTAATTTCTAAGGAGTTAAGATGTCAGCTATGGCTAAAAAATACAGAATTGGGGTAGATGTAGGTGGTACTAATGTAAAAGTTGCATTAGTTGATAAAGCTGGAAGCATTGTTTTTACAGATACTGTTCCTACAAGAGCTGAAATGGGCTACGAATATACTATTTCTAATATGATAAAAGCTATTTCAGATGTTATGAAAGAAGCAAAAGTTTCAAAAGACGCAATTGAAGGTATCGGTTTTGGTTTCCCAGGACAAATTGATTGCGATAACGGAATTGTAAGACTTGCTCCAAATATTCCTGGTTGGGTGAATATTCCAATTGCTGATATCGTTTCAAAAGAATTTGGTGTTCCTGTTAAAGTTGATAACGATGTTAGATGTGCAGCTTTAGCGGAATTAAACTATGGCGCTGGTAAAGGTGCTCAAAACTTAATTTGTATTACTGTTGGAACAGGTATTGGTTCTGGCTTAATTGTAAACGGCAAATTGGTTCGTGGTGCAAGTAATGCAGCTGGTGAATTAGGTCACATTAAATTACAAATGGATAATGGTCCTTTATGTGGTTGCGGTGATCATGGCTGTTTGGAAGCGTTTGCGTCAGGTCCAGCTATTGTTGCTATGGCAGAAGAATATATTAAAGGTGGAAAATCTACAAAATATAGAGAATTAGCTAAAAATGAAATAACACCTTATTATGTTTGCGAAGCAGCAAAACAGGGTGATGTTGTTGCTAAGAAAATTTTTGAAATCATTGGTACCTACATTGGTATTGGTTTATCAAGTGTTGTAAACTTGTTAAATCCGGAAAAAATTGTTATCGGTGGTGGTGTTGCAGATGCTGGTGATTTCTTATTCAATCCGATAAAAGAAGCATTAGCAAAACGTGCAATGCCAATTCAGGGTGCAGCTGTTCAAGTTGTTCATGCTGAACTTGGAAATACTGCTGGTGTTATTGGCGCTAGCTTGTTACTTGAAAATTAATTAGTAGATATGGCTGTATTTTTATTTTACGGACAAGAAGAATATTTAATGGAAAAAGAAATCAAGAAGCTTAAGGATGAGCTTCTTGATGCTTCTTTTATGTCTATGGCGTATAAGGTTTTTGATAATCCTGATTTTCATACAATTTTAGAGTGTGTTCAAAGTGCTCCTTTGATGTTTGGAAAGACGCTAACACTTATTTCTATTGATAAATATTTGGTTGGAAATAAAATGAGCCTTGATGATAAGCAGATTGAGAGTCTTGATTATGCTTTATCAATGATTAATGACAGTGTAAATATAATTTTTGTTTGCAAAGTTCCTCGTGATGAAAATAAAAAGCCAGACAGTAGAAAAAAGTTTTATAAGACGCTTTCGAAATATTCTCAAGTAAGAGAGTTTGCTCAATATAGAAATTATGATAAACAATTGCCATCTGAAATAGTAAAAATGGCAAAGGAAAAAGAATTAACAATTAGTTCAGATACAGTTTCTGTTTTAATTGAACAATTAGGTGTTAATTTAACTTTAATTGATTCGGAGTTAGAAAAACTTAAAATAGCGATTCATCCTAAGAAAACTATTGATTCAGAAAGTATTAGAAAATATTGTGTTTCGTCTGAAGATGTATTTATTCTTGCTGATTTGATTTTACAAGGAAACAAAAATGAAATTTTAAAGCAATATACATTGTTGACGGAGAAAAGACATCCTTTAGAAATTTTTTCTGTTCTTCAAAATAGTTTTCAGCGTTTTATTTTTATAAAAAATTATGAAAGAAAAATGAGCAGTAAAGATATTGCTTCAAAACTAAAAATGCACGAGTTTGTTCTTCAAAAAACACAAGAAAAATTGAGGAAAATATCTCTTGAACAACTTGTTAAAATAAGAGAAAATTTAATTGAAGCTGAATTTAAGTTAAAAACAGGAAAAGTGGCTTCAAGTGAAATTGTATTAGAATTAGCATTGTTGAGTTAGTATGAATAAAATTTTAGAAAACAAATATCCATATTTAACTAATTTTTTTGAGACAGCAATATCTCAAAATAGGTTGTTTCATTCTTTAATTTTGTATGGAAGTAACAACTATATTCAATATGCAATGGCTCTGGAACTTGCTAGAAAATTGAATTGTTTAGAAGATGGTAATACCGATTGTCAATGTCAAAATTGTCGTTGGATAAGAGAAAATAAACATCCTGCTGTAATGACAATTTCTAAGATTGATAATAAAACAGATTCTAGTAAAACAGTTATTTCAGAAGACCAAATCAATATGGTTCTTGATACTTTAGTTAATTCTTCAGATTATCACCGTGTTTTTATATTCTGTGATGCAGAAATTAAACAATTAAAATCAGAAGAAATGACTATATATCAAGAATTTAAAACAACAGGCTATTTCCCTCCACAAGAAAATAGTGAAGATAAAATTTGGTATCCATCAGGAATAAATACTGCTTGTTTTTCAACTGTTGCTGCAAATGCAATGTTAAAATCTATAGAAGAACCATCATCAAAAGTTACTTTTATATTTTTAACTAATAATAAAGACGATTTGCTTCAAACAATAGTTTCTCGTTCACAAGCGTTTAGTGTTCCAGATTCGAAAACAATTAATTATGAAGTTAGCGCTTTTGAAAAATATTTTGCTTCATATCCTAAATTTAACAAAGAAACAGCACTTGATTTTGCTCAATGTCTTTTAAACTATCAAAATGACAATAACTTAGAACCAAAATATGTTATTGATTGTGTTCAGTATTATTTAACTCAACTTGCTAAAACAAATAGTTCTAATTCTGTATTGATGAATATTATTTATAAGGATATTGAGAAAACACAAAATTCTAAAAAAATGTTAGATGCATATATAAAAGAACAAACTGTTTATGAAGAGTTGGGATTTTATTTTGTAAAAAGATAGTTATGGCAATAAATTCTTTGTTTCTGTTTTTATAATAGTGTAAGGAGTATTTATGAATTTTTTAGGAAAAATAACTTCAAAAGTAGTAAAACAGCCTGCTAAACCTCAGCTTGCTCCTGAATTATTGGCGTTACAAAAAGCTTCTCAAAATGCGTTTAAACAAAGTCTTGATGATATGACAAAAGGTGTGCCAGAAGCAATTAAAGGTCACCAAGATGCATTAAAAGGTTTATCTGCTTTATCGGAACAAATAAAGGCAACTTTGCCTAAATAAAGCTTTTTAATTTGATATGTCCTTAAATTTGTAATACAATTTGATTATGAAAGTCAAATTACTTGTAGTGCAATTTGAAGCAATTGCAGGGGATATAGAAAAGAATATATTAAAAATACAAGAACTTTTGGAAAAAAGTAATTATTCTTCTGCTGATTTGATTGTTCTTCCAGAGCTTTGGACTATTGGTTGGGATAGCCCTAATTTTAATAAATCAAGTGAACCAATTTATAAATCTAAAGCGTATAACTTTTTAAAAGAAATAGCTAAAAAGTACAGTGCAAATGTTTTTGGTGGAAGTGCTGTTCTTAGAAAAGATGGTGAAAAGGATAGAAATACTTGTCTTGTTTTTGACAGAAAAGGTGAGTTGATTTCTACTTATGATAAGTTTCATCTATTTTCTCATAGAGGACAGTCTGAAGGCAGTTTTCTTGAAGAGGGGGATTCTCCTGTTATTGTAAAAACAGATATTGGAAAAATAGGTGTATCTATTTGCTATGATATTCGTTTTCCAGAAATGTTTAGATTATATGCTTTTAATGAAGTTGATATAATAATTAATATGGCTGCATGGCCAAAAGCTTTTACAGATGAGTATGTAACCTTGGCAAAAGCAAGGGCTATTGAAAATCAAACAATTGTTGTTTCTTCTTGTTTGACTGGAAAAATAAACGAATCATTTGATTTTTCTGGAAATTCAATGGCAATAGATTATAAAGGAAAAATTATAAAAGAATTGAAAGAAGAAGAGGCTGTTTTATATGCAGAGCTTGATATAGAAGAAATGCATCAATATAGAAAACAATTGCCGATTTTAAAAGATACAAAAAGAAGTTATCAAATATTGGAGAAATAATGAAAAATTTATTTAAAATTTTAACTTTAATTATGGTTTTTATGTTTACAGTAAATAGCAGTTTTGCTTTTTCATTAGGAAAACTTGATAAGTATATTAAAAAATCAGAGTTAAATGAAAATGCGATAGTTGCAATCTCTGTAAAAAATCTGAAAGATGGAAGCATTGTGTATGAACAAAATGCAAAGACATTATTGCATCCAGCATCAACTCTAAAAATATTTACTGCTTATTCGTCTATGCATTTACTAGGTAGTGATTATACTTTTAAAACACAATTATTAAAAGATGATGAAAATAATTTATATATTAAGCTTGGCGCAGATCCACTATTAACTTCTTCTCAATTAAATCAGGCTTTTCATAAATTGAAAGAAGATGGTAACACCAAGTTTAATAATATTTATTTTGATGATAGCATTTTGGATAAAAAAGAATTTGCAACTGGTTGGATGTGGGATGATGATATTAATCCATATACACCAAAGGTTAGCTCTTATAATTTAGATGGAAATATCTTAAAAGTAGATATGTTAAAAATGGACAACGGAAATATTTTAACAGAGTTAAAATCAAATTATCCAATGTCTGTTATTAGCAATATTGATATAAACAATAAAAAAGATTATATAGAAATGAATCGTTATAATTGGACAAATCCAGAAGTTGTTGAAATATATGCTTCTGTTGTTGAACCAAAATCATTGAATGTTCCAATAAGTTCTATGCGAAGATATTTTATTCATAATATAGAAAATGCAATTGATGCTAATAGTATAAAAGTATCTGGTTCTTTGTATTCTTCAAAACTAGCACCAGAAAATACTCAAGTGCTTGCAGAAATAACAAATCCTATTGCACCGGTTTTCCCTTTGATTCTGCAAAACAGTAATAATTTAATGTCAGAAACTATTTTTAAACTTGCTGGTTCAAAGAAATATAATGCAACTGGAACAGCATTTCATGCTGTAAATGCATTTAATGAATTTTATAAAAAGAATGGCATTTCAACAGATAAAATTTTAGTAAAGGATGGAAGCGGAGTTTCAAGAAATAATTTGGTTTCTGTTGGTTGGATTACAGATTCTTTGGTTAAATTGAATAAAGAAAAAGATTTTGAAAATTTTAAAGAAAAAATGGCACAACCAGGTGACGGAACACTTTCTAACCGTTTATTCGATTTGAGGGGAGATGCTTTTCTTAAAACAGGTTCTTTGTCTAATGTAAGTGCTATTTCTGGTTTCGTTAAATCGCAAGATGGAAATGATTATGCAGTTGCTATTATTGTTCAAAACTTTATGGAAGAACAAACTAAAGTTAAAAAGTTTGAGGATGATATTATTAAATTAATTTATAGTAAATAGATATATAAATATTGGTAATTTTATAAACCTCCTTTAGTTCTATATTCTAGAAAAAGGAGGTTTTTATATGTCAGAACAATTTGAAATTTTTAAGTGTAATGTGTGTGGGAATATAGTTGAAGTGTTATCTTCTGGTGTTGGTCAGTTAGTGTGTTGTTCTGTGCCGATGGAACAGTTAAGTAAACAATCGAATGATAATGAATATCAAGAAAAACACGTTCCTATTGTAACAATTGAAGGTGAAACAAAAACTATAAGGGTTGGCTCTATTCCTCATCCAATGGAAAAAGAACATTATATTATGTTCATTGAGGCAATTTCACCAGATAAAAAATATTTAAAACGAAAATATTTAACCCCAGCAGAAGAACCCAAGATGGACTTAAAACAATGTTGCCATTACGATGAGTTCACAGCACGTGAACTATGTAATCTTCATGGCCATTGGGTAAGTGAAAGTAAATAGTTTATTTGTTTTTCATTTCAACTAAAACTTCAACTAATTCTGGATCCCATTTTGTTCCTGATTCAGAACGAACAATTTCTAAGGCTTTTTCTTTGGATAGAGCATTTCTGTAAGTTCTTTCAGAAGTTAATGCACTATATGCGTCTGCAATGGCAATAATTCTAGAACCAAAAGGAATGCTTCTTCCTTTTAAGCCTTCTGGTTCACCTTTTCCATCCCAACGTTCTTTATGATAGTTGATATAAGGTACAACTTCGGATAAGAAATTGATACTCATTAATATGCTTACACCAACATTTGGGTGGTTTTGAAGTTTTTCCCAGTCTTCTTGTGATAATTTTTCTTTTTTATTAAATAATTCTTCTGGTAACGTAATTTTACCGATATTTCTTAAAAGTGCTGCATAGTAGATTAAATCTTTTGTTTTTTCATTTAATCCAATTTCTGTTGATATATCTTTAGCTAAGTTTGCAACATCATGAGAATAGTTGTTTTTAAAGTTACTCTTTGCATCAACGGCTTTTGCTAAATTTTCAACAAACCATTGCTGTTCTGTACTTAAATCACCAATTAACGCGGTAAGTTCTGCTCTGTTATTTTGTAGTTGAGAAACAGATACTTCATCATCATTAATTAATTTTTCTGTTTCTTCAGTTAGTTTTTTTAATGACATTGAAGTTGCAAATAGTCTTGCTGTAATACTTAAAAGTTCAATAAATTCTTCTGATAAAGTTTTTTCGCTGTAATTTTCAACAACAATTACACCGACTGTTTCCATATTGTTAAACATAGGAACAGCTAAATAATACTTAACTTTGTCTTCGTTTAACATTAAAACTGCTTTAAAATCTTCTTCTTTTGAAGAATCTTTTACTTCTATAGACTTACGATTATTAAACGCTTGAGCAACAAAACTTTCATCATCATAATGATATCCAATTTCTGCATCATAAATATCATCATTAAATTTAAGTGATGAGCCAACAAGAAGTATATCGTTTTTTGTTGTGTTTAATCCCATTGCATTTTCTTTTGATAAGAAAACATGGCAAGCATCAATTTCTAACATTTGTTTAATTGTTTTTGCGATGGCATTATAAATTTTAAAATCTTCTTTATCGCTAAAACCAAGAATTTTTAATGTGTTATCGATTGAATATATTGCAATTAATTCTTTTAACTGCTTTTTAAGGCTTTCTCGTTTATCAACTTTTGAACGGCTTATTTTTTGTACTAAATCGTCAGAAATTAAGTGTTCTGAAATAAAATCACCCAAATTTAAAGCAAAGATTTCTTCTAGTGGGTCTGATTCTAATGAAATCTCGCTTCTTGCAAAAACTGAAACGTTCTTATTATCTTTTTTCTCTTCAGTCATTTAAAATCCTTATCCGTATCCTAAGATTATTCCGAATATAAAACTATACTACCATTATATTTTATATTTTGATTTTATACAAAATCTTATAGTGCCTCTATCGACATATTATAACTTAAACTTTAGGGTTTTTTACAAAATTTCATACTAATGAATGAGATTTCTTTTTAGTATTACATAATTGTTTAAATTGACATTTTCCAGTTTATTGAAACCTTTGGTTTTCAAATATTCAAATGGAACTAAACATTTCACTTGAGAAGGGTCTGTATATATGCAATTTGGATTGTTTAAATATTTTATGTTTGTAGAAATTATTTCATATGAATTAGTAATTATGTATTCATATTTATTCAAATCATATGTGTTTATATCTTCTGCCAAAATTTTATCTATCTTATAATTTTGTAATTTTAGTTTTTCTATTGAATATAAATCTGCATCTTTAGAACATGCAATTAGTGCAATTTCAGTTTTTTCTTTATTCATAAAGAAATCAAATATTTTTAATTCGTCTCTTTTCGCTTGTTGCGCTATTTCATAAGAATCTTTGTTAAAGTTTTCATCATAATATTGAATAAAATATTGGTATGGTTTTGAATAAGCATTTAAAACTAAATAGTTGAATAATAAAAAGAATAGGATTAATTTGAATATATTTTTGTTTGATTTTATGTATGTTAGTGCCAATAATGGTGATGCTATAACTACAAAAGTAAGTAAATATCTTAAATTATATGAGGTGTATACCATTACCCTTGCAAAAATTAAAACGTTTAAGATGAAAGATAGTTCTAAAATAAAAAGGATTAGTTTTTTATTGTTTTTCTGTACTAAAGATACTATTAATGCTGGTGCAAAACATAATAAACCAATTGCTCCGAGCCCAGATGTTAATGCTGTCATTTCTTCATTGAATTGGAAATTCTTTGGGAAATGTTCAGACATATAACTGCTAGGCGTTTCGCCCAATAATGCTAAAACTTTTGTTTGGAAGTTTGTTATAAATGTGTTATAAAACTCTAAATTATTTATTCCAGAACAATCAAAAAGAGCAAAAGAATATTTGATTAGCGTACAGATGTATCCTTTTATGCCACCTTGGAATTTATTAATGTAGAATTGTTCTGGACAAGAAATAAAATTGCCAAATTGTAGAAAATTCAAAATGTAATTATAAGAAGAAAAAATTAAAAAGTTTAAGGCTAAGAATCCAATATATGTAAGTGCTGTTTTAATAAAATCTTCTTTTTTATGTTTGTATTTAAGTACTGCAAATAAAATTGCCACACCTAAAAATGCAATTATTGCGGTTGTTTTCGTTCCAAACGCCAAAGCACAACATAGTGTTGAAAAATATAATGCGATTTTATCGTTTTGTTTTAAATAAATAACGAATAAATAAATTCCAGATAAAAGTAGTGTCCCAATAAATAAATCGGCGCAAGGAGTATAGGCCATAATGCTTACCAAAGCAAGTGAAGAAAATGTGAATACCGCCCATAATCTTCTTCTTATGCATATTCCAATTTCTTTTAGCAAATTATAGATTATGTAGATTGCTCCTAAATAAGAAATGTATGAAAAGAGAGCAATTCCTTGTGCTTTTTTTGTAAAAATCAAAACCCACGTATAGAGAAATTCCATGTTGACGGGCATGATAAGTTCTCTTGTATCTGGAGTTATAAAGTGATTAATATTGCCTTGTTGAATCCAAGTTGTACATCTTGGCAGATAATAATTTAGTGCATCTCCAAAAGAAATTGGTAAACATAATGCAGCTATAAATTCACAGAATAAAAAGAAAATAAAAAATTTGCTTATCCAAGAAAGTAATTTATCTGATTTTAATGCATTTTGTATTCTATTTTTTTCTTCTAATTGTGGTTTGAAGAATTGTTTTTTTGTAGCAATAAGAATAGTTGAAATTATAAAGAATATAATGTTTGCGATTAAAAATGGCTTTTCTGCTATCAAATTCAAAAGAGATAAAATCTCGAACGTTAAAATTATTTGTGCAAAACAAATAAGGAAAAAGTATACGATGCCTGTATTTTTTTTAGTTATACAAGATGTCAAAAAATATGAGGAAATAAGAACCAAAACTAGAGAAATAAAAAACATTTACCCTACCTTATTAACATACAATCACCGTAACTGTAAAATCTATATTTGTTTTGAATTGCTTCATCATATGCTTTAAAAATATATTCTTTTGTTGCCATTGCACTAACTAACATTAATAATGTTGATTTAGGCAGATGGAAGTTCGTAATCAATTTGTCTACAATTTTAAACTCATAACCAGGATAGATAAACAATTCACTACTATCTTGAATTGGAATAATCTTTCCATATTTGTTCATAACCGTTTCAAGTGTTCTAACAGAGGTTGTTCCTACTGCAACAATATTTTTACCTTGTTCTTTCGCTTCATTTATCATTTTGGCTGATTCTTCTGAAATCTCAAACCATTCTGAATCCATTTTGTGTTCTAAAATATTCTCACATTTTACAGGTTTAAAAGTTCCTAAACCAACATTCAAGGTTACAAAACAATGTTTCGTACCTTGTTTTTCTAGCTTTTCTAATATTTCTTTTGTAAAATGAAGTCCTGCTGTTGGCGCTGCTACTGCACCTTCTTTTTGTGCGAATACGGTTTGATATCTGTCAAAGTCTAATGCTTTATATTCCTCGTTTGTCATTTTTCTTTCAATATATGGAGGAAGCGGAATATTTCCAACTTTGTCTAAAATTTCAAATATATTACCTTCGTAGATAAGTCGAATTTGCCATTTATCGTCATCTTTTCTTAAAACTTCAATAGAAAGTTCATCAGAAACTTTTAAAATCATTCCTTCTTTTACTCTTTTTGAAGGTTTGATAAGTGAAATCCACACATCCTTTTCAATTTCTCTAACTAGGAAAATTTCAATTAATGCGCCGGTATCTTTTGTTGCATATAATCGTGCCGGAATAACTTTTGTGTTGTTTAAAACAAGTAAGTCATTTTCATCTAAAAAATCTGTTATATCGCAAAAATGTTTGTGTATAAAATCTTTTTTTACGCGGTCAAGTACCAGCATTTTAGATAAATCTCTTTTTTGTGCTGGTACTTGTGCAATTAATTCTTCTGGTAAATTATAATTGAATTCTTCAAGTAACATTATTTTCTATCTGTCTCTATTGTTTTTGTATCAATAGCTTCAATGGTTTTTGCGTTAGATAAATCTTTTGAACTAATACCTTTTTTTTGATTATCTTCTGCTTCTAATTGTTTGTTAATAACAATTGTTTGAACAATTTGGATAATGTTGCTTATTACCAAATATAAAAGTACACCAGCAGGGATTGGAGCAATAATGAACATAAAGATAATCATAATTGGCATCATTGTTCCCATCATTTTTTGCATTTGTGCTTGCATTGGATCTTGAGGTGTATTTTTATTTGTAGCCATCATTATTTTTTGTGTAAGAATCATTGTTCCTGCAAATAATAAGATTAATATTAAAACATCCATATGGAATTGACCTTGCGGTGCAGTTGTTGGCATTGATGCTGCCATAATTCCATCACGTTTTTCAAATGTTACAGTTTCAACTTCTCTTGTTTTTATGTTTTGAACATCAACTTTTGCAGATGTTATTTTTTCTAATTGGCTGTATTTCAAATTGAAGTTATCTAAATCAATTTTTAAATCAACAGTTTCATTTGGAACAATTGCACCTTGAACTTTAATTGGCTCTTTGCCTGTAATCTTAACGTTATCAAGTGTTTCGTCGCCCATAGAAACAACAACTTTCTTATAAACTGTAAATTTGTCACTTCCATCAACGCTAAATACGTTATCGTATGAAATACCAGCATTTCCTCTTAAAGTTGTATCTAATCTTTTAATAAATAAGAATGGAGAATTTCCTGCTTCTTGAATGAATTGTGGGCTTATTAATGCTGTATAAAGCAAGATAAATATTGGCATTTGAATTAACAAAGGAAGACATCCAGCCATTGGGTTGAATTTGTTTTCTTTGTAGAACTCCATCATTTTTCTTTGCATAGTTTGAGGGTCGTTCTTATATCTATCTTGTAAAGCTTTAATTTTTGGTTGCAAAATTTGCATTACTCTCATAGAACGTTGTTGAGATACGCCTAAAGGCCATAGTGCAGCTCTAACCAATATTGTTAATGCGATAATTGCTAAACCATAACTACCTGTTAGTCCATTTAAGAATTTTAAAAATTCTACGGTCATTCCTGTGAAATCCACTTTATAATTTCTCCCTTCTTAAGCGTTAATTAATTCTTCGGCTTTTTCTTCATCTTTTAATACTTGTTTGTTATCCTCAGCTAAATCAGTTGTGACTTTTGCTGTACCGTGTTTTGTTTTGCCCCATTCCATATTGTTTTTCATAAATATAATTTTAAAAACAATAAATACTGCAATTGGGAACCACAATATAACCATATATAATGACGTTGCTACTGATTGTGCTAAGTTTTCTAGTGGCTTAAGTTTAACGTATTTTCTTAAGCTATAGAATAATGCAACAATGAAGAACCCACACATTGCAAGTGATAGCGCTGCTGATGATAAAATCCAGTTTGGGTCGTCTTTTATAAATCTATATGATTGAAATGTTATTTCAGATACCATCCATACAGGCAATATAAATTCTGTAATATACGCTGTCATATCTAAACTTACACGTAGAGACATATCTTTTGATGTTAAAACATCAGAAAAATGTTCCAAATATCTTCTAATACTTCCTTCAATCCATCTTCTTCTTTGTTTAACAAGAGGAATATATGATGGAACACCTTCTTCATAAACACAAACTTCTGGACAAAAACGAACGTCCCATCCTTTGATTTGCATTCTTGTAGAAAGGTCTAAATCGTCTGTAATTGTGTAAATATTCCAACCACCAACATCTTCAAGTGCTGTTCTTTTTATTAATTCACCATTGCCTCTTAATTCAACAGCTCCTTTTACTGAGTCTCTACCCACTTGGAAGTGTGTATCTATAGCCATCTCGTTATCTTGGCAACGAGTTAAGAAATTTTGTTCTCTGTTTATAATTACTTTTCTGGCTTGAACAGCACCAACTTGTTCTGGTTCAAGTGCAGGAATAAGTTCTCTAAGAAAATCTGGTTTAACTCTTGCATCTGCGTCAAAAACAAGAATTGCATCACCTTTTGCGATTTTTAAAGCATCGTTTAAAACGGCAGATTTACCTGGGAATGCTTCTTTTGTTCTTGAAAAATATTTTAATTTCGGATATCTTGTGCAGATTTCCTCTAGAACTTGTGCTGTGTTATCTTCGCTTCTATCGTCAATTACGATGATTTCGTATTTTGGATATTCTATTTTAGAAATATTTTCAATTGTTTTTTCAATAACTTCTGCTTCATTGTGCGCAGGAATCATAATACTTACGTAAGGAGTATAATTATAATTCTTTTCAACAGGGTGTTTTCTTTGTTTTCTTACTCTATGCTTAAATGCAATTTGCATGTACGCTGTATAAAGTGTCATAAATGACAAAATTGTAATAAGCGCACATGGTGTGTTCATGTGATTTTGGAAGAAATATAAAAGCACCAACATTGATGATATTATGGATAAAAGTACTATTCTTTCCTTCATTAAGTTATCCCATATTCTCTCTAATCTAGTTTGCAAACACTTGCTTCTAACATTCTACCAAAAACATATTGGCTTTTTCACATAATATTACTTTTCGTTACTAATATAAGTTTTTTTTAATGCGTGTTATAATTCTATGTATGTTTAAAAGAGCGTCAAGTATTCTTAGAAATAATATGATATTTATACAACCACTGTTGTTGTATTTATTACTTTTGATGACTTCATTGACATTTGTTTTAGCTAAAGAAATGTATTTTGTCTCAAAATGTATGCTCCTGTTATCAATTATTTTGATGACGATAGCATTTAGTGCTGGTTGGTTTTATGTTAATAAGCTTGGAATTCAAAATTATAACAGTAGTGACGAAGTAGAAGTTGTTGTTTTAAAGGCTAAAGAAAATATTAAAAAATTTTTTGTTGGTGTTGGCGAAAATTTCTTTAAATCGTTTGGCGGTTTTGTTATATGTACTATTTTATATTTTGTTGGTGTTTTTGTTGTTGGGAATTTGTGCTTATCTGTTTATGGTGAACCAACTGTTATTATGGATATGCCAAAATTGGCACAAACTCAAACAAATGCTGAATTAGTGGCATATTTGAATAATATTTCAGAAACAGATAAACTTGCTTTTGTAAGTTGGATATGGGCCTTTGTTGTTTTAAGTTCTGTTTTAAATTTCTTTTGTATTTTATATTTTGCCGTTCTTAATATTGAAAAAAGAAATATTTTTGCAACTTTATGGCTTACTGTTAAATTCTTTTTTATGAATTTAATTCCAAATATTGGAATCATCTTTTCTATGTTTTTTGCGTATTTGTTTTTAAATATTTTGTCGTTCTTGCTTGGTGCCGGTCCAATATCTTTTTTCATTTTGATTATTCTTTTTGCTTTGTATTTAAATTATTATGTTCTTTTGGTATTCTGTTTCTATGACGAAAAAACAAAAGATAATAGCAATAACAGGTCCGAGTAGTTCTGGAAAAACAGCGCTATCTGTTTCTTTGGCAAAGGAAATAAATGGAGAAATAATTTCTGTTGATTCAAGACAAATATATAAAGGTCTTGATATTGGAAGTGCAAAGCCAACAATGGACGAAAGGCAAGGAATAATTCATCATATGATGGATATAATTGAAGTGACCGCCCCTTTTACTGTTGCTGATTTTTGTGATGAAGCAAATAAAATTATAGGGGATATAATTTCTCGTGGAAAAGTTCCAATTTTGGCGGGTGGAACTGGGTTGTATTTTAGAACATTGCTTCAAGATTTTGATTTGCCAAGAGTTGCACCGAATGAAGAACTTCGCAAAGAATTAAATAAAAAATCTTGTGAAGAACTTTATAATATGCTTCTTGAAAAAGATTATGAAATAGCACAAAAAATTCATTTTAATAATAAAGTTAAAATTATAAGAGCATTGGAAGTATGTATTTCACTTGGAGTTCCAATGAGTAAAGCGCAAAAGAAAAAAGACTCTCCTTATGATGTTTTATGGATTGGTTTGAATACCCAAGATAGAGATTTCTTATATGAAAGAATTAATAAAAGGGTTGAGGTAATGTTATCTCAAGGACTTGAACAAGAAGCAAAAACTTTATTTGAAAAATATGGTGAAAATAATATTTTAATGAGTACGATTGGATATCAGGAATTTCTTCCATATTTTAAAGGTGAAATTGAATTTTCTATTGCTATTGAACAATTAAAACAGAACACGAGAAGATATGCTAAACGTCAAATAAGTTGGTTTAACGCAAATAAAGATATAAATTGGTTTGATATTAAAACAGTTGATGTTAATGAAATAATAAATTTTGTAAAGATAAAAATTTGATATAACAAAATATTTTTTTATGAACATTAAAACAGTTGTGATAACAATTAGGAATGTATATGCAAGTAAGTGCTAGTAACCAGCCTATAACAACAAATAGAAAATATGCAAGAGCCGCTGCAAAAGGCGCATTGTTAACATCTGGAGCATTAACTGTATCATCTGCAGTTTCTTGGGCATCAGATTCTGCATATATGAAAGAAGTTGTAAAAAATACAGGCGGTAAGGCGAAATATGCAGCTACATATGCATTAGGTTTAGCTGTTTTAACAGCTGCTGGTGCTCTTCTAAGCACAGCATTGACCTTCATTGCTGATAAAATTACCCCTAAAAAACCTCCAAAAGCAGTGTAACTAATTCTTCTTCTCATATAATATAAAAAAATAAGCCCCTCAGTTTGAAGGGCTTAAATCTTTTACATTCCTATTTATTCGGGACTAGAGAAATTATTTGTGATAGTAAAAATATAATCAATTATTTGTGAAAAATATTCTAAAGAAGACGCACCATTGATTATGATATCTGATGCATCTTTCTTTGGAAGAATATATTTCTTAGAAGCCTCTCTTACGTACGCAAGTTGTTTACGAGCGTTTTCCTCATTTTGGTTACGTGATGTTTGGGCTCTATATAAAAACCATTTTTCTTGTATTTCTGGTTTAACGTCAACATATAGTTTTACGTCAAATAAATCAGCAACTGCGCCATGCATTGTTGCCATACCTTCAACTACAATAACTTTTTTTGCTTTCTTTGGAATTGCGTTTGGTACAACTACGCCTGTTCCATTTACAAGGTATTCTGGAATCCTAACGTCTTCACCTCTTGAAAGCTTTTCTAAATCGATAAATAATTGTTCCAAATTAAAATTATCTGGGGAATCAACGTCAAACCCTGACGCTAATAGGTTATCGAATGAACCATGTTTTTTTATTAAATCTGATATATCTCTAAAATAGTTATCTGCACTTAAAATCTCGATTGGCATATTTAATCGTTCTGTGGCTTGTTTTATAGTGTTGCATATTGTCGTTTTGCCACTTGCAGATTCGCCGCTTATTCCTATTAGAATATGTTTTTCCGGATTATTAATCAATCTTCGAGTGAATTTTGGAATAAAGTCAGGATGAATCTTTTGGAAGATTGGCGCTTCACTATTCTTGTCATAGTTTAAAATCTGTTTAAACTTTGAATATAAGTAAATCGCAAGAAACTCTCTACCTGACCTTGTTGAAAAATCCGGTTTTAAAATCTTGTCCGTATGTTTCGCTTCTTTTTCTAATAGGGAATTCATACTCTTTGAAAACCTCAAAAAAATATTTTTGCTATGTTAATCATTTTACATTAAACTTTTTGGCAATCAAATATTTAATTATAAAGCGCAATGAAAATCTTTACATTATCCTTCAAAATATAGAAGGGTAGGTTATTTGAATTTATAAAGGAATGGAATATGAGATATTTATTACTTATTGGCTTTTTAATTGTTGCTTCGCCTGTTGTTGCATCTTGTTATACTGGTTTTGCATGTTCAATAGATTCTTTGCAAATGCAGGAAAACATTAATGCAATAGAAAATTATTTTGCACGAAATGTAATTGAACCAAACTATATTACAGGAATTCCGAATTTTATAACATATAACGATTTATTTATGTTTAACACAATTGTTTAACAATGGTTTCAAGTTCTGTTATTTTTTCTTCCTTGTCTGATTCAAAGTAAATTCTTAAAAGCGGTTCTGTGCCGCTTTTTCTTATTAAAATCCAGCTTCCATCATCAAGAAGAAGTTTTAAGCCATCCATTGTGTTTTTATTTATTATTTTATATTCACCTATATTTTCATAAGTATTAAATTTATCAATAATTTTTTGTTGTTCATCTTTTGACGCTAGCTTTAAATCGACTCTGTCGTTAATAAAATCACGTCCTAAACTTGAATACAATTCACTTTGAAGTTCATATAATTTTTTGCCAGATTTTGAAAGCATTTCGATAATTAAAAGGTTTGCAATAATGCCGTCTTTTTCAGGAATATGACCTTTTATACTTAACCCACCAGATTCTTCACCAGCAATTAACACGTCATTGTTTCTCATAGCGCTACCAAGCCATTTGAAACCAACAGGTGTTTCAATTACTTCAATGTTGTTTTGTTTTGCATATAAATTTAGAGCAGAGCTCGCGCCCACAGTTTTTGCTAAAACTCCATTTAATCCTTTTGATTTTAAGTGTTTTACAAGAAGAGCGATAATATCGTTTGCGCTCACAAATTCACCTTTTTCATTGAAAACTCCAAATCTGTCGCCATCTCCATCGTTGCTTAAGCCGATTAACCCTGTTTTTATACATTGTTCTTTAAGCTCTGGTAAGTATTTCTCTTTAGGGTCTGGCATGTGACCACCAAAATTAATATCTCTTTCTAAGTTTTTAGAATTATTTTTTATTCCGTTATCATCAAGAAGTCTTTTAAATAATTTCGCAGCAGCTCCATGATGTCCGTCGTAATTGATTTCTATGTTTTTTAGTGTGCTAAAATCAATGAGTTTTTTTATATGTTCAATATATTCTTCTTCAAAACAAACTTTTTTGTATGTTTTTGCTTTAGTTTTGTTTGCAAAAGTTTTTTCTAAGTTATCAACGATTTCTTTAACCATTGAATCTTCAGCTGGGCCACCATAAGGCGGGATAAATTTAATTCCTAAATATTCTGGCGGATTATGTGATGCTGTAATCATAATTGCATATGCATTTTGATTAAGTGCTGCATAAGCCAAAACAGGTGTTGCAATAACTTTTTCACTTGCTTCAACATCAAATCCAAAAGAAGCTAATTTTTCTGCAATGTAAAACGCAAAATTATCAGCTTGGTTTCTTGGATCATATCCAACGATAATTTTTTTATTAAAAGATGACTCATTAAAAATGTAGGTTGCAATCCCATTTATAACTTTATCTGTGTTCTCATAAGTAAAGTCTTCATTTAATATTGCTCTCCAACCATCTGTTCCAAATTTTATTTGTGTCATCTCTTATTCCTTTTTGAATTTTCGTGTAAAATTATTTTATAAAAGAATTAAAGGTTTCGCAAATGACAGAATTTTCAGTTGAAAATATATATTATCTTGGACCAGACGGTTCTAACGCACATAGTGCAATGTTGAAGTTTTTAGAAAAATGTAATATTAAAGCAAAAAACCTAAAACCGCAAAAAGATATTAGAAGAGCAATTGATACGTTAAAACAAGATTATTCGTCTGTTTGTATTTTGCCTATTGAAAATTCTATTCAAGGCATTGTTCGTGAAACTATTGATAATCTTTTGAAAAATGAAGATTTGAAAATTAGAATTCAAGGTGAAATTTCTTTGCCTATAAAACACTTGTTGCTTGCAAAAACAGCGGATAAAAACGAGATAAAAAAGATTTTTTCTCATCCTCAGGCATTGGCTCAATGTAGTAATAATCTTTATAAAAAGTATAAAGATGTAGAACTTCATGACCTTTCATCAACTAGTTATGCTGCTCAAAAAGTTGCAGAAAGCGAAGATTGTAGTTATGCAGCTATTGCTAATGAAACTTGTGCAAAAATGTTTAATTTGAATATCCTTGATAATGATTTGAATGATGAAACAGATAATAAAACAAGATTCTACCTTTTGGGACGAGAAGAAATCAAATACAAGAATGATAATGGAAAAACAGCAATAATTCTTTCAACAAAAAATAAATCAGGTGCGCTTTGTGATGTGCTTCAAATTTTTAAGAAACATGACATTAATTTAACCTATATTGATTCAAGACCATCCAAAAGAAAACTTGGTGAATACTTGTTCTTTATGGAACTCGATGGGTTTGAGGGTGACTATAAAATAAAAATGGCCTTAGAAGAACTCATGAACTATGTTGATTTTATTAAAATTTTAGGTTCATTTTGTATATATGAATAAAAAAAGAACCGTTGATTTAACGGTTCTTTTTTATTATTAATCTGACTATTAATTGAATTTACCAGCCATTGCTTCTACAACTGTATCAGCAGGATTTTTTTCTGAGAAAAATCTTGTAACAGCAGCCTTTGCATTAGTATAAATACCAGTTACAAATGTTTTTGCTTTTTCAAATAATGGTTTTGCTTTACCTGCTGCATCTTTAGCAGTTGTTTTAACTCTATCAGCTACTGGTTTTACTTTTCCTGAAATTTTATCGAATAAAGGTTTAACTTTTGCAACTTGTGGTTCTAATACAGACCAAACTTTATCAGCTGCTGTTTTTAAACCATTGATACCTTTATCTACGTGTGCATTTTTACCAACAAATCTGTCTAATTTGCCTGATTTTGCTAAGTATAATGCAGAACCTGCCACAGCTGCGCCAGTTAAAGCTGCTTTTGCGATTGTTTTTGCTGCGCTTGGTCTTTCTGTTTGTACTGGTTGAATCATATATTTCTCCTAAAAATTATATTTCCTTCTGCTTATATAAAGTCCCTAAAAACAAAATTTGTTATTTCGAAAAAAAATGTTAACTAAATGTTACATGTTAATAATCTAATTATAAACAAAAAATGATAAAAAAAGAAGAGAAACAAAATAGTTTCTCTTCTTTTGGTAATTATACAATTTAAGTTTTGAATGTTACTTATTATGCTTGAGGTGCTTGAGGTGCTTTATTTTTTAAATTGCCAATAATTTCAGCACCTTTACCTTTTACCCAGTTGAAACCTTCAACTACTTTGTTTTTTGCAGCTCCTGCATATTTTAAAACTGCTTCTCCAGCTTTATCTAAGTAACCTAAACCTTTTTTAATTGTTTCATTTGTAATTTTGTTATTAGTGAAAATACCTTTGTGGTGACCAAATGCCAAACCTGCTGCTACGGCTGCTGCGGCAATTAATGCGCCTAATATCTTTTTACCAGCGCCACCTTTTTTCTTTGCTCCAGAATTAATTGTTGAAGCTGCTGCTGGTTGTTCTGCATATGTTTGTGGTCTTCTTAACATTTCTTGAAAACTTGCTGCTGTTGTTGCTCTAAAGCTTACTGGACTTACCATCATATAATTACCTCCTTTTACTTTTCTTGGTATCTTCTAAAACCCCATAAAAGTTAAAAATTGTCTTTTTTGATTGGATGATTAATAATTCGTTACATTTGAAAACGAATATGTATTTAAAACACATTGAGACAATCAAATTATAACATATTTGTCATTCTGAAAAAATATTTTTAAATTTTGGAATAAATTTTTTTAAACTGTACTCTAATAATTTAGGAGAGGTAGTTTAATTTTAGAGAGAGAAATACACATATGTCAGCGATAGATACAATGAATTTATTAATTGATGAAAAAGCAGTTAGTTATGCAAAGATTTATTCATCTTTATTGAAAGATGAATTTCAAAGAAAAAGAGCTTATGCATCTTTAGTTGCTTTATATGCATTGTTAAGTGAAGTAGAAAAAACAGATAATGATGTACAAAAATCGATGACATTGTTCAGAAATCCTGTATTAAACGAAGAATATGAAATTTCTGATTTTTATATAAATAATTGGCACGTAGATGTTCGTGTGGTTACGGATGGTACCGCTTTTTTGGTTCCTAAAGCTCATTATGATAATGACTTGCAACCAGACTTCTATGCAGTTGTAAAAGTTGATAAAACTCTTTCTAGTGCGCAACTTCTTGGGTTTGCTGATACGGCTGATGTGAAAAAAGAAGGCTTTGACTATCATTATTACAGTATTTCTCTAAACTCTTTAATTTCATATGATGACTTTTTAACAAAGATAAATAATACGAAAGTAACGGCTTTTTCTGAGGAAGAACACGAGTTTTTTAAGTCAAATTATTTGAGCCTTCTTGATGAGGAAATTGAAGTAACAACAAAAAATAGATTAATTAAGCATATTTTTGAATGTTCTAAATGTAGAACAGAATTTTGTTGTTTTACAGGCTTTGAGATGGTGAGTTGTAATATGGGAAAATATCCTAACTTGCTTGAAGATCAAACTTTAAACATCGTGGGCGCTCAAAGTGTTGATGACGATAAATATGCAGGAAAAGAAGAAATTATAAAAATTACAGATGACGAAGAAGAAGTTCTTTCTGATGAATCTGAACAAGAAGAAACAATAGAAGAAGAAATTACAGAAGAAACAACGGAAGAAGAAAATAGGGAAGAAACGGTTTCTGATATATTAGATGAATTATTTAATATGGAAGAAGATTTTATTGAACAAGAACCAATAAAAGAAAAACCTGTTATGACGGCTCCTATCCAAGTTAGTGAATCTGGAGACTTGGAAATTATAGAAGAAAATATTGAACAAGAGGCTTCTGTTGCTGATATGCCTGTTCTTGAAACTTATGGTGCTGAAAATATTCAAACATCATCAGATTTAGAAATTATCGAAGATGAAATAATAGATGAGCAAAATCCAAATAATGATGAAGTTGTTCTGTTAGAAAATGAACCTATTGTTCTTACAGAAGAAGAACTTGCGCTGCCAGAAGATACAGCTACAGTTATTTCTGATGAAATTGAAACTCCTGAAGAAAATGTTCAAAAAGTAATAGTTGATTACGATGAATATGGAGAACCAATTTATTCATATATTACAAATGTTGGTCAAGAAGAAGAACTTGATGAAAGTACAGAAATTGAACCGTTGCCAGAGGATGATGATGATATCCTTAACGAAGAATTTGAAACATATCCGCAGCAAGATGATGTTATTGGTAGTTTGAATGACATTAATAGTGGTATGGCTAGACCTGTTGAATATGTTACAAATGAAGAAATAGCTACGGATGAAGTAACTGAATTTGAAGAATATAAAGAAGAAGATCAGGCTGAAAATTCTGAAGTAGAATATGTAGAATACAAAGAAGAATCTGTAGTTCAAGATGACGATGAAGCGTTAGATATTTCTCTTGAAGATGAACAAACAACAGATGTTCAAGCTCAAGATGAAGCTGTTGAATATGAACAATATGAAGAAACTCAAGAAGATGATTTCTTAGAACAAGATGATGAAGTTCAACAAGTTGATGAAGAAGAACAATCAGAAGAATACGATGATGTTCAAGAATATGATGATGAAAATCAAGAGTATGAAGAATATCAAGATGAAGATGGTATGGAAGGTGACGAGGAAGAAGGATATGGTATTCCTGAAGAAAACTTGGCAAAACCTTCTTCTAAAAAAAGCTTGATGATTATTGCAATGCTTGTAATCTTTGCGTTGGTTGGTTGTGGCGCTGGTGCATTTTTCTTCTTGAAAAAACCGCAACAAACATCTGCTCCTACTCAGCCAACAGAAAATAGTGTTGAAATGCCTGTTGAAGCGCCAGTAGATAATCCTGTTGATAATTCACAAGTAAATGATATGTTTGAAACAGTTGAAGGTGAAGATATGGGACTTGAAGTTCCTTCTGCACCGGCTGAAATTGCTCAAAATTCAGAATTACCACCTCCTCCTCCTGTAGAAGCGTCTCAGCCAAGTCCGGTTGAAAATCCTCCGGTTGCACCTTTGACAGAGGCAGATTTAGTTCAAAATCAAACTCCTGAACAAGTTTCAAATTCTATTGCAAATGCATTTTCTCCAAGTACAAATGTTGTGACTCTAAGAAACGTTAATTGGTTATGTGCTCCACAATTATTTGCAGATACTGAATTCAAAATATACTTGCAAAAACTTGATAATATTTTGAAGCTAAATTTGAGAAAAAACATTTTAGATATTTCTGAATCACCACAAAATAACTCTGTAACAGTTAAAATGGCTGTTGATAATATGGGTAATTTATTAAGAGTTGCGATGTCAGAATCTAGCGGTTCTCAACAAGTAGATAACATTGTGTTACAAAGTATTAATGAAACCTTTGAAGGCGAAAAGAGCCAAATACTCAATGAAAGCACACAAAAGGCAGATAAATATTACCTAAAAGTAGTAATAAAATTGTAATTTATGTTATTATGTTGTATGGGTATGCGAGATTAGAGAAAAAGACTTGTGCTTTTAGTAGAAGAACAAAGATCATTAATAGAAAAAATTGTTAAGGGGAATAAAAATTTCCGTGGCAATGAGGACTTGTTTGAAGACTTCTGTAGTGAAGCTTTTCAGAAGTCTTACATGATTTTTAATTCTTCATCAAATATACAAAAAATTGAAAGCTATGTTACAAAAGTTGTGCATACCTCAATTCTTAGTGTTCTTAAAAATTCAGGTAGAGTGAGAAGAACAAATGATGGTTTTGTTCCTACTAAAGAAATTAAAGTACCCGATTTCAGCTCAAATGCTGTTGTAAAACCAAATGTTCTTGGTCCTGATTTTATTCTAGATTTCCCAGACCCAAAGGAAAGTGCTGAAGAGATATTGATTACAAAGGATTGCCTTCAGCGAATAGCAGATTCTGTGTGTGTTATTCATAAAGAATTACCAAATCAAAACTTTTTAGAAATCTTTTATATGAGATATATTAAGGGGTTAAAACAGGCTGAAATTGCTAAGAATTTAAATCTTTCGCAATCTGAAATAAGTAAAAGATTAATGCAACTTTCTAAATTGATAAGTAATTTTTTAGATGGCAGTAGAAGTTAGGTACTGCTATGAAATGTCGTAAATGCGGTTCCGAAATTCCTGATGAGTCAATCAGATGCGCTAATTGCGGTATAAAAGTAAATATGTATTGTCCGGATTGCAAAACTTTAAATCCTTTTGGTTCTAAAGTTTGTAAGTCTTGTGGTTTAGAATTAATAAAAACTTGTCCAGAGTGTGGTGCTAATAATTTATATTCTGCTAAAGAATGTAGAAAATGTAATCATTCTTTTGTAGACATTGAAATCGAAGAAAAAATAGTAGCTCCAGAATCTAAAGAGTTTGATGTTGTAAGGTCTTTTTCTTCTACAGAACAAGCTTTTATTCCAGTTTATGAAAATGAAAAAAAATCTGAAGAAACTGAAAACAACGAAAAAGAGGAATTTGTAAATATCTTTAATGTTGAGGAAGAAGAGAACGAAGAAGAAAAAGTTGAAGAAATTATTCAATATATTGAAGAAGATGTAAAAGAACCTGAAAAACAACAAATTGAACAAAAAGAACATACTGAATTAGATGAAAGTGTTGATGTACTTCCATTAGATGAGGTTGTTGATGACAATGTACAAGAAAGTATTGAACAAGAAAACATAGAAGAAGATACCCAAGAAGATGAAGAAAACTTTGATTTTGAGGTTCAACCAGAAGTTGTTAAAAAGGTTGCAAATGTTATCAAAACATCAATAACAAAACAAGTTATTGCTCTTCAAGGAATGGAAGGTTGCGGAAAGACTGCTGTTTTAAAACAAGTAAATAAATATTTAAGTTCAAAAGGATATTTGTTTTTGTATGGTAGCTGTACACCACTTGTTCAGATTACAAGTTTTGGTTTCTTTCAAGATGCTTTTCTTAGAATTATGGGATTTCCTCCATATACAAAATCGACAGAATCATTTATAAAAGATTTCAAAAAAAGTAGTTTTTATAATCTTTTTAGTTTCCTTGATGGAAATGAATTAACTCAGTTTTTAAATATTTTTTATCCATCGCAAAAGGATAATTTTGAAAATATTATGGAAAACAAACAACAAATGTTTTCTATTTTAGAAAAGGTAATTAAATCCTTTTCTCTTAATAATAATTTAGTTATTACTATTGATAATTTTGAATTATTAGATGGTGCATCTTACGATTTTATTGTTCATATGCTAGAAAAAGGTTATTTTAATAATCGTTTAAAACTCCTTGTTGCATATCAAGAAGATAAATCTATTCAAACATATTTCGATGTATCAAAAGCTGATGATAGAATCTTTGAGATGATAAAAGTTAATAAACTATCATCTGATGAGATGCTTGATGTTGTTAAAAAGTCTTTGAACATTGATATTCAAGAAATTATGGATAAAGAGTATCTTGATGAACTTCTTGAAAAATCAAATGGTAATGCTCTTAGAATGGAGCAAGAACTTGCATTGTTATTTAATACCCACTACATTTCACTTAAAGGCAATGATATTATTATAAATGAAGATAATAGGCCAGAACTTGATCCAACATCATTTGAAGAATTAATAAAGTTAAGGTTAAATTCATTAACACCAACAGCAAAAAATGTTCTATTCATGGCTGCAATAATGGGCTATCGTTTTGCAACAAGTATACTTTGCTTGGCTGTTACTATGCCAAATGAAAAGGCAGAAAAATTGCTTGATTTCTTAATTCAAGAACAATTTATTCAAAGGGTAGATAATTATACTTGTGAATTTAAAAGTCTTACTTTGTGGAAGTTAATTTATCAAGAAGCAAAGACTGATTTGCTATATAAAGAAAATTCAGAGAGATTATATTTGTCTTTGAAACATTTAATTCTTTCAAGTAATTTGCAAAAATTAATTTCTTGTACAGAAGCTTTGTCTAAAAATGAAGCATTTTTGATATGGCAGAATACTGCAAGTATAGCAGCAAAATTAGGGGATACAAACCTTTATGTAATTGCGCAAAAACAATGTTTGAAAATTTTAGAAGAGCAAAATTTGCTTAATGCAGAAGAATTAAAAGCAGAAATATATGAACAAATTGGGAAATTGCTTTGTGAAAAATCACCAAAAGAAGCTGTTACATATCTTGCTAATGTCCTAGATTCAGAGATAAAAGCAGGAAATTTAAATAAAGTAATAGATTTATCTGGTTATTTCGTAAAAAGTTGTTATTTATCTGGAAACTATTTTGGTGCTGCAGAGGCTGTTGATACAGTAATTTCAAATCTTGAGCTTGCGGATGTTGAGGTTTCGCCAATAGATATTGCTTTGATTAAAACAAGAAAGTTAAAAGCGTTATTTAATATCGGTAACAGCGAGCAGATAATAAATCTTGTTAATGAAGATATTATATTAGATTTAGAAAAAGGTTTAGAATCAAAGAAGAATAATGATACTAAGTACAAAAGTTTAATTGTAGATGCGTGGCTACATTCTAAAACTGTACTTGCAAAAGCATATGCAATGCAGGGTAATAATGCTGTATTTAACGTTATTTCTGATTTAAAACAATTTTTGGATAAATATAGTTATAATACTGAATTCTATACTATTCAAATAGCTTTATTAGAAGCTTTTGGTAATACGATTACAGGTGAAATTCATAAATCTAATGAACTTTTAAATGCAATTTCTTTGAGAACAAAACATAGAGTTATGGAACCAGAATTACTTTCTGAATGGAACTTAATTAGTGTTATTAACAGAATATTTTTAGGTGAGAATGATGGATTAAAAGCTGATTTATTTGAATTGGCTGCATTTACTAATAATATAAATGAACACTTCATGAAAAATATAATTAAGTTGATGCTTGGTTATGTTTTAAAAGAAGAAGATAATACACAGAAAGCACTTGAAATTTTTAATGAGCAAATTACATATTTTGCAAAAGAAAAAGTTGCAATTGGGGCTATGCTTTCTTGGTTATTAATAGTTCAATTATCTATTGAGGATGATGACGACGATAAAGCATTAAGTACAGCGACAAAATCGTTAGAAATTGCTCAAAGTCCTAAAATAAATAATTATTTCTTTATAATATATTTCCAAAAATATATTGCAGATATTTATTTGAAAAAAGGTGATTTTACTGCTGCGAAAATGTATTTAGAAAAAGCAATTATGCTTGCTAAACAATTTGAACTTAAATACCAAGTTATTGAGCTTTATGTTGCATACGGTAATTATATGGAAGAATTTATGAGAGTTACACATAATTATTCTTCTATCAATGTTTCAAATACGGCTGAAATGTATGAAAAAGCATTAGTAGCTGCAAAAGAATTAAAGCTTTCAAACTTGATTGATAGAGTTAATAGAGAAAAGAGTGATTTTAAAACATTCTGCCAATTAAATTCTATTAGTTAATTTATCTTTGTTCTACCTTTTTTATATATCTTTTTAGTGTTTCTATAATTTCGTTGAATTCTTCGTTTGAGTATGTTTGCTCTTCCTTTAGTGTTTCATCATTAATTGCTGTTTTGGCTTCGAATTTTTGTAAATAGTATTTTTCTGCATTTTGAATGAGTTTTCCAATTTCTTCAAAATCAGTATAATCAAGTTGAGATTTTAAAACAGTTGTTCTAAATTCATAGCTAACATTTGATGTCATAATTAATTGAATACTTTGTTTTATTTTTTCTGTATTAATATCAACCTTTGTTATTTCGCTATATTTTTTGAGTGGAGCTTTTATATCCATTGCAATATAGTCAATAAGTGGTAAAGCTTGTTCTATAACCTCTGGACGATAGCCGTTTGTATCTAGTTTTACTAAAAAACCACGAGATTTCACCTCTTTTATAAAAGGAATTAAATCAGGTTGAAGGGTTGCTTCACCACCTGTTATAACAACTCCATCTAACTTTCCTTTTCTTTTGTCAAGAAACTCAAAGAAGACATCTGTTGAATAGATGTCTTTCTTTGAATTTAAAAGGTCTGGATTGTGGCAATATCCACAGTTAAAGTTACAACCTTGAGTAAAAACAATCGCGCTTATTTTATCTGGAAAATCAAGAAGCGAAGTTCTTTGTATTCCGCCAATTATAAATCGCATTTGCACTCAATCTTTTCAAGATTAAATGTTTTTCTTGTTCTAAATTCAGCTTGTTTTCCTTTATTCCATTGGCTTATTGGTCTTATGTAACCAACAATTCTAGAATATACTTCGCATTCTGCTCCGCACTCTGGGCAAGTTGCGTGTTCGCCCTTTATATATCCGTGATTTTCACAAATACTAAATGTTGGTGAGAATGTGAAATATGGTAATCTGTAATTTTCACAGATTTTTCTAACTAAGTTTTTCATTGTTGTTGTGTTAGAAATTCGCTCACCTGCAAAAATGTGAATTGTTGTACCACCTGTATATTTTGTTTGAAGTTCATCTTGTAAATCTAATAATTCAAAGATGTCATCTGTATAGTTAACAGGTAAGTGAGTTGAGTTTGAATAGTATGGATCAGCACCATTTTGATATGCTTCTTCATTTGCACAAATAATTTTTTGTGAGAAGTTTTTATCAAGATTTGCTAATCTATAACTTGTACCTTCTGCAGGAGTAGCTTCTAGGTTATAGTTGTTACCTGTTTCTACTTGGAATTCTTGGATTTTATCTCTCATAAAGTCCATTACTCCAAGAGCAAATTCTTGTCCTTCTTCTGTTTCTATACCTTTACCAAACAAGTTAACGCAAGCTTCATTCATACCGATTAAACCGATAGTTGAGAAGTGGTTTTTCCAATATACATTGTATCTTGCTTTGATATCTCTTAAGTAGAATTTTGTATATGGATATAAGCCGTTATCTGTTAGTTTTTCTAACAATTTTCTCTTGATTTCTAATGATGTTTTAGCAATTTCCATTCTTTCTGCTAATAATTTTAAGAAATCATTTCTATCTTTAGCAAGGTGTGCAATTCTTGGTAAGTTCATTGTAACTACACCAATAGAACCTGTTAATGGGTTAGAGCCGAATAAACCGCCACCTCTATATTCAAGTTGTCTATTGTCGATTCTTAATCTACAGCACATAGAACGTGCATCTTCTGGGTTCATATCTGAATTGATGAAGTTAGAGAATGAAGGAATACCATATTTCGCTGTCATTTCCCATAAACCTTCAAGGTGTGGGTTATCCCAATTGAAATCTTTTGTAATGTTGTATGTTGGAATTGGGAACGTAAATACTCTGCCTAAACTGTCACCTTCCATCATTACTTCAAAGAAGGCTTTGTTTATCATATCCATTTCATTTTGGAATTGTGAATATGTTTCTTCCATGTATTCGCCGCCAATAATTACAGGTTGATCAGCGTAGTATGAAGGAACATTTAAGTCTAAGGTAATGTTTGAAAATGGAGTTTGGAAACCTACACGAGTTGGTACGTTCATATTGAATACAAACTCTTGCAACGCTTGTTTTACTTGGTCATAGTTCAAACCGTCGTATCTTACAAATGGAGCAAGCAAAGTGTCGAAGTTTGAAAATGCTTGTGCACCAGCAGATTCACCTTGCATTGTGTATAGGAAGTTTACCATTTGTCCCAATGCTGTTCTAAAATGTCTTGGTGGTTTACTTGAAACTTTACCTTTAACACCTCTAAATCCTTCCATTAGAAGGTCTTTTAAGTCCCAACCTACACAATATACAGAAATAATGTTTAAGTCGTGGATGTGGATATCACCATTTAAGTGAGCATTTTTAATTTCTTCTGGATAAATTTTGTTTAACCAATAAGTTTTGCTTACGTTTGAAGCAATATAATTGTTTAAACCTTGAATAGAATATGACATGTTTGAGTTTTCGTTTACTTGCCAATCTAATTGTTGTAAGTAATCGTCAACCATATCATTATTCAAACCAGCAGCAAAATCTCTGATTCTTGTTCTTTGTTCACGATATAGGATATATGCTTTTGCTGTTTGAGTATAACCAAAAGAATAAAGTGCAATTTCAACAGCATCTTGAACTTCTTCAACAGTTGGAGCCTTTAAATTAGACTCTTTTTTGTTTGCAATTTCTTGAGCCATTAAAATAACTTTGTTAGTTACTTTTGATACTTCTGCTTCTGTAAATTCTTTTGTAACTTTTGCTGCCTTTAAAATCGCCTGTTCGATTTTTTTGGAGTCAAAAGTGACGATGGACCCATCTCTTTTTACAATCCTATTCATAAAATCTCCTTTTACATTACCCCAATTTCGGCTTTTTTTATTCTCTCTTTTAAAACCGTAAGTTTATTTATAATAGAACTTTTTTTTGACTTTGTAAATATATCAGAGTTATATATTTGGATATAAAAAGTATTTACACAAGGGCAAAAGCCTTATAAATGATAGAAATTATCAATTTTAAAAAGTCCCATGATTTTACAATATTTTATATTTGAATTTGTCAACTTATTTATATATCTTTTTATACAAATGGTAACTTCTAAAAACTTTTTTTACATAGATTCTTGTTTCATCAAAAGGTATATTTTCAATAAATTCATCATAATCATTTGTTGAATATTTTTTAACCCATTTATTAACAGAACCTTCTCCGCCATTGTATGCTGCAGTTAATAGTAAATCATCATTAAATCTATCTTTTAAGTATTTAAGGTAGTTACATCCTAAGTATAAATTTGTTCTTGGATTTTCTATATCTGCAAGTACAGGAATATCTATTCCTAGTTTTGAAATCATATAATTTGCTGTGTTTGGCATTAATTGCATTAATCCTGCTGCATTTGTTGCGCTTTTTGCGTGTTCGTCAAAGTGACTTTCTTCTTTTACTAATGCCATTATAAAATAAGGGTCTAATTCTAGCTTTTTGCCAGCCATGTTTATTTCTTCTGTCCAATGTCTTGGATATGCTAACTTATATGCTGCACTTAAAAATGATGGTTTAACGTCCATGTCTTTAATTGCATCACGAGCAAGTATTGCGGAACGAGTTTTCTTATCTTTTCTTAGTTCAAACCAGCTTTCTACAATTTTACTTTCAAAATTAGCATCTAGCCAAATTTCATAGTCACCCATTTCAAAAAGATTATTAATTAATTTTAGGTCTTTTATGTCTAAGTGAGATAGAGTAATTGGGAACTCTAGTTCTTCACCTTGTGGTAATGGTATTTGGCTTTTGTTATCTGTATTCCAGAAATTATTATTTTTTTCTAATAAGTGTTCTGCTCTTAATCCATAGTAGTCATCTGGATATTTTGAGACAATTTTTGAAAAAATATTGTTAGCTTCTGTGTTTTTGTTTAGTTTTAACTCTGTTTTTCCTAACCAAAAAGCAATTCTTGTTGTTGAATTAACATTTTTATAGGTTTTTAAGTGTTTTATAGCTAATTTCTCTGCTCCAATATAATTTCTTTTTGAATATTCAGCCCAAAAAACATTCCATAATGATTCAGGGGCATAATTAGAATTTGGATATTTCTCTTCTATTCTTTTATACATTAACAAAGCTTTTTCTTTTGGTGATAAGCCAGCTACTTTGTATAAAACATAATCTTCTCCTGGTAAATTTCTAAGTTGGACTATTTTTAACATTTGAGTCCAATTTTTTATTTTTGTACCAATCATATATGATGTATAAATGTCGTAAATATTATGAAGATTATCTTCATCAACAGTTGAAGAATATTTATCTATACCACTTTCAACTAATTTTTTTGCAATGACTTTATTTCCTGCATAATGGTTAGCTAGAACCAAATAATCCCAACAGATAGACATTGGAATTTTAGAAAAATATTCAAGAGCTTTTGTGTATTTTTTATTTTTAAAATATGTTTTACCAACTAATAATTTTTCATTTTGATCAAGTTCTCTACCCAGCATTGATAATTCTTCAGCAGCAGCTATTTCATTTGTTTTATCTGTTCTATCTTCTTTTAAATATTCAATAAAGTGATTTGCTGCTAATGCTTTATCTCTAGATTTTTCGATTAAACCTAAATAGTAATCTTCTCCGTATGATTTAGTTTTCTTCTTATTCTTAGATTCTATGAAAAGAATTTTTGCTTCTTCATAATTTTTCAAGTTGAAATAGCATTTTGCTAGATTATATCTTGCTGTTTGTGAAAAAATAGAGTTTGGATTTTTATCCAAAAACAATTTGTACTTTAATGCTGCCATTGCATAATCACCAACTTTTTGTGCTGATTTTGCTTGTTTATAAACAGCCATAGAATACAACGGACTAATTCTTTTTATTTTCCCAAAGTTATAATACGCGTTTTGATAGTCTCCATCATTATAAAATTTAACGCCTTGTTTATAAAATACTGGTGAATTTTGTGTGATTTTATCATTATAAACAAGTATTGTTATTGCGCATGGTATAACTATAACTAGTGTTATTAATATATATTTTAAAAATTTCATAAACTATTCTTAACCTTATTTGTATTAAGCTACAATTACTCTATTTCTTCCAGTTTCTTTTGCTTCGTATAGTGCTTTATCTGCCTTTTGTGCTATGTCATTTGCGCTCATTGTATTTTCGTATTCGCAAACACCAACACTTATTGTTACTTTTAGATATTTTACATTTTCAAGTCCAGCTTCGTCTACATTTATTTTTGCTTCTTCAATAACTTTTCGAAGTCTTTGTGCAACTAAGCTTGCTTCTTTGATGTTTGTTTGTGGAAGAATAATGAAAAACTCTTCTCCGCCATATCTACAAGCTATATCATATTCTCTTATTTCTGTTTTTATAATTTCTGAAACGGCTTTTAATACACAGTCTCCAGCTGCGTGTCCATATGTATCGTTAACTTTTTTAAAATAGTCAACATCTAGCATCATGCAACACATAGGTGTGTTATTTCTTTTGCTGTTTGATACTTCTTGTTTAAGACGTGTTTCAAATTGTCGTCTATTATTTAATCCTGTTAATGCATCCATGGTTGCATATTTTAAAACTTCAGCATAAGCATTTGCTCTTTGGATTGTCATTCCTGATTGTCTTGTTAATTGCACTAAGTAATCTATATCTTTTTGTAAAAGTTTTTCTATATTACTATATGCAACAATTGCACCTAAAATATGTTCTTCATTAATAATTGGAAATACTCCAATTTTTGAGTTCTCACTCATTACATATTCTTTTTTTACATTTAATTTTTCTAATAATGCATATACATTCTTATCTTTGCAAGCATTTGGCCAAACTAATTTATATCTTTCGTTTTTGTATATAAAAATATAAATTAAATGTGAAGACATAAATCTATCAATCATTTCCCCAATAAGTGGGATGATATATGAAAGTTCATATTGGCTTTCTATAATTTTTGCAATATCTTTCATTGCTTTGTAGAAATTTAGACTTATTTCCATTTGCTCATTTAATAAATAGTTTATGATTGCACCTGAAATTAATTTTGATGAAATATTAATCAAGTCAAAGAACGTTTTATCAAAAGAGGATTCCTTTATTGTTATATTCATCAATCCAAAAACTTCACCATTTGCAATTAATGGATATAAAATTGTATTTTGTTCTTGAGTTAATTCTTTTATATCAATTAGTTGATTTTGATGTATTTCGCAATCAAATTCTGTCTCATTAAAATAAAATTTTGTTCCATCTTTTTCTGCAAGATTCGAGTATGAAAAATTAATTTCTTTAAATTGACAATCATCATATAGTTTACAGTCTTGAACAAAATCTTTAAGCATCATATTGTTATCATCCCAAATAACAAAGTTCATTCTTTCAATGTTTAAAGTTGTTTTAAACAGCTTGCAAACAGATGATATCGTTGTTATTGGAGATATCTTTGAGCACAGTATATTTGATAATTTATTTAAAAACTCAATATGTTCTTTACTATTTCCCATTGTCTACATTTCTTCAAATTTTTTTCTGTAAGTACACTTCATCAGTTCATTCATTTTGAACTCTTTTTGTTTATCTGCAAGAATTTTTCCACCTGAATAAGTTATATTGTCTTCTGATAATGCAGTTATGTCTACTCTATCTTTTAAATAGTCGTAACCACCTTCATTCATAATTCTTCTTTTTATTTCAGTTACAATTCCAAATACGTATTTAGTTTTTTCATCGTTTCCATAATAATCAAGAAGCATTGTTGTTTTTTCAAATTCTTCAAGTGATTCTTTGTTTAAATTCATAGAACGAAGTAATAGAGCAAAATTGTAGTGTGCATCAAAATTTGTTGGATTTATATTTATAGCATCACAATATCCTTTTGCTGCTTCGGTATAATCTCCTAATAGGTGGTTAATAAATGCTAAATTATAAGTGTTATCAAAATCATTTTTTAAATATTCTTCTGCTTTAAGATATGATTCTTTAGCTTTTTTTAGATATTTTATAGACATTGTTGTATTGTCGCCCATAAATACGGATTTGCCTCTGTATGCTATGCCCATATTATAATATGCAATGCCTCTATTTAGTTTTGTTGATTTTTTATTATCAAAAACACCAGGAATATTAACTGTTAATGGATTAGAATTAATAACTCTTCCATATTCTTGAATCGCTTTATCATAATCTGCCATTCTCTCTGAAAGAATGATTCCTAAATCCATTCTGCAAACCATAAAATTAGGATTGTATTTTAGTGCATTTTCGTATGCATTAACAGCTTCGTAATAGTTTTCAAAACTTACATAAATATTCCCTAAATTCCAACTTGCGCGTGAATGTCCAGGATAATGGCGAAGTGCTGTTCTATATAAATCAATGGCTTTTTGATACTTTTGTTCTCTGTATGCTTTATCACCTTTGTTTACATAATACATTCCAATACATTTATTGTATTGAACGAAGTACCAATCTCGATAAAAGTACAAAGATGCTATAAATGCTACTGTAAGTAGAAATATAAGCACCTTTGTTATTCTTAATTTTAGCAGTTTTATTATAAAACCCACTAGTTATTACCTCTATGTTACGTAACTATGTATCAATGTTTGTTGCGTAAACAGCATTTGTTTCAATGAATTCACGTCTTGGTTCAACGTTATCGCCCATTAATACGTCAAACAACTGATCAGCAAGCATTGCATCTTCAATAGTAACTTTTAACAATGTTCTATTAGCTGGATCCATTGTTGTTTCCCATAATTGTTGAGGCATCATTTCACCTAAACCTTTGAAACGTTGAATACCAACACCTTTTTTACCTCTTTCTTCAATAATTCTTTGAAGTTCTGTAAATGATGTAACAGTTAAATCTTCGTTTCCTGTATTCAAATATAATGATTTTTCTTCTTCAAACAAGAAATCTCTGATTAATGGATATGTTGATTTGATTCTGTTATATTCAGTTGATTTAATGAAGTTTTGAGTAATAGCAATTGGTTCAATTCCTTCACCTAATTCAACTTTAATTGAATATGTACCTGTTTCAAGATTTTGTTTCAATGAAACTGAATAATCTTTTGCTTCAACAATACCATAATTTTCTGCGTGGTCTTTTACATAGTGTTGTAAGTAAGCTAAAATTTCTTCCATTCTTTCTGTGTTGTCAAAGTCAGCTGGAGTTATTTCTGAACGAACAAGACCTCTAATAACAACAGAAGGTACAGCATTGATAATAGGGCTGTTGAAAGAATTATAATAACCAGACATATTTCCGATTAATGTTACAAGTTCTGTATTTGCAATAACTTTGTCTTTAGAATTATCGCAAAGAGTTAAACCTGTTGTTCCTCTTTCTCTTAATGTTTTATCTAATGCTCTATCATCATATAAGTATTCTGATTGTTTGCCGATTGTAAGTTTATACAATGGTGGCTGAGCAATATATACATAACCATTATCGATTAATGGTTTTGCATATCTGAAGAAGAATGTTAAAAGTAATGTTCTGATGTGAGCACCGTCAACGTCAGCATCTGTCATGAAAATGATTTTGTGATAACGTAATTTTTCGATGTTAACTTCTTCTTCGTTTTTGCTTATATTAATGCCAATTGCTTGGATTAATGATTGAATTTCATTGTTACCATAGATTTTATCAAGTCTTGCACGTTCTACGTTTAAGATTTTACCTCTTAAAGGTAGAATAGCTTGGAACATTCTGTTTCTGCCTTGTTTTGCACTACCACCAGCAGAGTCACCCTCTACGATGTATAATTCGCATTTTTCCGGTTCTCTGTTAGAACAGTCAGCAAGTTTACCTGGAAGTGTAGAATTTTCTAAAGCTGATTTTCTTCTTGTTAAATCTCTTGCTTTTCTTGCAGCTTCACGTGCTCTTTGCGCTTGAAGTATTTTTTCAATGATTAATTTTGCGTGTTTAGGGTTAAATTCTAACCATTCTTGGAATTTTTCTCTAACAACGTCATTTACTGCGCCTTGAGCTTCTGTGTTACCAAGTTTTTCTTTTGTTTGTCCTTCAAACTGTGGCTCGCCCAACTTAACGCTAACGATAGCTGTTAAACCTTCTCTAACATCATCACCAGTGAAGTTAGGATCTGAATCTTTAAGAAGATTGTTTTTTCTAGCATAGTCGTTTAATACACGAGTAATTGCGTTTCTGAAACCTGTTAAGTGAGTACCACCTTGGTGAGTATTAATATTGTTTGCAAAGCTTAAAACAGATTCGTTGTAAGCGTCTGTATATTGCATCGCAATTTCAACAGCGATACCATCAACTGTTTTATCCATATAAACAGGTTTTTCAAACATCACATTTTTGTTTTTGTTGATGAATTCAACATAACTTCCGATACCACCTTCATAGTGGAAATCTTCAGATTTTTCTGTTTTCGCATCTGTAAATGTAATTTTTAAACCTTTGTTTAAGAAAGCCATTTCCCTTAATCTGCTAGAAATAACTTCTCTATCCATTACAGTAGTTTCTTTAAAGATTTCAGGGTCTGGCCAGAATGTTGATTTTGTACCTGTTTTTTCAGTTTCTCTAATTTTTTCAACAGGTCCTGTTGGCTCACCTCTCATATATTCTTGACGGTGAACATAGCCATCTCTTGACACTTCAACAACCATTTTTTCTGATAGTGCGTTTACAACAGAAGCACCTACGCCGTGAAGACCGCCAGATACTTTGTAACCACCATCACCAAATTTACCGCCAGCGTGAAGAACTGTGTGTACAATTTCTAATGCTGATTTTCCTGTTTCTGGTTTTATTGCAACAGGAATACCACGACCATCGTCTTCTACTGTAACGCTATCATCTTTATTTATTGTTACTTTAATGTGCTTACAGTAACCAGCTAAAGATTCGTCGATAGAGTTATCAACAATTTCATATACGCAGTGATGAAGACCACGTTGGCTTGTAGAACCGATATACATGCCCGGTCTCATACGTACAGCTTCTAGTCCTTCTAACACTCTTATATTACTAGCATCATAGTTGTTATTTGTTTGTGTTGTCATGCTTTGAACCCCAAATCTACTTTACTAAGTATTATTGTACTATAAACATAAGCACTGTGCCACTTTGTTACGGTTTATAAATGCCAGAAAAATGGCATAATATAGGTATGTTGTTTAAGAGAAAATGTAAAATTACCTTTATAAGGCATGGTGCAACGATTAACACAGAAGAAAATCGTTTCTTTGATGATGAAAATTATCCTGCTATAAATGCAAATGGTAAAGAAGAAATGGAAAAAATTGCTATTTGGGTTAAAAATAAAGGTCTTAAAGTTGATAAAATATATTCTAGTTCAGCGCTTCGTTGTGAACAAAGTGCAAGAATTTTATCTTTAGTTTGTAAAAATGATTTTGAAATTGTTGATAATCTTCAAAGTCGTAAAGTGGGTGTTTTTAGTGGATTGACCTTTGAAGAAATTGAACAAAAATATCCAAATAAAGTTGCTGAATTTCATAAAAATCCAGAAGGATTTTGCCCTGATGGTGGTGAAACAACTGTTGAATTTAATAAAAGAGTTAGTGATATAATTGAGGAAATAATTGAGCAAAATCAAGGTAAAAGATTGATTGTTGTGACTCATGGAAGTGTAATACAAGCTGTGGTTGTAAATGCACTTTCAATTCCATTGAAAGACCAATTTAAGGTTTATATTCCAACTGGAAGCGCAACACAAATAAGTTATTTTGAAGATTTTGCAAGTCTTGTTTATAGCGCATATATTCCAATTTAGAAAGAAATTATGAATTTTATAAATGTAAAAACATCTGCTGAAATAGAAAAATTAGCAAATTTAGCAAATGAAATTTGGTATGAATATTGGACTGTTATTTTATCTTTGTCGCAGATTGATTATATGGTTGAAAAGTTTCAATCAAAAGACGCTATTGCGTCTCAGATTAAAAATGATAAGTATATTTATAATATTTTAGAAGATAATGGAAATCTTATCGGATATTTTGGTGTTTGCCCTAAAGATGATTATTTATTTTTATCAAAACTATATATTAAAAAAGATTTCCGTAATCTTGGTTCTGGAAAACTGGCTTTTAATAAAATAAAACAAATTGCTTTAGAATATCGTAAAAATAAAATTCAATTAACAGTTAATAAAAACAATACAAATACGATAAAAGCTTATGAAAAATGGGGTTTTAAACAGATAGATTCTGTTGTTACTGATATTGGCTTTGGTTTTGTTATGGATGATTATATTATGGAATATTCTTTAGAAGAAAATTAAGCCAAATCCCATAATTAACATGCCTGAAACTATACCAATAATTACGTGGTGGTTTTCACCGTATTCTCTTGCTAAAGGTAAAAGTGTGTCAAAAGCAAGATAAACCATAATACCTGCAACTGCTGCTGTCATAATTCCTATTGATTGTTCTGGAAGTATTGTTTTCAAAAGTAGTACACCTAATAAACCTCCAATAGGTTCAGATATACCTGATAGGAAAGAATATAAAATTGCTAAACGTTTTTTGCCTGTTGCGTGGAAAATTGGAAGTGCAATCGCTATACCTTCTGGTATATTGTGTATCGAAATTGCAATTGCAACAGGAATACCAAGTCTTAAATCTTGGCTTGAAACTAAAAATGTAGCCATACCTTCTGGTAAGTTATGCATAGTAACTGCTATTGCTGTAATTAATCCTGCACGCTTTACTTTGTGATGTTTATTTTGGTTGTTTAAAAAATCAGATTCAATGTGGTCTGGTATAAAATAGTCGATTAAAATTGCAATAACCATGCCAAGTAAAAATCCACAAAAAGCAAAACTTCTAGCCCCAATTGCAGAATAAAATTCTGATAGCATAGAGTTTGCTTCAACCATTAATTCGCTAAGGCTTATGTATATCATAACGCCAGCAGAAAAACCTAGAACAACTGATAATGCTTTTAAATTATTTCTTTTAATAAAGAAGGTAACAAAGCCCCCAACCAGTGTGGACATACCTGCGAACAATGTTAAAAGTAATGGAAAAATATAGCTATTCATAACTTAATACTATCATAAAAATTTTTTGAATAAATTTACTCATTTAGAATTGTAAAGAGAGTTGGAAACATATATAATAACTTTATGGCTAGGTTTTCTTATAAAGCGAAAAATAAAAAAGGAGAGATTGTATCGAACCACATTCTTGCAGTGGATTTGTCATCAGCCGTTGCAAATCTTGAGCGTGAAGGTTTTGTGCTTTTAGAAATATACGAGGAAGCTTCTACATCTTCTTTCTCTAATAAAATGACCTCTCGTGATTTGTCAAAGAAGGTGGTTTTTTCGACAAAAGAAAAGTTGGAATTTTTTAATGCGTTTTTGCATATGTATAATTCGGGGCTTTCTATCCTTCAAATTTTTTATGCGGTTTTTAATTCTGCGTTTAATCCTAATATAAAAAATCTATGTGCGGTAATAATAAGAAAAATTGAAAAAGGTTATAACCTTGAAGAAGCATTTACTGGCTATGAAGGAGTTTTAGGACTTGCATATACAAGACTTATTGTTGCAGGTGAGGCTTCTGGTAAACTAGATAAAGTTTTGAAAAAAATTGTTGACGGAATTACAAGAGAGGAAAAATTAAAATCTAATGTAATCTCATCAATGATATATCCTGTATCTATACTGGCACTTGCAGTTGCGGTTTTTCTATTCTTCAAGTTCTTTATCTTGAAGGTGTTTTCTATGATTGGCTCTTCCATCTGCCCAACGTCAGTTATGATGATGTTATTTACTGCTATTTTTAAAATAATAGTTATATTCGGTGTTTTCATTGGTGTTGTTTGTTTTATTTATTTTAATAAACCAGTATTTAAAAAGTTTGTTAATTTGTTATCTAATCTTCCTTTTATAAACATATTGATAAAAAACTATGCTTTTGCCAATTTCTTTTCTGTTTTGTCGCTTGCTTATGACGCTGGCGTTCCAATTGCAAATAGTATTGAAATGGCAGCAAGTGTAATTACTGCGAAGGATATAAAAACGAAATTAAATTTGGCTGCAAAAAGAATATATAACGGATGTTCTGTTTCGACTGCTTTTGCTGTTACTCAGGTATTTTCGGGTTTTGCGATGTCTCAAATTTCAGCAGGTGAACAATCTGGTGAACTTGAAAAAATGTTTTCTATTGTTTCATTAGATTATGAGAAAAAACTAGAACTTGCATTGACTTTTATAGTTCAAGTTATGAAACCTTTATCAATTGTAATTGTTGGTTTATTTGTACTTTATGTTGTCAAAACAGGATATGAAAGCTATTTTGGCGCATTAATGGGTTCGCTCGGCTTTTAAAACATCATCAACAGCGTGCAAAACAGTTTCTACACCTATGTTGTTTAAGCAAGCTTTATTGTTTGGACAAGGTTTTCTTAATCCACAAGGCATACAAGGTAAATCTGCTTTTAATAAAATGTTGTTTTCGCCTAATGCTCTCCATTTTTCATAAGGCATTGGACCATATAAACCAATAACAGGTGTGCCAACTGATGAAGCCATATGTAAATTTCCAGAGTCATTTCCAATTAAAAAATCAACTTCTTTTAATAGTGCTAAACTA
>JAFQNF010000045.1 GCA_017396025.1 bacterium
ACAAAACTGATGTTGGCGGTGTAAGAGTTAACATTCAATCAGAAGAACAATTAAGAGCTGAATATAACGATTTAATTGCTAAATTAGAAGAAAAAGGATTATTGGACGGTCTTGAAGGCGTAATTATTCAAGAAATGGTTAAAGGAAACCGTGAAATGGTTTGCGGTATCGCAACAGACCCACAATATGGTCCAATGATGATGTTTGGTCTTGGTGGTGTATTCGTTGAAGTTATGAAAGATGTAACATTCAGAATCGCTCCATTAACTGATGTTGATGCAGAAGAAATGATTAAATCAGTTAAAGCATACAAACTTCTTCAAGGTGCTAGAGGAACAACTCCAGCTCAAATGGATCAAATCCAAGAAACATTATTGAGATTATCTCAATTAGTAACTGACTTTAAATTTATCGACGAATTAGATATCAACCCATTATTAATTTCTGAAAAAACAGGTGAAGGTATCGCTGTTGACGGTCGTATTAAAGTTAGAATGAAAGAAGCACAAGAAACATTAAAAGACTGCTGTGCTTGTGGATGTTCACTATAGTAAGTTAATACTTAATAATAAAAGAAAACCTCTGAATTAATTTTCAGAGGTTTTTTTATTATTCAATCAAGGTGAATTTTATTTTAAATTCATTTATTTCCCTGACGAAGAGCATTTCGGGGTGCTCTAAACTTTTATACATAACCATAATTTGGTCATCATTTGCATTTGTGCAGTTTATAACATCTTCACGGATTACTTCGTAGATGTTTCCATTTTTGTTATTTCTATACTTTTTGGAACACATAGATGTACTCGTGTTTAAAGATATAAAAACCACCATTTAATGCGCGGTAACGCCATAAGTTTGCTGTTTTTCCTTTTGCTCTTTCGTTACCTTCCATATTTTTTACAATAACCGCTTTCATTTTAAATCCAATTTCACGCATTTTAGCTGCGCAATCAGCACCTAATGGAACAATTTCACCATTTGCATATTTATCACCAATAATTAATGCTGCAAATCTGCCTTTTTCTAGCATATCGTATCCATTTTTTGCAACTTTTTTGAATAAATCATAAAATTCTTCTGTTGTTGCACAGTTAGATAAATCTTCTTTTCTATCTGAAAACTTAATAATATCGTCATAAGGCGGATGAAGTACTAAAAATTGTGCTTTATCACGTCTCATTACATCAAGTCTTGCTTGAATTTTTTCTTGAACTGTATCTGAAGCACTATCTTCGCAGATGATATTTACATCAGTTACAAGTTCTTTTTTAGAAAATTTATTGCTAACAATTTCAACTTGTTCTGGTTTAAGTTCAACCCCAATACATCTTCTGCCCATATTTAAAGCTTCAATTGCACTTGTACCTGAACCTAAAAACATATCTAAAACAACATCACCTTTTTGTGTAAAACGTTCGTAAAGTTGTTGTGCAATTTGAGGAATATAGTTTCCGTGATAGTCGTTAGAATGACCATGTGAGCGATCTCTTGATTCAAATTCCCACCAAGTATCTGTTTTGATATGGTTGTAATCTTTCCAGCTATTTAAATCAATATCGCTATAAGGTTTTGTTTTAACCTCTTTTACAACTCGTAAATCGGGCTTCTGTTCTTGTATTTTTACCCTTTTTGCGTTACTTAATCTTGCCATACATTTCCCCAAATGTTTACTATATTTATTTGTTTAGTATATTAAATTTCATTTGATTTGATATCGTACAAATTGATGATTTAGTAACAAACTTGAAAAAATTCCAAAAACCCTTAAAATAAATAAAGTACAGTATATAAATGATGCCTTTTTGTCTGAAAAAATATATATTGTATTCGTAGGGATAAGAGATTAGGGTAATTATGACAGCTGTTAAACCAGAAGAAAAGATTATATTATCAGATAAAACAAGCCTATTGGCTGATTACCCTTGGTATTATTCTAATTTTTATCTCGAAACAAAAAAAGCACTAGAAGAATTCTTTAAAAAATCTTTTGATGTAAGATTTATGGGAATTTCTGGTGGTGAAAATATTCTTTTTTATGGTGATGAATACTTTGTAAACAAAATTCCCGTTACTCAAAATGGAGATTTTAAGGTTAAACTGTCATCAAAAGTAATTGAATGTATGCTAAATACAGCTTTAGGGCTTGATGAAAAAAGATTTGAGTTGAAAAAGCTTACAGACATAGAAGCTATGCTTGTTAAATCTTTTACTGTCTTTCTTTACAAGAAACTAGAAAAAAATATTGTAAAGACAGAAACGAATAAAAGACTTGTACAAGAAGGCAAAGAGTGCAATTTTACCTTTTATTTAAAAGATGAAAAAAGTCACGTAGGCAAAATAATTGTATCTATACCAGATTTTTTAATTGGTGATATTACAAGGAAAGAAATACCTAATACATTTGAAATTTCTGATTTTTCAGGTGCAGAAGTGTTTGTCAAAGTTGCAGTTGGAAAATCCAAAATAGCATTAAATGAAATTAAATCTATAGAAGATGGGGATATTATTCTTCTTGAGAACAGCGATATTACCCGTATGTCTGTTGTATGGGGCGAAAACGAATACAAATTCAAAATTAATCCAGAACCATCTTTAATAATTAGTGTTGATAACAATGGAGGCAATGAAATGGAAGAAGATACAAATATAAAATCTCAAAATATGTGGGATTCTATTCTTGTTGATATCGTTGCGGAATTTGATAATGTAAAGCTTACTCTCGGAGAGTTAAAACAAATTTCTGAAGGGTTAGTTATAGATGTTGGTTCTGTTTATGATAACAAGATTAAACTTCGTGTTGAAAATCAAGTAGTAGCAACCGGAGAGCTTGTTATATTAAATGATAGATATGGTGTAAGAATAGATAGTTTGAAAAAAACTAAAGAAGTAAAAGAAACTCCTAAAAAAGAAAAAGAAGAGAGTGATAAACCAAAACAAAAAACAGCACCAGCAAAAAAAGCAAAACCACAACCAAAGAATGAAGAAGTTCCTCAAGAAACAGAGGATGAAGAAAACTTTGATTACAGTGATTTTGAAATAGAAGACGAAAGCATTTAAGGGTAAGTAATGAACAGTTATATTGTTAATTTTGCAACATATACATTAGCAATGGTTGGTTTTATTGTGCTTATTTTGTTTGTTTACAAAAAAGCTATGTATACACCTATCAATGCTAAAAATAGGGAATATTTAAATGTTGAAAATGTTTTAAAACTTTCACCAACAAAGACTGTTTATATAATAAAAGCAGGTACAGAGAGATTTTTGGTTGCAGGTGACAGTACCAATACAACAATGTTGGCTAAGTTAGATGCAGATAATATAAATCACGCACTTTCTATTGAAGAAGAAAACAAGTAGAGGTTAGAATGGATACAATTTTAAAAGACTTAAGTCCTGTATTACAATTATTGATGGTAATGGCGATGTTTTCGTTCTTACCTTTTATATTTGTTTGTATGACAAGCTTTTTAAGATATGCGATAGTTTTTGGTTTCTTAAAACAAGCTTTAGGTGCTCAGCAAATTCCACCACCGATTGTTTTAGTTGGGCTATCTGTTATTTTAACTTTCTATACAATGGGACCTGTTTTTCAACAAATGTATGAAGTAGGTTCAAAACCATATCAAGAAAATGGTTCAATTGTTATGGCAATAAGTGAAGGCTCGAAACCATTAAAAGAGTTTATGCTTAAACAAACAAGAGAAAATGATTTAGCATTTTTCGTTCAGTTGGCAAGAAAAGAAGCACCTCAATCTGTTGAGGAAATTACTATTTGGGAAGTTGCTCCAGCTTATATTTTAAGTGAATTAAAAACAGCATTTGAAATAAGCTTTATTATTTTCGTTCCATTTATTGTTCTGGACTTAGTTGTTGCGAACGTATTGTTGGCTCTGGGGATGTTCATGTTATCGCCCACAATTATATCGTTGCCGTTTAAGCTTTTGATATTCATTGCCGTTGATGGTTGGGGCTTAATTGTTAACGGACTTGTTGGTAGCTTTAATTAAAGGATTGTCAAATGGAAATTTTAATTGAATTTTTTGCTAAAGGTCTAATGACAATGCTTATGATAGCAATGCCTTGCGTATTGACCGCGGCGTGTGTTGGTCTTGTTGTTGGTATTTTGCAAGCGGTTACTCAAGTTCAAGAACAAACAATTGCTGCTGCTCCTAAAATTTTTACAGTTTTTCTTGTAATTATAATTATGGGTACAACATATATGAAAATGCTTGAAAACCTTTTTAATGAGGGTTCTGTTATCGCATTTGAAGTAATACCTAAATCTGAGGAGTTTGTATTGCCTCCAAATTATTATAATTATACAAAGCCATTTATTGATGAAATGAAAAAAGATTTTAAAAAAGATATGACACCTATGAGTCATATTTTAAACAATGTTGCAGTACCACCAACAACTAATCAAAAAGAAAACTTTAGCTTCTTAAGAAATGGTGCAACAAATGTTCCTACACCTAATTTGGCGGAAAGAAAAGTTATTATGGAAAATAAAAGGCAATAAAAAGATAAATGATTGATACTATCTTAAGTGAATTTCCTAAATATTTTCCTGAAATCAATAATGTTTTAGCTTCAGGCATACCTGTATTTGCAAGAGTTGCTGGTCTAATGAGGACTACACCTTTTTTACAAAGAAGTGAAATTCCAATGATTGGCAAAGTTGGATTCGCCTTAATTTTTACAATTATGCTTTCAATGACTCTAAAAACGGAAATTCCGCCACAAGGAGTTTCAATCGTATATTCTATTATTGTAAACTTCTTGTGTGGTGCGATACTTGGGTTTATCGTCAATTGTATTATTAAAGCGGTTGAAAGTGGCGGGGATATGATTAATATGCAACAAGGTGTATCTTCTGCAATGATTATGGACCCAACAACATCAACTCAAGTTTCTATTATGGGAAGAATTTTTAGCATTTTAGGTTTAATAATTTTTATGGAAATAGGCGGTGTATATTGGACTTTTAATGCTTTTATAAGAAGTTTTGAAATTTTCCCAATTTACGCATATGCGATTCCAATGGATGAAATAATCAATATGGATTATCTTATTAAAATAACTTCGAATGTTTTATATATAGGTTTACAAATAGCATCGCCTGTATTAATCGCAACACTAGGACAAGACATTATTCTTGGTATTATTTCAAAAACAGCCCCACAAGTTAACGTTTTCCAAATGAGTTTCTTATTTAAACCATGTTTAGGAGCCGCAATTCTGATAGTTGTATTACCAACTCTTTTCAACGTAATTTGTGATTATTTCCTTTCTTTTTCAAATATTTTTTAACAAATTGCTTCGAGTCTTTTTTTATGGTAATTCTTATAAGAGAGGCTTTTTTGAGAGGTTTTTATGGAAAATAATGTAATTTGTGTAAAATGGGGAACAAAATTTGGTCCTGAATATGTTAATCGTTTGTACAAAATGGTTGAAAAGAATTTAACAATACCACACAGATTTGTTTGTTTTACAGATGAACCAGAAGGCATTGACCCTGGTGTTGAAATTAGACCATTTAATAAATTAGACGACTCTGGACTTCCTGAAAAAGCTTGGAAAAAACTTGGTTTATTTACTGACCAATTAGCTGACCTTAAAGGTAGAGCATTATTCTTAGACTTAGATATTGTTATTATGAACAACATTGACGCATTTTTTGAAGTTCCTGGTGAATTTGTAATTATTAAGGATTGGGATTTTGAGAAAGATATCATTGGTAATTCATCAGTATTTCGTTTTGAAGTGAATAAGCACAAAGATATTATTGAAAACTTCTATAAAGAAGGAAAAGATATTAGAAAAAGATATAAAAATGAACAAGCGTTTTTATCTCATCAAATGAATAACAAGGAAATATTATCATATTGGGATAAATCTTGGTGTGTAAGTTTTAAACGTAATTGTTTAAGACCTTTCCCACTAAATTATTTCCAAGTTCCAAAAGAACCAACAAGTGCAAAAATTTTGGTTTTCCATGGCAGACCAAACCCAGAACAAGCGTATGAAGGCTTTATGGGTAAAGGTGGTTTAAGATATGTTAAACCAACAAAATGGCTTGATAAATATTGGGAAAGAAATTAATTCTTTTTATTTAAAATAATCACAAATTAACTCTTTTTTATGTGGCGCAACTCTCTTTATTAAATTTCTAAATAAAGATGGTGATTTTTGCATTAATCTATCACGTAAAATTGCTTTTTCGATTAATAATTTATTAAAAGATTCATTTAAAGCGGTCTTTTCCGGAGTAAGATGTGGTTGAATTGTTTTCAATCGCATTTTACACATATTTATAGAGTCTTGTATATCTTCAATTTGCTTTTTGTTCATAAATTAATGTCCTAAATTGTCCTTTATTTATGCAGATATTTAACCATTTCTTTCTAACACATTAATAATAATAAAATTTTGTTTAAAAGAATTCCCCCAAAAAGTTTAAAAAGAGCTTTCAAATGTAAACTTTTACTGTATTTTGTAACTTAACATTTACACCATGTAAATGTATTTTCTTTTATTTGTACGAAATTAGGGTGATATTTTAAATTTATAATTATTGTAAAAAAGGTATTACAATTAAACAAAAAAGGGTATATAATACATATACTAATATAGATAAGTCTTGGATTTTAATAAGTGAATATATTTTCTGGTATAAAAGATCTACTTGGGCAAATAAATAAAATAGATGGCTCTATATACAGACACGGCAGAGATTTTTCTGATATTTATGAGAAAAATATCGAGTTGGAACAGGAAATTGCAGCCCGTACAAAAGAATTAGAACAAGCCAACCAAACAATTTTAACACTTAACAGTGTTTGGGATATGATGAATTCTTCTCAGCCACTATCAAGCATGTTGGCAAAAATTGTTAGTATTTTATATGAAGATATGAACTATCATTTTGCTTCAATTCTAAAAATCGAACTAGATGAACATAATACTCCATATTTCTCAGAAAAAGCAGCTTCTGCGAATAGAAGTATGAATAGAGTGATTGAATTCGCAAATGTTAATTTAGAAACATATAAATTTCCATATGTTGATAGTTCTATTATCGTAAAAGCAATAACAGAAAGAGAAATATACTCCACACCAGACATAAAAGGTATGGTAAAAATGTTTTTCCCAAATCTTTCTGAAGAGCAATTAAACGATTTAGTATCACAAATGAACTCTAAATCTTGTACAATTGTTCCTTTGTATAAAGGCAAGGAAGATTTTGGTTGTTTAATTGTTACTACAGAACGAGAAAATATAACAGATACAGAAAGTAATTTCTTAACATTGTTTGCCAATCAAATAGAACTTGCAATCACAGTTGCTGGATTGTTTGAAGAAGTAAAAAAACAAGCGATTACAGACCCTCTAACAGGGTTATTCAATAGACGTTATTTTGAAGAAAATATTGTAAAAGAAGCAGAACGTTCACTTCGATTAAAACAATCCTTTTCCGTTGTTTCTTTAGACTTAGATTATTTAAAAAGAATTAATGATACATATGGTCACCAGTTTGGTGATATTGCAATCAAAACAATTGCAAATGTGCTAAAAAAAGAAGCTCGTTCTATTGATATTCCTGCAAGGATTGGTGGCGAAGAGTTTAATTTACTTCTTCCAGGTGTAGATTCTCGTGGTGCAATGATTGCAGCAGAAAGAATTCGAAAGTCAATTGAAAACCAAATAATAGATACTATTGGCGGTGTTACAGCTAGTATTGGTGTTGCAACATTCTTAGAACATTCTGATAGAATTGATGAATTAATTGAGCTTGCTGACCAAGCTATGTATAAAGCAAAAGTAAATGGACGTAATCAAGTTCAAATTGCACAAATGCAAAGTGAATCTGAATGGCAAAAAATTGCAATGGAAACATTTATGGATATTTTATCCAAAAAGCGAATTCCTGTCACAGACAATGTTTCAATGGCTATTATTCAAAAACTTCAATCAATTGGAACTTCTGATAAAAATTCTAACGAAATTTTATATTCTGTGGTGGATATTATTTCTCAAACATATAACAGAATGTACAAAACAGGAACAACAAAATCAAAAATTATTCTTGCAATACTTATTGCAAAACGCTTAGAATTACCAAAAGAAGAAATTGATAAATTAAAGCTGGCAATATTATTATATGACATTGGAAACATTATGGTTCCAGAAGAAATTTTCAATAAGAAAGAGCCATTAACTGATGCAGAAAGAGAAATAATAAAAACTCATCCTGTTATTGCCGCACGTGAAATTTTAAAACCAATTTCTAATATTCAAGATATTATTCCGATTATCGAAAATCACCATGAAAATTGGGATGGAAAAGGGTATCCATCAAATAAATCCGGTATAGAAATTCCAATTACATCTCAAATTGTATTATTGGTTGATGCTTTCTACGCAATGACTCAAGATAGACCACATAGACACGCTTATGAAATTGACGAAATATTAGATATTATCAAAAAAGAAGCTGGACAAAAGTGGAATTCCAAGTTAGTTGAAGATTTCATCGATGTGGTAAAAAATGAGCAATTACAATAATCTTGAAGACATAATTACTTTTTTATATAAGCATATAACAACAAATAAAGATGCAAATATATTAAAAGATACAACTCGATTAAATAAGATTAAATTTGATGCTTATATTGATAGTACTATATCTGCACCATTATCTTTTACTGTCTTTGAATTATCAGATAAAGGCGAACTATTGATAGATAATCCTCAAAGATTAGTAGAAAGCGAAGCTGCATTTTTTATATTTGTAAATCCTCGTCACGGTTGGATGTTTGCCGTAAAAAATACTCTTGAGAATCAAAAGAAATTGATTCGTCAAGAGCAAATTCAAAACTATAAAATTAAAATACTTGAATAGAACTAATCGTCTAAAGTAAATACTTCTTGTCCAGCTTCCTCTTTCATAGCTGTCTCAAGTAGAACATAAGTCATATATGCTCCAAGTGCAACAGCTTTTGGATCAAGGTCTGTATTTTGTGCTGCTTCTATAATTGCAGAATTGATTTCTGGATTTTCTTCCTTTATATAATGAATCATCTTTTTTCTCCAAGTATGTACATCTTGGAAAATTTCTGCAAAACATAATGTAGATTGTTCTTGTGATACTATTGGAAGCATTTTTGCCTCTTTTTATTCTGTTAACATTCAAGATTATATACAATATTTTAATTTGTTTCATCATATAAGCAGTGGACTTAACATAAAATGCTCATTTTCTTGACTAGGTGCCATTTAGCAACTAAAATAATTAAAGCTCGTAGATTTAAAGGGATTTTATGAAAAATATTAATACAGACTATGTTGAAAAATTAGTCGAAATAATGAAAAATAACGAAATTACAGAAGTTACTTTAGAAGATAATGATGCTTCTCTTGTAATTAAAAGTAATGGATTTGTACCTGTTATAAAAGAAAAAGAACAACCAGTTGTTCAAGAAACTATTGTTGAAAAAGAGGTAGTTGTTGAAGAAAATATAGCAAATAAAGTTGTGCCTATTGTATCAAATATGATTGGTATATTTTATGCAAAACCATCACCAAATGATGCACCATTTGTTAAAGTTGGTGATGAAGTAAAAGAAGGCGATACAATCTGTATTATTGAAACAATTAAGTTGATGAACAAAATAGCTTCAACAGCAACAGGCAAAGTTGTTGAAGTTTGTATAGAAGATGGCAAACCTGTTGAATATGGTCAAGTCATTATGTATGTAGAAGAGAATTAATGGTAATAGAATATGTTTAAAAAAGTATTAATCGCAAATCGTGGCGAAGTTGCAGTTAGAATAATTAGAGCTTGTAGAGAACTTGGTATTCCCACTGTTGCAGTATATTCAGAAGCAGACGCAAATTCACTACACGTAAGTTTGGCAACAGAGGCTTATTGCATTGGACCAAATGAAAGTGCAAAAAGTTATTTAAATATTCCTGCAATTATTTCTGCAGCCTTGATTTCAGGCGCTGATGCTATTCACCCTGGTTATGGTTTTATGTCAGAAAGAGCTGATTTCGCAGAAATTTGTGCTAAACACAATATTAAATTTATTGGACCATCTCCAGAATCAATGCAATTAATGGGAGATAAAGCAACAGCTAGAAAAACAATGATGTCTAAAAATGTTCCAATCACACCAGGAACAGGCATTATCACTGATGTTGAAGAAGCAAAAAAGCAAGCTGAAAAGTTTGGATATCCTGTTATTGTTAAAGCAACAGCAGGCGGTGGCGGAAAAGGTATGAGAGTTGCTAACAATGCTGAAGAGTTAGAGCAAAATATTACTTTATGCCGTCAAGAAGCTGAAAAATTCTTTGGTAACCCAGATGTTTATATGGAAAAATTCTTAGTAAATCCAAGACACATCGAAGTTCAAATTATTGCTGATAAGTTTGGCAATGTTATTCACTTGGGCGAGAGAGATTGTTCAATACAAAGACGCCATCAAAAATTAGTGGAAGAAGCACCATCTCCAGCTGTTAGCACAGATATTAGAAAAAAACTTGGTGAAGCTGCTGTAAGAGCTGCTAAGGCTGCAAATTACGAAGGTGTTGGTACAATTGAATTCTTACTTGATAAAGATAAAAACTTCTATTTTATGGAAATGAATACAAGACTTCAAGTAGAACACGGCATCACAGAAATGATTTCTAACATTGATATTGTACGTGAACAAATCAACATTGCAGCAGGAAATAAATTATCTGTAAGACAAGATGATGTTAAATTGTATGGTCACGCAATAGAATGTCGTATCAACGCAGAAGACCCTGATAGAAACTTCTTGCCAGCTCCTGGAGAAATTAATGGTTATATTACACCAGGTGGATTTGGTGTAAGAGTTGACTCTCACGTATATTCTGGATACAAAATCCCACCATATTATGATTCATTAATCAGTAAAGTTATGACTTGGGCACCAACAAGGGAAGAAGCAAGAAGAAGAATGTATCGTGCTTTGAAAGAATATGTTATCACAGGGGTAAAAACAACTCTTCCTTTCTATCAAGAATTGATTGAGGATGAAGTATTTATCGGTGGTAATTTCGATACAGGCTTTATGAATACATACAAACAAAATAAATAATTTAAAAGGGCGTAATTTTTAATTACGCCCTAAAATTTACCATTGGTGATTGAGTTTTTTCTTCTGTCCTTTTTAAAAATTTATGGATATCATATCTATTCATCTCTAAATCACCAAAACCAATATTTTTAAAGCCGCAAGCATTTTTATAAAACCCAAGTGCAGAGTCAACAGCAGAACGTATAATTAATTTATTCTGTCTACCATTTAATACTCCTTGTCCAATTGAAGCCAATAAATTTTGACCAACGTATTTGTAACGATGTGTGCGTCTGCTTTCTATAAATCTTACTTCTGCATTCTTTTCCAAATCATCAAAACAAGTGATACCAAGAATTTCTCCCTCATCATTTTCCAATGTGTAAATACGAGTATCATTTTCTCTGTGACACTTAATATCAGAATGTTTTGATATCATATTATCAACAATAGTATCTTTATGTGCCCAATTACCATCAACATTAGCTATTTTATCAATATCGGCTTTGTCGTAACAATCATATTCGCAAATTAATGCTGGTACAAATTCATTCTCTTTTGTATCAAAAACACTGCATTTTGCTGTTGGTATTCTTTGTCCAAAAGATATGTTCATATTAGCCTCTTATATCTAGAAAAATTGATTTTGTACGGTCTTCTGTTTGCTCTATAAATTGATTAATCTGAGCAGGATTCATTCTTAAAAAATAACCGTAGTAATCTTCAAATCCGCAAACATCTGTGTAAAAATTATAAGCATTCTCTTCAGGGTCACTAACTGTAAGTTTTTTACCATTTTTTACTAATACCTCATCACCCATTGAAGCAAGAAGAATCTGGCCAACAAATTTCTTTTTTCCATTACTTTCGAGATAATTTACATTATAAACAGCATCATCTACTTCTTCCATTTCTCCAATACCTAATATTTGTTGTTTATCATCTTGAACTACGTAGATTGATTGTTCGTTATCTTGCTCAAAATATTTAATCAGATGATTTTTTCTTGCCATATCTTTTGCAATAAGATTTTTAAAACGCCAAGAATCATCTAAATCTCTAATTTCTTGCACATCACTATCATCTGCACAATCAACTTTGTAGACCGTCACAGATTCAAACTTACCAGTTTCTTTGTCTTGAACTTGGCTTCTTATAATAGGAAGTTTTTTTCCAAATGTTGGGGAAGAGATGTTCATTTTTTACCTTTGTTTTTCTTAAAACTCCTAAATAATAAATTTGCTTTATGATATTATTTTCTTGTCAGGGGGAATTATGAGTGAAAATATTGTAAAACCGAAACGCGAAATGCTTAATTATATCAATGTTTTTAGAGGCTTAGCTATACTTTTGATTCTGGCTGGTCATACAATGCAAATAGGTGAAAAAGGTAGCTGGATAAATAATATTTCTTTTGAAGTATTCGCAGGTGGAACGGCTTTATTCATTTTTATCTCTGGATTTTTATTCCAACATTTATCAGCAAAATTCGAATACAAAAACTATTTATCTAAAAAATGGACGAATGTAATTCTTCCATATATCTTTACAGCAATTCCTGGTATTATTTTGTGTTTTACCTTGCCAAGTATTTATGGCAACCCATTTGAAGGGTTAAATCCATTAGCGCAAATTGGAGTTTTTCTTACAACAGGTCGTGTACATAACGTACCAGCTTGGTTCATTCCTATGATTGTTATTTTCTTCTTTTTAAGTCATTTTCTTCTAAAATTAGAAAAAAGTGGAAGATTATATAAATTATTACCAATCCTATTTTTAATAACAATATATTGCCCTCGTTTAGATATAGAACCAGAATGGGTAGCAAATTTAGATTATTTACACAAATATTTAGAATACCTAAAATTCATTGGAGTTAGTTTTGTTCATTTTGCTTCAATGTACGTGTTTGGTATGTACCTTTCTGCTAATAAGGATAAAATTGATACCTTTTGGCAAAAACGAGGTCAAATTTGGTTCTTTATGATAGCAACAACAATTGCAGATATTTACTTTATGCACAACGGTATGTTTCATAATTCAACATTATCTAAAATATTTTTAACTATTTTGGTTTTAGGCTATTTAAAACACTATGATGAAAAAATAAAAGCACACGAAAAACTGAACCACATACTAGATGTAACAGCGAAATACAGCTTTGGTTTATTCTTTGTTCATTGGTATTTTGTATTTGCTTTTAATCAATGGTTTGATGTACCAAAAGTTGTACCTGTTACAGATTTAAATTCTTTGCTTCTTGCGATGGGAATTGCAATTACAAGATACATTTTTGTGCTGAGTATGAGCTTCTTATCTTTATACTTAATTAAAATAATAATTAAAAAGTTAAAGATAGATAATACAAGACAGTTTATCGGTGTATAAGGGAAACTACCAAGGATAATCGTCCCTTATCTCCCAACCATCTGCCATAATTAATGCAGCACACCACATTCCACGCGCTTTCTTGCTACAATTATAATTAAATGAACTTGGTCCTTTTTTCAATTGTTCTCTTGTTCTTTTTACTTGGCCTGGTTTTTCATTATCATTCCAAGAATGTGGAACGAATGTTCCTTTATCTCCATCTAAGCAGAACATAAACAAATCTCTGCCAAACTTATTAGGATTTCTATAACCATTTATATCAACAGCATAACATTTTCTTCTTGTTGTTCCATCTGTACTATAAGCAAGAGGATAAGTAAAAATTTGACAACCAGACATAAGTTCAACAATACGACCTTGATTTCTCATAATTAAAAGACTATTTTCTACCTGACCAGATAATTGTTTATATGTTATCCCACCGTCTTTTGCTTCTTGAATTGTTTGAGTTGAGAGCTGTACAAAAGGATATAAATATTCATTAAAAAATTCATTATTATTAAGAGAATAATCCCAAGAAATTGGATCACCATATTCAGTTTTTGCCATTGAAACAGCTCTTGATAAATCAGAAAACGCCTTCTTTAGTTGAACAACGGTTTGTTCCTTTTGGTGTTGAATTTGCAGTGTAGGAATCGTAATTGCAGAAATAACACCTATAACAACAAGTGCTATCAGTGTTTCCGCCAAAGTAAATGCTATCTTCTTCATTTTTCCTCCGCAAATAAAAGATTTTTTCTCTTCAACTGCAAGAATGATAACATTTTTCAATTTTTTTTCGCATCCACTATAATAATGATAATTGTTTTGCCTTTTCGAAATGCTTTTCAAAGAACTTTTTACGGTGCCAACGGCATAAACCATATTTATCGACTGCATCTAGGTGAGATTTTGTCATATAACCTTTATTTTCAGCCCAGCAATACTCGGGAAACTCTTTATCAATCTCTTTCATAAATCTATCACGAGAAACCTTTGCAAGCACACTAGCAGCCGCAATTGCAGCAGATTTAGCATCACCTTTAACAACAAACCTTTGTTCATTATTAAAATCAGGTATTAACTTATTTCCATCGACCAAAACTATTGATTTACCCATTTCCAATTTTGAAATAACTTCATTACACGCTCTTTTCATAGATAGTAAAGATGTTTTTAATATGTTTAATTTTTCAATTTCTTCAACACTACCTTGATAAATTGCCCAAATAGAATTTTCTTTAATTACCTCAAAAAGCTCTTCACGAACTTTTTCGCTCAACTGCTTTGAATCATTTAATTTTTCAAGGCGTTCATCATACGAAGTAAAATAAACAGCAGCAGCAAAAACAGGACCAGCACCAGGCCCACGGCCGGCTTCATCGGTACCAATCAAATAATCAAAACCTTTTTGGTTTTCTTTATCAAAATCAAAACGTTTATTCATGAACATCCAAAGTTAATTTGCCCAATCGACCAACTCTAAAGTCATTTAAAAGATTTTGTGCTGCACGCTTTGAATCTGGTCTACCACCAGAAACAATCCAGTTACGTTTTAATGCAATATTATCAATAGTTACTTCTAAATCTTCAAGCTTATAATAATTTTTAATCAAATCTGGATAAACAGCTTGCACATCTTTTATAAAAATTTGAGCAACTGCTTCAACATCATATGCGTTTTCACCAATAGAATCAACAAAAGCAAGCTTATACGCTTTATTTTGGTCTTCTTGTTTTAATGGAATAATACCAGGAGTATCCAATAAATCAACCTTAGGATTAATTCTTACCCATTGTTGCTCACGGGTAACACCAGCTTTTGCACCAGTTTTTGCCTTTGTTTTTTTAATTAACTTGTTAATAATACTTGATTTACCAACATTTGGCATTCCAACAACCATAACTCTAACAGCACGTGGCAACAGGCCTTTTTTCACAAGTGCTATAATCTTAGGCTGTCCAAGCTCAACTATTTTATTTATTATTTTAGATAAATCTTTATTATCATTTGCACTTGTTGCAATTACAGAACAATTTGTTTTTTCCCTAATAATCGCTTGCCATTTTTTTGTTTGTTCTGGTTCTGCTAAATCAGACTTGTTCATTAAAATCAAACGAGGCTTATCTTTTAATAATTTTTCAATATCCGGATATGAAGAGCTTTCTGGTATTCTAGCATCTAGCACCTCAATAACAACATCAACGATGTTTACTTGTTCTTTTAATTTTTTTTCTGCTTTAGCAATATGCCCAGGGTACCAGTGAATATGTTCCATTCTTTGAAAGCCTTTCTTTATAAAATAAAAGCCATACTCAAAGTTAAAACAATGACTACGGCTTTTATGTTTATTATATTCCTAATCTATTTTTTTTCGATTTTTTCTCTAATACGAGTTGCTTTACCAGATCTTTCTCTTAAGTAATACAACTTAGCACGTTTAACATCACCACGTCTAACAACTGTGATTTTTTCAACACGTGGAGAATATACAGGGAAAACACGTTCAACGCCAACGCCTTGGAAGATTTTTCTAACTGTGATAGTCTTGCCAACACCGCTGCCACGTTTTTTAAGAATTGTTCCTTCGAAAGCCTGTGTTCTTTCTTTGTTACCTTCAACGATTCTTACGAAAACTTTTACAGTATCACCAGGGTTTAATTCTGGTAATTCTTTATTTAAATATTCTTTTCCTAAACTTTCTACTATAGGGTTCATGATTACATTCCTTTACTAATAATATCTTATGAGAAATATAATATTCAAAACATATTTTAAGTTCAAGCCCTTTTTGAGATTTTAGAGAAAATTATTAAAAACATGTTAACAAATATTAAAGATTTAAAACATTTTATTAAAGTTCTTATTCAAATTGACCGATAAAAAGAACATAAGTTAATGGAGAAAAGGCAAAATAATGGGATTAAATGTGGGTTTTGTAAATCATGCTAATTATGGCAGACCAGCCATAGACTCACAAGCATTAGCAAAAGTTACAGAACAAATCTTAAATCCGAATAATCAAAAAACCGTAGATGTTGCAAGTCTAGATTTATCTAAATTCAACAGAGTTTCTTTAGGTACAGATTTATATGCAGCAAGAACAAACGGTGAAGTGGCTCTTCAAGCATCAAAAGCAGCTACAGATTTCGGTATTAACTTAAGCCAAAATTTTGCTCAAAACGTTCAATATTTGAACGCTCAAGCCGCACAAAGCTTATTCTCAATTAAAGAAACTAATGGTTTAGCTGCATTTACTGCAGACAATATCAATAAAGTAAGCGAAAACGAAATGATTATCGCTGCAACACAAGTTAATGAAACTAAAGATATGAACAAAGACAAAAGAGGTTCAAACCCATTTTCATTCTACATGCCAGCACAAGAGTCAGCAGAGAAAGAAGATTCTGAGTCTATCTTTGGTTCAATAAACATTTTTGCCTAATATACATTGTTACTTGTTTTTCCGAGACGAAACTTTGAGTTCGTCTTTTTTTTTATGCAATTACTCTGTAATTGCATAAAAAAAAAGACCGAATAATTCGGTCAAACAGTTTACGAGTGAGAGTGGAATATGTATAGCATTATATTACTGCCTTAATTAAGTTCTCGTATATTATCTATCTGTATATAAATGCGAATTAGATTTTATTTCTAAATAGATAATCAAATTTGAAAGTCTTTAGTAACAATACTTTCGAGAAACACATTAAGAAATGTTAAGCATTATATATAAATTATGCATACGTTTTAGCAATTTTTTATATACAAAATACTTTATATAAGTGTGAGAGATAAATCACAAAACAGAGAGAAAACACCGATAAACAGACGGTATTAAGAGAGAAAAAAGACAAACTAAACGACTACAAGATTGGATGGGAACAAAGGGGTGCCCGCAAGGGCGAATTTGACACAAGTACGCGTACTAAACTTTTTCTTTAAAAACTAAATTTAATCACATATTCATAACACACACTTACCTTACTTACTAACTTACTTTAAAACACGATGGATAGTAAAACAACTTTCTTTTACATTCCGAATTGTTTGGGACACTAAAATGTCCCTTTTTTTTTGCGAAAATTCGGACTTGTGGAACAAGGTGATGCGGAAGCGTAACGAGCGACTGCGATAGCTAGCGAGTGGCAGCTGTAGCTTAAGAATTTTCAAGAGGCGAAAATTCGGACTTGTGAAACAAGGTGATGCGGAAGCGTAACGAGCGACTGCGATAGCTAGCGAGTGGCAGCTGTAGCTTAAGAATTTTCAAGAGGCGAAAATTCGGACTTGTGGAACAAGGTGATGCGAAAGCGTAACGAGCGACTGCAACGAGCGCAAAGACAATAAGCACAACGTCTTTGCGAGCCGATTTATTGGCGTGGCAATCTTTAACAAAATATAACTTCGTTCCCGAGATATTGCGTCACGGCGATACAAGCATGAAAAAAGCCCCAATTAAGGGGCTTTTCGCTTTCAATGATTAGTTTTCATTACCAACCAATTGCATTATCAACGATAGTCAAGTATTCTTGCATTGCAGCAGTATCATTATCTTTGAATGCTTGCGCTGTACTTGTATAATCGTATTTTTCTAGCCAACCAGCAATATCGCTTCTTAGTTGGTCAATATCAGCATCTGTAATTGAATAATTTATTTGAGTTCCCTCAATTATAATTTTTTCAATTTCATAGCCAGATTTAAAGTAGTTTTTAATTGCTATTGATTCTTTCTTATCGCCAACATTTTCAACACTTGAAAGGTATAAATCAGTTGATGAATTATTAACAATATTGCCTTTTTTGTCTAATTTTAAATCAAAGAATATTGTTGCATCACCTTTTTCAAGTCCAACATTGCCATCGTGTTGAATATTAGTTTGCAACCGTAATACATCATAAGAACCAGCAGTATCTGTAATAACTGTGCCCTCAGAATTTTCAAATATCTTTGTATAAGAGTCATTACCCTTACCACCCATTAAGGTATCTTTACCATCAAATGCTGAAATTGTATCGTTGCCTGTTCCTGCGTCAATATAGTCATTTAATTTACCATTAAGAGTTTCAATGTAGTCATTGCCTGCACCAGCGGTAATCTTTGCTTTTCCATCATAAGATGTAACAAAATCTGCTGTAATGGAATCATTTCCATCACCACCATTGATAGTAACATTTGCACCAGCATTATAAGAAATAGTATCGTTACCTGTGCCACCATTTAGGGTATGTTTTCCAACTTTTGAAGCAGTAATAGAGTCATCACCGGCACCACCATCTATATACTTATTGCCTTGAACAGCATAAATAGTGTCATTGCCGTACTCACCATAAATTTTGTCATTACCTGTATCACAAACAATAGAATCGTTACCATATCCACCATAGATGACATCATTGCCTTCACGGCCATATATGTTGTCGGAAAGATTACTACCTGTATATTTAGATACACCTAATTCAGACATGTTAATTTGATACTCATCAATTGTTTTTTTGTAGAAAGAATCTATTGTTGTACCATTTCCACTATCCCAATCAACCGTATTTAGGAAGTTGCCATTTTTAGCTTTAAAGTAATCAACAAGAACTACATAAGTGCCAGATTCTTCGTGAGAAATGTAGAAATTTTTATCTTTGAATGTTTCATCCCATTCAAATTTTACTTCTTCTGCAACACTATCAAAAGCCCACATACCTAATGTATCGTTAGCAGTTGCGTTGTAAATATATGTTGTACCTGCTTCTTTTTTAATATCAAAATAGTTAGCACCTTGTGAACTATAAATTTTGTTTGTTCCACCATTTACAGTTACAACGGTATTACCATTTTTATCGCAGTAAACGACATCATCACCTAAACCAGTAGTGATATAATTTGAACCTTTGCCACCATAAATAGTGTCATTGCCTGCACCACCATCAATAGTGTCATTACCGTCTTCTCCATATAATTTATCGTTGCCATCACCGCCATAAATTTTATCAGCACCTTTACCAGCTTTCACTGTATCATTAAAGTTTGAGCCAACAATATTATCACCATAAACAGTGCCTTTTAGATTGTTCTTTTTATCCATTTCTGCATAGATATTATTCAAAGTAACAGCATTTTCAAGCAATATCTTTTTATCAGAAACAATAGCACTAGAAGCAGCGTCGTATGATGTTTCAATGTATTTTACAGAATGTTTACCTTTTAAACCAAAATAGTTATCTAAAACAGCAATAATGGCTTTTGAATCATCTTCGTGGTGTGTAGCAGTAATAATTAAATTGTTACCGTCTTTTGAGTATGTTAAATCAGAATAGTTATTTGCAAATACAATAGTATCCGTACCACCACCAGATACAATATGGCTAACATCACCACCAGCAAAGGTATTTAAATTAATAGTGTTATTTCCTTTTCCACCATTAATGGTATCATCACCAAAAGCGTTAATAGTATCATTACCAGCTTCGCCGAATACCATAGTTGAATCAGAAGCCCAAGATGAATCTATAATATCATTACCAGCACCAGCATAAATGGTTTCTTTCCCATTGTAGCCCATTATACTATCATTACCTTTCGTACCCTTAATAAGAGTGTCAGCATATCCGCCAACAATTTGGTTAAACACAGGTTCTGCTTCTTGAGGTATTTGCATTTGTGTTAAAGCACCTTGACCATTTTTAACAAAATATGAAACAGTTGGGTCATCTGCAAATACAAAGCCTTTAAATGATGATTTTTCACCTTGTTTAAAGTGGTTTTGCACAGTTATAGAAGAAGAATAGTTTCCTGCTTCATCTTTAAACTTAATTATTAAATCGTTTTTATTTTGTTCCATTACAACAAAGTAATTAGTATCTTCAAGAGTTACACCTTCTTTAAAGCGAAGATAAATTTCGCCTTTTCCTTGTTTTATAACATCATCACCACGATTTGCCTCTAATCGAGAATTTAAAGAAGAGCCAACAGTAACAACATCAATGTATGTTTGACCAGCTTTAGCTGTTATTGTGTCATCACCATAGTTAAAATACATTTCTGTTAGTTTTGCAGATGTTGTAATAATATCATCGCCATATAAATCATCAATTTTAGCGTAAGAAACATCTTTATTTACTGTAATTTTGTCATTATCAGCGCCAGAATTAATTTTAACGCTACCTTTTTTTACAAGGATTTCATCTTTGCCTGCATTTGTTGTAACACTTGCTTGAGCAAATAAAGTATCTGTTATTGTAACTTTATCATTCTCATTTTTGGTTGCTAAACTACCCCCCCCCGAAGAATTTACAATGTTTTCAGCCTGTTCAATACCGAAAATGTTTTCCGAGAGAATCTGATTCTGAGTGATTTTTGCCATTAAACTATACCTCCTATTAACTATACCCGTGTGGATTGTTAGTTTACCATATTTTTTATATACTTGGGAACCCTTAAAAAAGTTGTGTAAAGATAATGTTTACAATGTTCTTCACGATTTTAATCGTGATTATAATAACGATAAAATGATATAAAAAGGATATGGATTTTTATAATGTTATTCACTGCACGAAAAGATTATATATTTTCGTAGTGGTCTTTGCCTGAGATTGCTTCGCTTCGCTCGCAATGACAATAGGCACTTCGTCTTTGCGAGCCAACTTATTGGCATGGCAACCTCTTGCAAAATGACTATGTTCCACTAGATTGCTTCGCTTACGCTCGCAATGACGCAGACTCAGTATTTTAAGATTGATTCAGCATTTCTAGCCTTGCAATGAGAATAACCGTCACTGCGAGAAAAGACATGGTCTTTTCGTGGCAGTCTATTATCAAATGACTTCGTATTACATAGATTGCTTCATCTTTCAGGTTCGCAATGACAGAAATCAGACCAAATTCGAAATAAAAATAATCACACCAACAACTATGCTTGTTATAGAAGCTAAAAGAACCATTCCTGCAGCCATATCTTTTGCCATTTCAACAAGCTTTGAATACTGGTTTTTAAAACTTGCATCTAGGGCAAATTCAATAACAGAATTAAACATCTCGCAAATAAGCACAATAGCACACATTATAACAAGTATTGCAATATCAGAAAAATCAAAACGCAACAATACAGAGGCTAAAATCACAAAAAAAGCAATAATAACTTCAATTACAAAATTTCTTTGAGAATTAAATGCGAGTTTCAATCCTCTCCAAGCATATCCAAAACTTTCAGCAAAATTTGCAGCCTTAAATTTAGTCATTCACTATCGCCTTTGCTCTATTCTGATAATCAACCATAAAATTATATTCTGGCTCTGTTTGATGGTCAAAACCGAGTAAGTGTAGAACACCATGAGCAATAATATAGTGTAATTCTTCTTCAAAACTAACATTATTCTCTTTTGCTTGCTCTTCAATTTTATCAAGAGAAACCATTATTTCACCAAGATGCACTTCACCATCAAAAATATAGCGTTCTTCCTGTGGAGAATCAGCAAACATTGCAAAAGTTATAACATCAGTTGGAGCATCTTTTTTTCTATATTCTTTATTAACAGTGTGTATTTCTTCATTGTTCATGAAAACAATATCAAAAAATACTTGTTCATATTCTTCCCCAGCAAGACAAGAATCTTTCATTACCTCATCTTGAGCAAACAAAAAGTTGGTAATTTTCAAAGCATTATCATATGCTTTTACTTCATCTATTTCGTAATTTTCATACGTATTTTCAACAAAAACATTAATTTGCACCATCTTGTTCCTGTTTCATTTGCTCTTTATTCTTTAAATCTTCAATAGCTTCTTGATACTTAATTCTCTTATGGAATACACTTCTTAAAACTCTTGATAACGTTGCCGCTATAACTTTAATATCTTTCAATGTTAATGGGCTTTCTGATAATTGATTATCGTTTAATCTATCTTGAATAATTTTATTAATTAAAACATCAAGTTCTTCTTGAGAATGATCTTTCAATGTTCTTGAAGCAGATTCAACAGCATCTGCAATCATTAAAATAGCAGTTTCTTTTGTATTTGGTTTTGGACCTGTATATCTAAATTGTTCTTCTTTTACGTTTTCAATACCTTCTTGCGCAACAGCTTGATTATAGAAATAACTAGCAAGTGAATCACCGTGGTGTTGAATAATAAAATCTTGAATAACTTCTGGAATATGATATTCTTTCGCCAACGCTATACCATCTTTTGTATGAGAAGTAATAACCATTTTGCTAGAACGTGGTGTCAATTTTTCGTGTGGATTTTCAATACCACTATATGTTTGGTTTTCTACAAAGAATAGAGGTCTTACAATTTTACCCACATCGTGATATAACGAACCAACTCTTGCAAGAATTGGGTTTGCTCCAATTGCTTCTGCTGCAGATTCTGCCAAATTTGAAACTCTCAAACAGTGTTCAAATGTACCAGGTGCTGCTTCATGTAATTTTTTAAGCAATGGTTGATTATAATCACCAAGTTCAGCCAAACCAAACATTGTTATAACTTTGAAGATATTTTCTAAAATAGGAATCATACCAAGTGCTACAATGCCAGAGAAGAAGCCATTAGCTGCACCAGCAAACATATCTTGGATTAATCTAGAAAATCCCAAATCATAATATACACAAACAATAATTAAAGCCATTGCAATAGCAGTATATCCACCAACCTTAATCAGGTCAAATCTACGCGAATATTTTATTGTTGTCATTCCAATAGTTGAAACAATAATCGACAAAATAAATACAGACATTGCTAATGCTGATAGTTGTAATGACAAAGTAATAATTGTCAACAGTGTTACTGTTATAAAAAACGATGTTCTTGGATTTAGAAATACGGACAAAGTTATAGTAAAAAATGGGAAAGGCAATAAAAATACCGACCAATTTACTGGCAACAATACAGATAGTGCAGATATAAATAAAGATAAAACTGCAAGAATTGCTATATGTCGTCTATCAATAAACTTAGGTTCAAAATATTTTAAGTATGCATAAACAGAATAAATACCAATACATACCAAACACAATATGCCTAATATACCCAAATAATTGATACTTAAAATGTTATATCCAGCTTTACTTAGCGCTTCTTTTTTTACTTGTGTAATAGGTTCACCTTCTTTTACTATAGTGTCACCCTTACTAAATTTAACTTTTATAGGAGAAACAGACTCTCTTGCTGCTTTTTTTGCAAGTTCTGTTGCTGCTTCATCAACAATCATATTTGGAACAATTACTTGTTCTAAAAGAGCAGTGATTACAGTAATTTGATTATTTGTTGTATTTGTATCAACATTTCTTCTTATGATTTTAGGAAGAGAATTTTCCTCAAAATCTTTTTCGGTAATCCCCTCATTCAATACAGATGAAAGAGCTTTTTCTGCAGTGACAATAATTTTATTTATTGATTCATCACTTGCATTAATAAAATATGAAATAATATATTCTTTAGAATTATTATCTGAGATATCAAACATAGTACTTAAATCACGTTCTTTATCTTTATATGACAACTCAGATGTTCTAATTTGTTCTATGCTTGCAATAATTTCATTCAAGTTATTTTTTATATAAACACTATCCGCTGGAGCATAAACCGTTTTAACTTTTTGTGCAAATTCTCTTTTTCTAATTTCTGTTTTTATAGTATCTACAACTTCAATATTTTTTGGAGCAATAACTGTTACTTTACTATTGTTATCTGAGCCCACAATGGTTTGAAAAAACATATATTTTGAAACAAGTACGCCTGTAAAAATAAGAGCAAACAACCCAACAAGCAACATATTTACAACATGTTTTGGAGATTTCAACCAAGAAAATTTCTTAAAAATATCTATTTTTTTCATATCACTAACCGTTAATTATTTCTTCTATGTCACTAAATTTTACAACAATTAAACCTTTTTGCAAAGTTAATTAAGAGTTTGTACTTTTAGCATATAGATAATATAATTATTTATAGGGTTAGGATGAATATAAAAAAGGCTAAACATACATTAATTAAAATTATAATTACACTCGCCATTATAGAGGGCATCTATTTGTATGCATTGCCATTTTCTTTAAACTTAATTGCAAAAACAGATTGCATAAAGAATATAGTAAGTTCCAAGACAAATGCAAATTTTAACTACGAGAAAGTTATTTTTAAAACCCACATTAAACCAGCACTAACTATTAACATTCGCAATTTAAATATTGAAGAAAAAGAGAATGGTTTGCCATTTTTACAATCAAATAATGCAAAATTGAAAATAAGTTTATTCCCATTATTAACGGGGAAAATATCTTTAAAAAATATCTTTTCTGACAATATAAACATTAATATTAAAAGAGATAATAATGGTGTATTTAACATAGAAAAAATATTCCCTAAAAAAGAAAATGGGTTTTTCAAACTATCTCTAAACAATTCAATAATTAATATAAATAACTCAATATTAAGTTTCACTGATGAGCAACTTGATAAATCCGCAAAAATCACATCAAATCCTATAACCATAAAAACTGATTCTAAGAAAAAAGAAATATATGCAAATATTCAGAGTAAATTAATTGCAAATAACGGTGAAGAAAGTGATTTTGATATTAATTTAAATGTTGGATACCCATTAAAAAAAGAACTTGGGACAAATATCATTGATGGAAACTTTATAGCATATAATGTTGACCTTGCATTATTTAAACCTTTTATTCAAAAATATTTTGATACTAATATGCGTCAACTAGATGGTATTATTGAATATATTCAACTTTCTGCCGAAAAAAATGATTCAAATAAAAATCAAATAGTACTTAATACAACATTCAACAACCTTATCTATGATAGAAATGGCTGGGAAAACTTTGTTGTTGCAAATGGAACAAATAAAATAAATACAAACATCGAACTTTCAAAAGATACTATTGAAATAAATTTATTCAAATTCATCGCTGACAAAGTAAATATTAAGGCAGATGGAAAGGTTTTATTTAAAGATAAACCAGATTTGGACTTGAATATAGAAGTTACAAATTCAAGAGCAGAAAATATTGCATCAATCTTACCACCAAATCTTGCACCACAGCATATGATTATTCAAAAAGTAAAAAGGTACGGGGTTTATGGTGATATTGAAGGGAAAGCAAAAGTTCAAGGAAAAGTCCCTCAGCCAAATATAATTGGTTATGTAAAAGGACGAAATGTTCACGCACTTGATAAATCAATGCACAAAACCCACAAAGGAACTGTTGATATCCTATTTGATAAGCGCATTTTAAACATGGATATTTTGGTTGAAATGGCAAATAACCAAAAAGCAACCGTAAAAGGTTACACATATATGTTCCGTGATGGAATAAATAACGTAACCATTAAAACAACAAATAATCTGGATTTTCCACTTGCACAAAAAATTATTATTCCGGTTAGCAAAGTTTTCAACTTTCAAATGGGCCCAATTCCAGAAATGGATATAACTTCAGGAAAGGGACTAATTGACCTTAACATAAAGGGTGCAATTGATTACATAAATCTAGATGGTTATTGTATCTTTGACGATGCAAAATTAACCTACAATGGTCTATATGGTGAGATTAAAAACGGAAAAGGACGCGTTGATTTTAAAGAGGATACAATTTCTTTAAAATCTGAAAAAGCTTTTGTAAAAGATAACCCCCTTAATGTTGAAGGCAAAGTAAGAATAAACAAAAATTTAGATTTTAACATTTCATCAACTGCTGCAAAAGCAGATGAAGTTCTTGAAATTATAAACAACAGCGAACTTTTAAAAGACGTAAAGCAAGGTTTAGCAATAATAACAGATGCAGCTGGGACTTTAAGATTATTTTTAAATATAAAATCTAAAATCGTACCAGTGCCATATGGGCACCCACCATTACCACCAGAAGAAGCTTTTGTCGATATGAAAGTTAAAGGCTCTGTTTATATGCTAGGTAATACTTGTAAAATTGAAGGTTTTTACACTCCAATTGAACAAATAAAAGGTATTGTTGATTTTACAGAAACAGTTACTGACCTACAGGCACTTCAAGGTATATCTGGAACATCGCCAATAACAATTAAAGGACAAATTGTTAATGATATAGAAACAAAAATTCCAGATATAGACATAACAATTACTAGTAAATCTGTAAATTTAAAGGATACTATCAAATTTTTAACAGAATCTTATATGTATCCAAAAGATTATCCTGATTTATCAAGTCTATATAAAATAGCCTCAAAACACGATTTATATTTCACATACAAAGCGAAATCAATTGATTTTGTCACAGATAAAGCATATGCAGAAATGCACTTTATTCCAGATAATACAGATTCTGCGCTTAAAGCAACTTCTGGAAAAGTTATTATGGATAAAGCTACCGTATACGTTGAAGATGTCATTGCAAAATTCTTTGATAAAACATTAACAATTAATGGACAAGTTAATAAAGTAGATACTTTAACGCCTGAATACAACTTAAATATCAACACAAATAATTTCAATTTAGCGAATTTAAATGACACATCAAAATTAGAAATTTTACCAGAAGAATTAAAATCTATAATTGCTCAATTTAAGAATTATGCCGGTTTTGCAGATATAAATTTAGCAATAAATAAAAATATCCTTGATGGAAAAATTAAATTCAAAAACTTCTACGCAGAACATATAAAATCAAAAATGCCATTTGTTTTTGACGATTTTATTGTACATTTTAATAAAAATAAAATGTATATTAACGATTTAACAGCGCAAATTGGAGATATCCCATTATATGGTAATGTTGAGATAACTGATTTAATTAAGAATCCTAGTTTAAACGGTTTCTTTACATCTAAAATAACAAATTCATTTATACAGAACTACCTTCCTGGATTTTTAGCGAACAAATTTGAAGCACAGGGAGATATTAACCTTTCGGCAAAATTCAATGGAACCGCAAATGACTTTAATATATTTCCAAAACTAACATTCAATCCAGAATCTGACATTTTCTTTGATGGAACAAATCTTGGTGAAATTAACGATATCAGAGAATTTAATGGAGCAATTAATGTAAAAAAAGACCAAATAAATATTAAAAAGTTTGATTACATAAAATATATTTCATCGCAAAATAACAAAACTTATCCAATTGTTTTTGCCACACTAAACGGTGTTTTAGACATAAACAAGGACAGTATTATTGTTCCAAAGGAAATAAACCTAAAAACAAATAAAAATATTTCGGCAAGAATTCTAAATGTATTCTTTAAAAAACAGGTAATGAAACAAGGTTCTTTTAATTGCAACATAAAATACATTACAGATAAACTTTCTGGACTTGGAAAACTTCTTGGAAACATTGAATGTAGAAATATCGATATTCCTCTTTTTGATACTGTAATTAAGAATATTGAAATCAATGGAACAAAAAATAATATTGATTTAAAATTGTTTGGATTTATGTCTGATTCAAAAATAAGAATAAGTTCAGTTCTTGACAACAACCTTGGTTTAAAACCACAAATAAAATCATTAAACATATACGCGGACCAAATAGATAACAATAAGCTTTTTGAACATCTTTCAAAAACACATAATGCAATGAATAAAAACAATAGCATTAAAAATATTGATTTATCTGGTCTTTCACTTGAAAACGGAACTCTTGATATTAGAAAAATGACCATAAAATCATTAGTTTCAAATAACTTTAAAACAAATTTTTCTATTGATAAAAATGGTATTTTCCACGCAAACAATACAACTGTAGAAGTTGGTGATGGAAATATTATTGGGGATGTTTCTTTTGACTTAAAAACAACCGAATTTAAAGGTGATTTTGAACTATCAAATGTGGATGCTAATTATGTGGCAGAAACACTATTTGATGGGAAAAATCAAATATACGGAAATGCTAATGGCAAAATTCAACTTTCAACAAAAGGCTTGCAAAACGAAGAGATGATTAAAAATTTATCAGGATTTGTATATTTTGATATTTCTGATGGTAGAATGCCAAAACTTGGTTCATTAGAATATCTTTTAAGAGCAAGCAATATAGTTAAAAGCGGAATTACTGGATTTACTTTAAACAGCGTTCTTGAGTTATTAAATTTAGTAAAAACAGGATATTTTTCAAACATAAATGGCGGATGCGAAATTGAAAATGGAATAGCAAAAAATATTGAAATATATTCTAAAGGTGAAAATTTAAGCTTATATATCCACGGAAACTACGATATTAGTAAAACCGAAGCACAAATGGAAATTTTAGGAAAACTTTCTAAGAAGATTTCCACTGTATTTGGTACATTTGGTAATACTTCATTAAATACTTTCTTTAGATTAATCCCTGGAATTTCGATGTTAGATTATAGTAGAAAAAACTTTATACAAGATGTTGAAAAAATCCCAGCATTTACAAATGGCACATATGATGCTAGAACATTCCAAGCAATTATTGATGGTAATATCAATGAATCTGGATATGTACAAAGCTTCAAGTGGGTAGAATAATTACATTATTTAAATGCTCCTTTTTTTGTTGCAGAAATAATATTATGCATAGATATTTTGTATAAAATATATTTTTTCTTTCCAGCTGTTACGGATAGATAACTTCTAAGCTCAACCTAAGCTGCGGAACTCACAGCCTACGGCTGTTCAAACAGTCCTCGCTTTGATGTTGTTTCGCTAAAAAGTTTAACTATCCTGCTTGTTTGCTCGCGATAAACGGCGTTCAAAATAAAAACTCTCGTTTTCATTTTTCAGCCTCTGCTCGCAATCCGCTCCACAATGGACTTCAAAAATATATTTTATACAAAGTAAGTAGTTTAATAAAAATGAAATTAGAAACCATATGTGGAGGTTCGTGAGTTTTGTTACTGAAACAGCAACAAAGCCTCGTCTGTTTGAGGTCTTTGACCGAGTTACGAGGCTTATGGTTGAAATTACAAAACTAGAACCGAACATCCGGTTGATAATTTTATTTTTATTAATGAAAACAAAAAAGGAGCGAATAATTCGCTCCTTTTCACTCTTTTCTTATTTTATTTCTGGGATTGGTTTTGGTTCAACTGGTAACCCAATTGGAGGTTTTGGACCTTTTATTCTTTTTTGCCCTTGAAAATGTTTAAACCTTTTTTCCATATCTTGTTTTTGTTCTTCTTTTATTTTTGCAAATTCTACCAATTGCTCTTTTGTAAGAACACTTTCAAAATTTTTCATATTTTCTCTTCTTAATTCATCAGCCTTAACTCTCAAATCAATAATATCTTTTTCGAGTTCAGCTACTTTTTTAACTTTTTCAGAATCTGTCAATTTACTATTTTTATGAATATTCATTATTTCAGCCCTTTTTGCTTTCATTTCATCAAAAATTGGCTTCATCTTTTCTTTATCTTTTTGTTTATTTTTCTCAATTTGTATTTTTTGTTCTTCAGTTAAATTTAAGCGTTTTTCAAATTCAGCTTTTTTCGCTTCCATTTCTGCTTTTGTTGGATGATGTTTTATTTTTGTATGACGAAAACCATCAACACTATTATTCACCGCATTTTTCGGTATAAATTTTTTCTCTTGAGGCAATGCATCATAAGCAAAAGAAATACCACTTGTTGCGACAACAACTACAGCAGCTATTGCTGACATAAGTACTTTTTTATCCATTTGTTCTCCTTATATTAAATCTTGTAATGTAACACTAAGTTCTTTGCGCGCGTTAAATAATCTTGAACGTATAGTTCCAACAGGACACTTCAGTCTTTCTGATATTTCTTCATAACTCATATCCTGCATTTCATACATAATAATTACTTCTTTAAACTTTGGTTTTAATGCATCAATTGCATCCATTATTCTTTTTTGTCGTTGTTTTTGAATAAAAGCTGATTCGACATTTTCTTTTTCATCTCTAATTTGTACTAAATCATCTTCTTCCGTAACAGCATTTTGAGAATGTCTAAAATATGAGGACTTCATATAATCTCTACATAAATTTGCAGTTATTGTATTAATCCAACTTTTAAACTTTCCGTTTTCTTTATATTTATCTAAGTTCTTCCAAGTTCTAATATATACTTCTTGTTCTATATCTTCATTTTCAGAACCAGTCATGTTTGAAATAATTTTTTTAATATTATTTCTATATTGGTCTATTAAAGATTTCAAATTTTACCCTTTACCCTATAATTCTAAAAAACCATACTCGTCAATTGGTAGTCCCATTGAACTAACATAAGAATCTTGATTCCAATATTCTTGTGCTGTATAGTCACTGTACATGTTATATCCGGTGTATGATGCCGTTATTCCAACAAACATAACAAAACAACATGCCAGTTTTTTAATCGCACCCATTTTATTTTTCTTTTGTTTTTCCAAATATACAGGTGCAACCTCTTTTATCAAAGAAGAGACTTTCATATATTTTTCGTGTTCTTTTTGGCAATCCGGACATTCTTTTATATGATTATTAAAAGCCTCCTCGTTCTGGAAAACAAAGAAGGCTTCATATTTATCACATTTTTTTCTGTCTTCGTTCATTTGCATTTCCTCTTTTCATATACTATAACGAGACATTAAAAATAAAGTTCATTTTATTATTTAATTGCTACTGGATAATTTCCAAGATTCAATTGATTATAATATTCTTGGAATTTTTTAACATATCTTTGGTATGTAATTGTTGGCATTGATCTTCTTAATTCATTTAAATACATAACTGTTTTTGAAGTAGTATTAGAAATACTAGCATCAGCCTCTTGGTATACTTGATTAAGTTGCATATTTTTTTCAGAATCAGAGAAATCTGCTGAATTTCTAATAATATCAACTCTATTTCTCATATTAACCAGCGCATCTGCAGTAGCTTTAACATTCATTTGATACTGCATTGTCGCCATATTAACGTTATCTAGCCTATATCCAACTAGTTCATTTCTATTTATAAAACCAAGTAAATCTTGAGATGCAAGTTCATTCATCTTTTGAATTGCAACATCAATATCGTATTCTGAATATATTACTGCTTCTGCACTTGATATAGCAGAGAAAAATAATATACAAAGAACTGAAAATAAACTTAAAATCTTTTTCACTTTATAACTCCTTATTTACGTAAAAAATCACTAAAAGCATTTTGTACTAATACCGGATGTGCCGAGTATTGTTTATATTGTTCTTCAGTCAAAATAGACTTATACTGGGAATCCATTTTTTCTTTTAACTCGTCTTTTTGAGCTACCAACGTTTTTATATTTTTCTCATATGAAAAAATCAATAAATCCGCTTGTTGCTTTGGTACGTTTTGTTGAGAATTTATTTGTTTAATTTTATTCCTATAATTATCAATTCTCATATCCAAAGAATGAATATTTTGTTGATAACTATAACCATATCGTTCAAGTTTTTGTTTTTGAACTGGTGTCAAATCTTTTAGATACGAAAAATCAGCCGCAATAGCTGGTGTAACCATACAAAAAATAAACAACAATAATAATTTATAAACTATATTTTTCACTTATACCCGTTTCCTTATTGATAGTCAGAAAATTCTTTTGATTTTTCTTTCCACTCTTGTTCTTCAACACAGAAAGCGTGATTCCAAAAACGCTCAATTGCATATGTTTCACGTTCTTCTTTATGCAACACATGAACAATTACATCACCATAATCAAGCAAATTCCATCTATTTTTTATATCATTTTCTTCGCCAATTGGAATTCTTTCAAAATGGTCTTTAACCTTTTCTCTAACATATCCAGTTAAAGATTTAACATGTGTGCTTGTATCAGAAGAACAAATTACAAAATAATCTGCCAACACAGAAATGTTTGAAATATTTAATATTTTAATATCTTTACCTTGTTTATCATCAAGTATACGAGCAATAACACTTGCAAATTTATCAGATGATACGTCTTTCACTATATTATCTCCTATAATCTATGTTTAAATTATAGCATATTTTATTAAATATAGTTTTTAAGGTTCTTATTTAAATTATTATTTCTACACAGTTTTTTTAGCTTGCTCATTGCTCTATTTTCGATTTGTCTAATACGTTCACGAGAAACACCATAATATGTACCTATTTCTTCAAGTGTTTTCTTCTCGCCGTTATCGTCCAAACCATAACGCATAATAAGAACATTACGTTCTTTTTCACTCAAATGATTAAGCATTTTTTTAATATCAGAAAATAAATTATCTTGTGTAACTTTAGTATCAGGAGAAAGTGTTGACTCATCCACAATAAAATCAGATAGTTTCGTACTATCATCTTTTTGATTTGCTGGCGATTCCATACTAATTGTACCTTGTGCAGATTCTATCAATGCAGTCAACTTTTGAACTGGCATACCAATTTTATATGCAATTTCTTCTTTTGTAGGCGCTGCTCCATTTTCTATTGTTAAATCCATCGATATTTTTTTAATTTTACTCAATGTTTCAATCATATGGACAGGTAATCTTATCAGTCTTGATTTATCAGCAATAGCACGTGTTATTGCCTGTTGTATCCACCAAGTCGCATAAGTTGAAAATTTATACCCTTTTGAATAATCAAATTTTTCAGCAGCACGCATCAGTCCCATATTTCCTTCTTGTATCAAATCCAAGAAATTAAGACCTCTTCCTATATATTTTTTTGCAATACTAACAACAAGCCTTAAGTTAGCATTTACTAGAATTTTCTTTGCTTCTTCAGAATTTTGTTCTTTAATTCTTTTTGCAACTTCAAGTTCTTCATCAGCACTTAAAAGTTTAATTTTACCTATTTGCTGAAGATAAATTTTAACAGAATCATCTGCAATTGCACTGTTTTGTGTTTCTGGAAGTTTTGGTTCTTCAACAGCCTTCATAATATCTTCATCATCAAGCTGAAGCTCAAAATCTTCTTCCTCGTTTAATGCAAATTTATCCTGTTCTTCTGCCATTGTGCCTCCAATAATAAAATATTATACAACATTCCCCGATTTTTGCATTGTTTGTTTCACTGCTTCATATATTACAATACTTGCAGCATTTGCTACATTTAAAGAATCAAAATCTGTTAACATAGGTATTTTGATTTTAAAATCAGCATTTTTCAATATTGTAGAAGAAATACCTTCTTTTTCGGAGCCCATAACTATCGCAAAATTCATATTGCAATAATCAATGTCATAATAATTATCTTTAGCATTTAAATCTGTTGCAATTACCCAAAAGTCGTTATTCTTTAATTTATCAACAGCAGACGAAAGGCTATTAACCATAATTAAATCAATACGATTAACAGCACCAGCTGAAGATTTTTCAACCGTTGCATTAACTGTTGCATTACGTCTAGATGGAAATATTATCGCATCATAGCCAGCACATACAGCCGTTCTTATGATTGACCCAAAATTATGAGGGTCTTCAACGCCATCAGTGACAATTACTCGCTTATAATCTTTCTTTTCTTTTAGTAAAAATTCATCTAAATCAATGTATTTAACAGGAGAAACATATGCAACAACACCTTGATGTGAATATTCTTTAAATTGTGTAAACTTTTCTTTTGGTAAAAATTGAAAAATAATTCCACGCTCTCTTGCCAAATCAAGTATTTGGTCAATTTTTGAATTATCCTTCATATTTTTCATTAAAATAAGTTTACTTACACTACGATTGCCTTCCTTTAAAAGTTCAATCACATTATTTCTTCCAAAAACGTAGTTATCCATAGCTTTCACCACAACAATACATTACAAACTTAAATCATTATACATTAAATGATATATTTTTATATAAAAAAACGTTAATTTTGTTGCCAAAAAATTAATAATAAAATATGATAATTACATATAATAGTATATAAAATAGGTTTAGTATGAGTGGGTTATTAGAACAAATTGGATTTAAGAAACGAACACACGTAGGTATATCTCTATCTGCTAACAATTTTGTCGAATTGGTTTGCATTGATAAGAACACCAAAAGCGTTGTTAAATATGCATCTGGAAACATCAAGTACAATAATGCTATAAGAGAAATTATTGATTATGACGAGTTTACAGAAGTTCTAGAAGGTTTATTTGAAGAAGCTGGTCTTGACCCACAAGAATGTGCTGTTACATTAAATCTTCCAAATGTTCATTTCGGCATAACAACAATGGATAATGAATCAGAAGAACCATTCATTATTGAAAATTTACAATCAGAAATTGAAGACTTATACATTTTCAAAAGAAATGAACCAGAAATTAGACACTGCAATTTTGATAGCAAAAAAGGCAGAGGTCAAAAAAATGTATTGTTTAGTGCTGTTCAAACAAAAGTTATTGTTAAATTAATAGAAATTTTTGACAGTTTACAATGCGAACTTGTTAAAATTGATACATCATACTCTTCGCTATTAAAAGCTATTCAATTCTGTGATAGATTTGCAAGATATGTACAAAAAGAAGAAAAAACAGCAATTTTATTAATTACAGCAAATAGCTGTTCAACATTCTATTTAGAAGGTAATGTTGTTAACGACCTGTTTGAAGAACCACTTGCTGTAAAATCTTTCTCTTCTGAAGAAGTTTATTCAACAATTTCAAAAATTGCTGCAAACACAATTTCAAAAAATAGTCCACAATCATTATTAATCATCAGTGAGACAGATGAAGTTAATTCAGAACTTTTAGCTTCAAGACTAGAGTTTTCTGGCGAAATTGACTGTATAAATAAAAACTTGAATACAAATGACCAATTCATCGAAGTATCTGGCATTGGTTCTGACATTGATGCTAATATGATTTCTTATATGACAATCGAATCAGTGGGTGCTGCAGCATCAAGTTACGATGATTATCCACTTGATTTAAACTTCTTGCCAGACGAAAGAATAGGAAAAAATGTTGTTAGCGTAGGACCTTATGAAGTAGAACTAAAGAACCTTGCAACAGCTTGTATTCTTACTGGTATTATTGTTGGTCTTCTTATTGGATTGGGCGGAAAACTTATACTTGACAGTTTAACAAATTCTTTATCAGAGGACGCAAGCTCTTCAAAAAGAAAAGTTAAAGTATTTAAAGAACGTATAAATAAAAGTGAGAAATCAAAAGATAAAAGCATATTCCCAGTGTTAAAACAAATTATTGATAATAATACTGCTGTTTTAGATACGTATAATGCACTATCAACAAGCATTCCAGATGAAGTATATATCAAAAAATTTGTTACTACTAGCGAAGGCGGTATTGGCATAATTGGGGAAGCAGAAACAAGTGAACAAGTTTCAGCATTCCTAAAAGGATTAAAGGAAACAAAAGGTGATTTATCATTAATGAAAATATCACTTAATACACCAGAAGATCCTGTTCCTGCAAAAATACAAGATGGTTTTACTTTTGAAATAAAAACAAAAGACCACGACGTATATTTATATGATGATTATGAGCCAGTTGAAATGGAGCAACAAGTTCCAGCACCAAACAATAATCGTCAACAAAATAACAAAAAAAATAGCGGAAATAAAAGGTCAATGACACCTCCTCCGCCTATTATATAATTACAATAGAGGCAAAGTATGAATAAAAAGAATAATCCTTATGTTTTAGCGTGTTTCGTTGTTGCAGCAGTAATGTGTGTGGCACTTATGTATTTCTTTATTCAGCCTGCATTTTTAGCATATGATGAAGAAAGCAAAAGCAAAGTAAGCACAGAAAAAGAATTAAAAAAACTTAGCGAACGCGCAGAAAAAGAAAAACAAAGACGCGCTGAAGAAGAATTAAATTTGAAGTCTATTAAACAAATATATGAATCTGGTGTTTCAGGCGAAACAGATGGACTTTCTGCTTTTGGTACAATGTTTGATGATATAATTAAACTTGCACAACAAAACAACTTATTTATCAGATCAATTGAATATGATACAAAACCAGCTGATAGCACTATTTATACAGATTTCAATGAGCAATATAATGTATGCAAATTAAAATTCTTCTTTGTTGGTAAATATCCAAATTTAAGAACATTTTTAAACGACATTACAAATAGTTTTCAGTATTTAATTTCTGTGTCAGATCTAAATATTACTGCATTTGCAAATGATACTGATTATATTCTAATCAAAATGTCATTAACATTATATTCAAAGAAACCAACAGAAGAATAATAAAATTATTTAATTTGAAAAGAACATTTACTGCATTGCGCTTTCGGGTGCAATGCAATTTTTTCTTCTAAGTCAATTAACTTAACAACTCTTGTATTTAATTTAGAAGAACAAATAGGACATCTTAAGTTTTCAGTCATCCCCATTAAAATGGCTTTTTTTGTATCTTCAATAAATCTATCAGTAACACCATCAAAAGCATCTAGCATTATTCTTTCATACTTTTTTATGTCATTAGGATTTAGTTTAAGTCCTTTTGCTAATTTTTGACGAATAGTAGCAGGCAAGAATAAATCCTTACCTGCTTCAATATCTTCAATTTGTTCAACTGTTAAACCAGATTTCTTTGCAAGTCCAATAGCTGATAATCCAGCTTTTTCACGTTCAGAACATATAAATTCAGACAACGACTTGTAATCGGACATATTTGCTATACCTGTGTTTCTGTTAATTTTGTACGTTTAGATTCTTCAAAACTATTCCATATAGAAATCATTGAATTTGCGAAGAAAATACTTGAGTAAGTACCAACTACAACACCAATAATCATAACTAAAACAAATTCTTTAGTTGTTACACCACCTAAGAAATATAATGAAGATAGTGTTAACAATGTTGTTAATGATGTATTTATGCTTCTTGTTAAAGTTTGATTTACAGAAGCATTAATGATTTCATCATAAGTTGCTTTTTTAGAATAGAATTTTAAATTTTCTCTAACACGGTCAAACACAACGATAGTATTATTAACGCTATACCCAAGAACAGTTAAAATAGCTGTGATAAATAAACTATCAACTGTTACTCCGGAGAATAAACCAAGTATAGAGAATACTCCCATTACAAAAAGTACGTCATGAGATAATGCTAAAAGTGCAACAATAGCGAAATCTAACTTAAATCTAACAGTAAGATAAATTACAATAACAAGCAATGCAATTGACACAGCAACCATTGATTTGACAAATAGTTGTTTGCCAAGTAATGGTCCAACAGAGTTTGTTTGAACTAGTTGCGCTTCTGGATAATCTGCAGTAATAACTTGTGACACTCCATCAATTGTTTCATTTTGACCTTCTTCAGAAAATTTAGTTTTGACAGAGATTATGTTTTTTATTGCAGTATCTTCATCAATTGATGTTGGTTTTAACACTTGAATAACAGGATTTTCAATATTGTTATTTTGTAATTTAAGTCTTAAATCACCAATATCTTTTGTTGTAACATCTTTATCAACAGAATACTGAATAATAGTACCACCTGTAAAATCTATACCAACCAATAATGGTGAATGATTTGGATACACAATCGATGAATAAATCATTGCAATTATACCAGGCAATAAAAGAATTGTTGTTATAATAATCCAAAGCCATCTATATTTAACAACATCTATTACTTTTTTAGTGTTTAAAGCACTATATGACATTTTTTATACTCCTTAAATTAATCTAAAACTCCGAATTTTGCTTTTTCGCGTTTTGTTTCAGTCGCTTCATAAGCTTCATTAATATCTGATTCTTTTAAACCAAACAAAGAAGGATATTTTAATTGACCTGTACCAAAAATTAAGTGCATTAGATTTTTAGTAACAGTAATCGCTGAAAACATACTAACTAAAACACCAATGATAAGAGTTAAAGCAAAACCTTTAACAATGTTTGAGCCTGCGAAGTATAAAATCAAACAAATAATAACTGTTGACATATTTGAGTCAAAAATACTTGTAAATGCTCTATCAAAACCAGAATTAATTGCTGTAAACAGAGTTCTTCCTGCTTTTAATTCTTCTTTTGTTCTCTCAAAAATAAGAATATTAGCGTCAACTGCCATACCAATACTCAAAACGAAACCAGCAATACCAGCTAACGTTAATGTTACAGGTACTAGCTTAAATATTGCAAATACAATTGAAGCATATATAAGCAGAGATACAGTTGCAATTAAACCAGGAACTCTGTACCAGAAAATCATAAATAAGATAACAGCTGCCAAACCAAAAAGTCCAGCCACCATACTTTTATGTAAGCTATCAGCACCAAGTGTAGGTCCAACCGTATTTTCTTCCATAATTTTTGCAGGAACAGGAAGTGCACCAGCATTTAATAAATCAACTATTTTTTTTGCTTCATCGTGAGTAAAACTGCCTGTAATTTGGGCTTGTCCACCTGTAATTTCTTGTTGAACAACCGGTTCAGAGATACTTTCACCATTAAAGTAAATAGCAATAGGATATCCTTTAAATTCTCTTGTTAGTTTTGCAAATTTATTAGCACCTTTACCACTAAATTCAAGAGAAATTAACCACTTACCAGCAGCGTCAGTTCCAACAGCAGCCTTATTCAAATCTTCACCAGATAAACCAGAAGCTTCCCAACCTCTAGCATTACCAGCATCATCTAAAATTGGTTTTTTAAATTCTAATTCAGCTGTTTCACCTAAGAATTCTCTTGCTAATTTAGGGTCAGAAATGTTTGGGATTTCAATTAATAAACGTCTTTCACCCATTTGTTGAACACTTGTTTCAGAAACACCAAGTGCATTAACTCTATTTTCTAATGCTGATTTTAAACCATCCATCATGTCTTGTGTGATTTGCGGTATATTTTCAGTTGTTTGAGCTTCAAGAACAATTCTTGAACCACCAACTAAATCCAAGCCTAATGGAATTGGTTTAACTTTTATAATTACAATGGAAATAATAGTTAAAATAACTATTGCCCAAAACATAATTATTTTATTTTTCATAAATATCCCCTGCCTACTAATAACTTATTAAATTCTAACAAAAAAAAGTACTTCTAACATGAAATAATACGTAATGTTGCAAAAAATTAAATAGTTAACCTAACAAAATAAAGTATTAAAATATATAATATAGAGTATAATTTTTAAAAAAGTAGACAACTGTCTATAAAAAATGTTATAATGCTGTCAAAAGATAGAGGGAAATAAAATGGTCACAAAAGAAAAAGAAACTGAAACAGTAAATATTTCTGAAGAAAGACGTAAAGCACTTAAAGTTGCTATTGATAAAATTGAAAAAGATTTTGGTAAAGGTTCAATTATGCGACTAGGTGATAAACCAGCCGTAGCCGTTGAAACAATCCCAACAGGGGCATTATCACTTGACGTTGCACTAGGTATTGGCGGTGTTCCACGTGGAAGAATCATCGAAGTTTATGGACCTGAAGCAAGTGGTAAAACAACATTAGCTCAACACATTGTTGCAGAATGTCAAAAGAAAGGCGGAATTGCAGCATTCGTTGACGCAGAGCATGCTCTTGACCCAGAATATGCGAGAAATCTTGGTGTTAATGTTGATGAATTATTAATTTCACAACCAGACACAGGTGAACAAGCATTAGAAATTACAGAAGAACTTGTTAGAAGCGCTGCTGTTGATATTGTTGTTGTTGACTCTGTTGCTGCGTTAGTTCCAAAAGACGAAATTGAAGGAGCTATGGAAGATAAGCAAATGGGGCTTCAAGCAAGATTAATGTCAAAAGCACTTAGAAAATTAACAGGTATTGTAAGCAAAACAAATACAACTGTTATCTTCATCAACCAATTAAGACAAAAAATTGGCGTAATGTATGGTAGTCCTGAAACAACAACGGGTGGTAACGCATTAAAGTACTACGCTAGTATCAGACTTGATATCAGAAGAACAGAAACTCTTAAAAAAGATGATAAAGAAATAGGCAACAGAGTTAAAGTTAAAGTTGTTAAAAACAAAGTTGCTCCTCCTTTTAGAATTGCTGAATTTGATATCATCTATGGAAAAGGCATTAGCAAATCTGGTTGTATTTTAGATATGGCTGTAACTTTAGATATCGTTAAAAAGGCTGGCGCTTGGTTCAGTTATAACGACGAAAAACTTGGACAAGGCAGAGATAGAGTAAAAGAATTATTTGCTGAAAATCCTGCACTAGAAGCTGAAATCGAAGAAAAAGTAAGAGAAGCTTTAAAGTCTAAGGAATAAAAAATCATAAGCAAAAAGGAGCGATTAAATCGCTCCTTTTTTACATCTTATTTAATACTATCCCAACATCATAAATATGTATTTCTTTAGAAAACTTACAATTGGATGTCCAAAGAACAATAACATAAATGCTGCAAATAAAAGAGCTGGTCCAAATGGTATTGCAACAAAGCCTTGTTCATTAACAGTTTTCTTTAATCTTGAAATTGAATCAATAGCAAAGAAAATCAATGCAATTATCAAGCCAAATACTAAAAATACATTTAAAGTAACCAAATTTGAAGCAATCCAATATGCTAAAGCAATCAGAACAAATGCAGACAACGAGAACAACAATCTATACTCTTTTTGTTTGTACAAATTAATGAAAAACTGAGGTAATAAACAAGCTGCCTGAACAACAATTGCTAATACAATTGAAACTAAACAATATTTCCAACCTAATAAAGCACCTACACCAGCAGCCAAATATGTATCACCCTCACCGAATGCTCTTTTGTTCTTTTTTACATACTCGTTTATATCAACATCTTCATCATTAGTTTCTTCAGAAGGCTCTTCTACCTTAGCTTCTTCAACATTTTCCACTGTAGTTTCTTCTTCTGATTTATCTTCTTTTCTAACTAAATAATAAGATAATCTAGCAATAGCCTCCATCATTAATGCACCAGATAAAAGTCCAACGCAAACTTCGAAAGCATTATTTATGCCATATTTAAATAAAACTGAATACAAAACAGCAAACCCAATAAACATCCACATATGTATATCAAAAACATACTCTTTTTTAAGGTCTGTGATAGTTATAACAATTGCAATACATAATAGAATCAATACAATTAATGTTTTCAACGAAATTCCAAACGCCAATGTAACCGCTAAAAACAGTAAAGCAGTTATTGCTTCAACAATCGGATACATAGGACTAACTTTGCATCCACAATTTCTACATTTCCCTCTAAAAGTAAATAAATACGATAAAACTGGAATATTATCATACCATTTTATTGGTTCATTACAAACTGGGCACTTAGATGAAGGAAAAACTATAGATTCTTTTGATAAAGCTCTAAGCGCTACAACATTTAAAAAGCTGCCGATGCAAGCACCAACAACTAATATAAATAAACATATTAATAAAAATTCTTCCATATTATATTCTTTCTTTTTCAGACAATATATTCAATAACATCGTTAATGCTTTTTTTAAACGTCTTGATACTTGCATTTGAGAAATACCAAGTTTATTTGCAATTTGTGTTTGGCTCATATCCTCAAAGTAATTCAAAACTACAACTTCTTGCAGCTTAACATCAAGTCTTTTAATTGCATCATTAATAAGAATTTTATCTTCTTGGAAGGATTCTAAATTATAATGATTATCATCAGCGATTTTATCAAATAATGATAATGATTCATCATTACCTGTTGTAATAAATTGATCTAAAGAAATTGTTTGTTTACGTCTTTCAACATCAATAACTTCTTTAATTTTACCAACAGAAGTCCCAAGTTCTTCTGCTAAAACCACTTCTGATGGTTCATTTCCTTGTTCATCTTTTAATTTTTGCATTAATTTGTTTACACGATATGCAAGCTCATAAATTTCTCTTGGAGCTTTAATCATAGAAACCTTATCACGCAAATAGTGTCTTATTTCACCTGTGATAAGGTATGTTGCATAAGTTTTAAAGTTTTCACTAACTTTTGGATTATATAGCTGAATAGCCTTTACAAGCCCAACACTACCAACCTGAATAATATCTTCAACAGGGTCGGTATTTCTTCTTGCAAGACCTCTGGCAATTTTTTTTACTAATGGCATTGCAGCTAACGCAATAATATTTTGAAGATGCTTTTTTTGTTTTTCATCTTCTGTTGCCTTATATAATTTAAGCCATTCGCCTATTTCTTCATAATTAATGGTGTAATCAGCCATTAAAATATCCTCTTCTTCTCTCTCTCGCTATTATAGCACATTTCTCATACTAAATTAAAAGAATGTGGCAATAATTCATTAATTCCATATTCTAAAATTTCACCAGAATCACTTTCCAAAAGAATTTGGATATCTTGTCCTTGTTCAAACTCTTGTAACCATTGGCGGCAAGCACCGCAAGGATAACATTTTGATGATTTTGGTGAATATATTGCAATTTTCACTAAATTAGAGGTTTCCCCAGCCGCTATTGCAGTAGAAATTGCGTTTCGTTCAGCACATAGCGATAATCCATAACTAGAATTCTCAATATTACACCCAGAATATGTATTACCATTTTCATACAAAACACAAGCACCAACTGGAAATTTCGAATAAGGACTATACGAATTTTTAGATACTTCTTTTGCAATATTCAATAATTCTTCATTTGTTTTCATAGAAAACCCCTTTTTCACCACTTCCATTGTAGCTTTAAATCACTTTTGAGAATATAGTGCATTTGAATGATATAATAATATCGTGTTTACAATAGTTAATCTATTTACCCGTAAATGCATAAATTATATTATGATAATATACAGGGAAATTTTATAGGGATATTGCGGAGGAGCTTTGACTGAAAAAATCAGAATAGTAGGCGGAAGACAATTAAAAGGCGAAGTTCAAATAAGCGGCGCAAAAAATGCTGTGCTTAAACTTATGGCGGCTGCACTTCTTGCAAAAGGTGAAAGTAAAATCTACAATGTGCCAGAATTAACTGACGTTGTTATCATGCTTAATGTTATTGAACAATTAGGCGCAAAAACTTCGTATGACAAAAAAGAAAAGTCACTAACTATTGATGCAACAAACCTAACAAGCGTAACTGCAAGCTACGAATTGGTTAGCAGAATGAGAGCATCATTTATAGTTCTTGGTGCTTTAGTTGGAAGATGCAAAGAAGCAGTTGTTGCTCTTCCTGGTGGTTGTGCTATTGGGGAAAGAAAAGTAGACTTCCACATCAGAGGTTTAGAAGCACTTGGAACATCAATAAAAATTGAAAACGGTTATGTACATGCCAAAGCAAAAAAATTAGTTGGAAATGATATTTATTTGGATATTCCATCTGTAGGCGCAACAGAAAATATCATGCTTGCAGGTGTGTTAGCTGAAGGCTCAACAAGAATTCAAAATGCTGCCCAAGAACCAGAAATTATAGATTTGGCAAACTTCTTAAACGCTATGGGTGCTGATATTATTGGTGCTGGCACTTCTGAAATCGTTATTAATGGTGTTAAGCAAGATGATTTAAGACCAATTGAATACACAACAATTCCTGATAGAATTGAAGCTGGTACATATATGGCCGCGTTCATTGGTACAAGAGGAAAAGGTATTATTAGGAATATTTTCCCTAACCATTTAACATTCTATACTTCAAAACTATCTAAAATGGGTGCAGATATTAAATTAATTGACCCAACATCAATTGAAGTTAGTTGTAAAAGACGTTTAGAAGCTGTAAATATAATTACACAACCTTATCCAGGATTTCCAACTGACTTACAGTCTATGGCAATGGCCTTGGCTACAGTTGCTGATGGGGTAAGCATTATTACAGAAAGCTTGTATGAAAATAGATTTATGCAAGTTCCAGAGCTTAGAAAGATGGGCGCAGATATTCATCAAGAAAGAAATCATTCTTTAGTTAAGGGTGTAAAAAGTTTAACAAGCGCAAATCTACGTGCAAGTGACTTAAGAGCTGGCGCTTCATTGGTTGTAGCCGCATTAATGGCAGATGGCGTTAGTACAATCGATAACATTTATCATATAGATAGAGGTTACGAACTTTTAGAAAATAAGTTTAAATTAATAGGAGCAGATATCACAAGATATTCTGAAGATGATAACTCAATAATTAACCAAAATAAAGGAAATTTAAGTGAGTCACAATTATAAAAGATGGTACGACCATGACCCAGTTTTGTTAGAAGTAATCAATCTTTTACAAAACTACCAAACAGAATTAAAATCTCAAGCAGAAATCTTCTTACAAGAAATAGAAAAGAAGGTTTCAAAAGAAGCTATTGATAAATTCTATGAGATGGTAAGACCAAAAGTTTGTAATCGTTGGTATGATAAAGACCCTGTAATCTCTAGAACTGTTGAACTTTTAAGAGTTGTTCCACCTGATGTTCAAAAAGCTACAGCTCAAAGCTTTTTAAAAGCACTTGAAGACATGGGCGTTTATAAAAAAGAAAGCGTTTAATCAATCTAAAACTTCACCTGTTACAATGTTTATTCTTACAGGTTTGTATAGTTTTACATATAAGATTTGACCGTCTTTTATAACGTAGTTACGTCCTTTTATTATTGATTTGGTTACTTTTTTAAATTTATTTGATTCTATTTTTGGGGCTTCACAATGTGCAACCGCAAATATTTTAGTCAAGAAATTATCGTTATTTGCAGCAGAAAGTTCAAAAATCAACTCACCATTTCTTACAAAATTTTTACTTCTTGTTGTATCCAAAATTTTTCCAATTAAAACTACATCTTTTGAGAATAATAAATGGTGTTCATAGTTCACTATATTATTAACAAAATGTGCTTGGAACATTTCACCAGGAACCGATTTATCTGAACTTATTTGACCTGAAACAACAATTGGCAAAACTGTTTGAGCAGGAAGTGTAACTATGTCACCATCTTGAAAAACATTCTCAACAATTATTCCTTCCGCAATTTTAGGGCTAATTTCTGCAAGTGCTTCTTGTTGCATATACATATCTGTTTCACGTTTTAAATTAAACAAGAATACAGCCATCTGTGCTCTTGTAATGTATCTATCATAGTCAAGATAATTTTCACGTGGCGGCTCTTTTGCAATAACATTAATAACTTCTGCTTTACCAGCAGTAACTTTAAACCAGTCTGGAACATCATCAAAATCAAGATAAGCATTTTGAAGTGCAGTTATAGCTTCTTTTTTTGTAATATCCTCCGTTTTTAAGATATTAACAAGGAATGTAATTACTTCGCTTCTTGTCACGTAATCATTAGGATAAAAATAACCATCATCAGCTGGCTTTAAAATATCAAGATTTACCGCACGCACAACAGAGCCAAACGCCCAATGTGAATTATCAATGTCCTCAAAAGAATACATTGTTTCAATTGGAATTTTGTCCTGACCTAAAACTTTTATAACCATTGATGCATATTCAGCTCTCGTAACAAGATTTTGTGGCATAAAATAGTTTTCTGGATAACCACCAATAACATTTTCATTTGTCAAAGTATCAATTTGTTCGTATGCCCAAAAACCTTGCGGAACATCCACAAATTCCATAGCAAACGATGAATTAACACTAGTTAATACAAATATCAAAGCTAAAATTAATTTAAGTTTATTTTTCATCAATAATTATTTCCTTTACTTATATATTACCAAATTTTTTTAAATCGTCATAACAAATTTATTTATGTTTCAACTTTAACCAAATGTACACAGATAAAAAATGGAGTAAAAAAATGCAAATTAACTCAATTTCTATGGTATCAGCAAATAGAAACATTGGATTCAAAGCTGCCGAAAAAAATCAACCAAAACCATTAGTAGAAGTAACACCTGATATGCCAGACGATCAAGTTGTTCAATATAGCACTTGGGGTGGCAATTATGCATTTCCTGTAACAGCAGGTGATTTAAGAAAAATGCAAGCAGAAAAAGTTCTTTCTGAAGCACCAAAATCAGCATGTGCATGCGGTGGAAGAGAAGAAACTCCAGAAGAATATTACGCAAGAAAAATCAATAGCGTTGAATGGATGTTATAATCTATAAAATATAATTAGAATAAAAAATCCGATTTTAAAAATCGGATTTTTTATTTGTTTTCTTTTTCATCTTTTTTTACTGCTTCAACTTTTTTATTTGGATTAGCTTTTATCTTTTCAGAATAATCTTCATCATCAAGCAAAGCACTTCTGCGTTTATTTTGCAGAACAGAAACAACATTCAAAAGCGCAAGAGAATTCAAAGAAGCACGAAGTTGCATGCTTCTATCAACGAAAGGTTCACGAGAACTTTGATTTTCTTCACCTTCCTGCATAAAGTATTCAGTTCCTTGGCTTGCACGGTCATCTGAGGTTTTGGCAGCAGTTCCAGATATATCTCCACTTTTGAAGTTTATACCCCCGCCAATTCCGAGAATTCCGGCTGACCTATTGTCAACCACTTACTTCTCTCCTTTACTTTCTCACAGCTCGTTTATTATATACTATTTTTAAGTTTTTAACAACTCGCCATGAGTACAAAACTCAAACTGAAAATTTTTTGCTGGATAAGAATAAAATTTTAAAAAATATTACATCAAACCTTGGAATATTTTTGGAACATCATTCTTTTGAAGTGTTGAAAAATCAAGCATTGCGCGTTTTTGCATTTCTTCTTTTTTCTTTGCTTCTGCTACTTTTTTCTCTGTAACAGAACGGTTATATTTTGGAAGCAAAATACCTAGCATTACAACAGAGAATGCAATATCAGCCACTCTACATATATTTCTCATATTACGAACTTTAGTACTTGAAACCTCTGCAGCTGTTTTTAATTCAGTATTTTTAATCCAGTTTCCAAATTGTTTTGCTCTAAAGCCAACTTGGCTTCCAATTTTTTTCAATGTTGAAGCACCTTGTTCTAAAACTGGTTTTGCTACTTCTTTTTGTCTATTTAGCAATACTACATTTTCACCCAATAATTGAGCACCTTTTTTTGTTTTAGATAACGCCTCGATACCAGATGCAACACCTTTTTTTACATAATCACCCAAGAAATATAAACCTGCAAATGAAGCCAAATCACGAACAGTTGTTTCTCTTAACTCATTTTCATCTTCGGCAGCTAACATTCTAGAAGCAAATGTAGATGATGCAATCCAACGACATTGGTCCATAGTTGGGAAAATACCAGAGAACTGGAACATACCAAGTGATGGTTTTTTCATCATTGATAATGCTGCTAAACCATACATTCCAGCTGCTGATAGTAATTTTTTACCAAAAAATTGTTTTTTCTTCTTTTCATCCATTTTTTGGGTTGTATCTTTTTTGCCAAAATCCTTGTATATAGGAGCCCCTTCTGCATCAAATTGTTTTCTTGTTATTGCCCTATTAATTGATTGAACACTAACTGCAATAGCAATAACAACTCCCATACCAATCAAACTTTTCTTATTTACAAAGCCTTTTAATTTTTCACCATATTTACCAATAGAATCTGCTATTTTAGAAGTTGTTTCTGGTTTTACAACATCATCAACAGTTTCACCCAATGTCTTTAATGTTTTTGATTTAACAGAATTAAATTTAGAACCCAAATCTGCAACATCTCTTAAGGTTTCTTCCAAATTTGATTGTGCAGCACCATTAAATCTTAAAATATTTTCAGCTTTTGTTACCCCAACAAGTTTTGTTTGAGCTTGCTTTAATAAATTTCTTCTTTCTTTACCTGTTTTTCCAATAGCCTCAGTAATAGCATCTACAGCTTGAGTATATTCTGGAGTAGCTGCCTTATCAGCAAATTTTACCCAATTTTTGCCATCTAAACCCTCTAACGAACCAAGCGCTTTTTCAACATATACTCTTGTTTTATCTTTAGCTCCAGATTCTTGCGCTTGATTATAGACTCCTTTTAATCTATCAATTGAAGCGCCATTAGCCCAAGAACCAACAACATCAGTTCCATCAAATTCCTTAGCCTTTGGCAAGACATTTGCTAAACCTTTTACAACAAGACCTGGCATCAAACAGTTAACGAACAATCCAGAAAATTCTCTTCTAAAAGTTTCTAAAGCAGCAGCAAGACCTGTTTTTAAATCAACCAAGGTTCTTGGAATATTTGTCGATACTGTATCAACAAAGGAAACCTGAATCATTGCGTTTTTATCTAAAACGCTGAAACCTTTATCTAACAAATTAAAAGCAGCATCAATCCCCGCACCTTTAAAGTTTTGCGCATCAGATTTTTTTTGATTATTTCTGTTTTGTATATTTACAGAATTATATCTACCTGTTGATGATACTTTCACTTTTATCTACATACCTTTAACATGTTTGTCACTTTAGCAATCATAACAAGTTAATATTCAAAAACAATTTTTTTTGCTATTTCGTTTAACATTTTAAGAGATAATGCAATCGTTTTTTTGCATTTTTTGCATTTTTTTGATGCATTTTTTATAAAAACAAGGCACTTTTTTAAATTTTTGCATATTTTTTATGCAAAATGCGATTTTTTACCATCGAAAAATTCAAGTTTACAATTTTTAATCATGACTAACAAAATATTATCTTTTTCTGTTTTATTATAATTGGTAGTCAAATGTAGTACGTATGAAAATATCGCCGATAACTTACTCTTTCATTCTCCCGAAACAGAGTATTCAGAAGAATACTACAAATCCTGTTGCGCGTACACAGACTACAAATATTCAACAATTAAGCAACATATACTACCAACCTATTAACTTTACGGCGAAAGAAAAAAGGACTTTTCAAACAGATAAACCAAGGCTAAAAGAGCATTCTGGCGATTTTCAAATATGCAAATTTAATGATGTTCATTGCCCAGCATGTGGCAAAAAAATGATGAACAGAAACAAATTTGAAAAATTCTGCGATGATTTAGCAAATGTTCCACAAGATAAATATCTTGAATTTTTAGGCGAATATGAACCATATATGCGTCCAGTTGAATCAAGCGTATATAAAGAACTACTTGTTGAATCAAAAAAAGAAGGTACTACAGATATTAGAGAATTATTGGTTTCTCTTCGTGACCATAAACTACCCGTTTTGCAAGAAGCACAAATGAAACTAGTTAATAAAATGGTTTCTCTTGCAAGAACACTTCCTGACGACGAGCAAAGAGCACTAATGTCTAAAATCAATCAATTAAAAGCTGAAATTAGAAGAAAAAATGCGGCAGCTCCTTTCAGAAGAAAAATAATGATTGATAGAATAAGTAAAGTAAAAATTAAAAATCCAAGAAAATATGAAAAACTTCAAAGAATAGCTAAGAACTTCCCAACATCTTCAGATATGAATTCAGCTTGGATAGTTAAATATTCTGGTAAAAATAAATTCAACGAAGACTGGGATTCTTATAGTATTGCTACAAGATTTTTGCAATCATCAGTGGCTAATACAGACCACATTTTAGCGTACGATATTGATAACACTCATGACGATATTTCAAACTACATGGCAATGCACAACGCTTGTAATGGACAAAAAGGAAACAAACCATTCTTGCAATGGCTAAATGAAGACAAAACCAATAGAATTAAGTATATGCAAGAATATTTTGATGACTGCGATGAACTAATTTCTACAAAAAGATTAAGAAAAAAGAAATACAGAAATTACGTTGCATATGCAACGCAAACGGTTTTTGAAGTATCAAAAGGACAAGTAAGAATAGAGCCGACCAAACGTCCTATTGAGAACATCTATCCAATAGACCCTAAAACCATGATAGATGCCGAATTTGAACCATATGATGAAGAAGAAAACTCACCAACTCAAAATTAAGCTATAATATCATATGTTTGAAGTGATTGTTGAGCAGCTTTCTTTCCTTTGTTAAACATATTAAAGTGAAATTTCTTTTCTGGTGGATGATTTGGTGATGTTTGCGCTATACCAGGGTCACGAAGCTCATAAATTTCTTTAACTCTGCTAGCAAGAGTTGCAGGCGATTGTTGATACAAATCTGCAGCATAATCCATTTCTGGATCTTGAACACCTTTTGAATGTTTCATCCAAAATCTTGTTGCAACAGCATATGCATCTTGTTCTTCGCAAACTGATGTATATGCGTCTTTATCTTTTGCGTGAACAGATTCATGAGTTAAATATGCAGCAATAACCTGTGGTGCCGCATATATATAATCATTTGATATTGTTATTGTTCTTTTATAATTTTCATACTGTGCAATATTTGATGTTCCACCCATTGAAGCAGTTTCTCCAAACATTATTTGAACATCTGTCATATCTTGCATATATGATGGTGTTAAATAATCAACAGTCATCTGAAGAGCTGTTTTTAAATTTTTTGTAGCATACTCATTTTTTTCTATTCTTGCTTGCTCTGGATTGAAAATAGCAAGCATATTATTTTTTGTTTGAAGAATACTACGTTTTGCAAGGTCATTATTTGGCTCAACTTGAAGTGCTTTTTCAAAATTAGAAATTGCATTACTGTACATTCCTCTTAATCTTTGAACTTCACCAAGTTCAATCAAAGCATCCGCATCATTAGAATTTTTTTCAATATATTTTTTATAATTAGATTCAGATGATTCATAATCTTTCATCTGAAAATATGTTTTACCTAATTTTCTATATAAAACAGATTCATTAGGATTTTTTTGAATTGCTTGGCTGTAAGAACTTAATGCATCTTTCAATCTATTTTCGTTTAAAGCCGCATCCCCTTTTGCAATATAATCAGAAACATCAACAGCAGAAAATGTTGGCACAGTTGCCACCATTGGTTTGTAGTTATAATGTTTTAAACTAGGGGAAGATGTTATTGATATCAAAATGAAATTTCCTTTTGCTTTTGATAGAAAATTCGACAAGAACTTTTATTGACAAAAAAAGACTATATATGAAGAAATATTACATATACAGTCTTTTAAATTATTAATTAAAGAGCTAAAATTCTAGCAACTGCTTCTTCTGGAGAAATAGTTTCCATTTCCTCTGTTGCACGAGTTTTAAATTCAACAAGACCATCCTTAATTGTTTTACCAACTGTTATACGATATGGAATACCAATCAAATCAGCATCTTTTAATTTTACACCAGCTCTTTCTGGTCTATCATCAAGAATAGCTTCAACACCAGCTTTGATAAATTTATTATACATATCTTCAGCAACTGACATTTGTGTTTCATCTTGGTCACTAACTGGAACAATAACAACAGTATAAGGCGCAATTGTTAATGGCCATTTAATACCATGATCATCATGGTGTCTTTCAACAGCCGCAGCAGCAGTTCTTGAAATACCAATACCATAACATCCCATAATAAATGGTTTTTCTTTTCCATCTTTATCCGTAAATGTTGCGTTCATTGCTTTTGAGTATTTTGTTCCAAGCTTAAAGATATTACCAACTTCAATACCTTTTGTAACTTTCAATTCCGCACCACAATCAACACATTTATCGTTTTCTTCAACCAATCTAATATCAGCAACTTTAACTGGAAGTTCAACATCAACACCCCAGTTTGCACCAACTAAGTGCTTATCATTTTGATTACATCCAATTACAAAATTCTTTAAGTCTTTTACTGTTTCATCAGCAATAATTTCAACTTTTTGAAGTCCTTTTGGACCAATAAATCCAGCAACAGCGTTAAAACCACTTGCATTCATTATTTCTTCTATTTCATCATTTCTAGCAATTCTAATATCGTTACCAGCAAATGCATTCATTAACTTTGTTTCTTCAACAGCTCTATCACCTCTAATTAAAGCAACAACATATTTGCCATCTACAACATAAATTAATGACTTACAAATAACGGTTGTTGGTACATTTAAAAATTCTGCTAATTCTTCAATTGTATGAGCATTTGGAGTATCAACAATTTCAGCTTTTTCAAACTTTCCATCTGTTTCAACCGGATTTAAAACAGAAACAGCATGATTTGAATTTGCACTATATCCACACTTTGTACAATAGAATACATCATTTTCACCAGCATTATTTTCTGCTTCTTCATTAACAAGCACCATAAATTCGTGAGAAACACTACCACCAATAGCACCAGAATCTGATTGAACCATTTTTGTTTCTAGTCCGCAACGTTCAAAAATATTTCTATATGCTTGCGCCATTACTTCATATGATTTATCAAGCCCAGCTTCATCTGCATCAAAACTATAAGCATCCTTCATAATAAATTCACGGCCACGTAACAAACCAAAACGAGGTCTAATTTCATCACGGAATTTAGATTGAATTTGATATAAATTAACTGGTAATTGTTTATATGAGCGAATACCTTCACGACCAATTGAAGTAATAACTTCTTCATGTGTTGGACCAAGACACATTTCACGGTTGTGTCTATCTCTTAAGCGCATCAACTCTTTGCCATACACTTCCCATCTACCAGATTCATGCCACAATTCTGATGGTTGAACAAACGGCATCAATAATTCTTGAGCACCAGCATTGTCCATTTCTTCACGAACAATATTTTCAATTTTCTTTAAAACTCTCCACATCAATGGTAGGTAATTATAAACACCATTAGCTAGTTTTCTAATATATCCTGCTCTTACAAGCAATTTGTGGCTCATAACCTCAGCATCAGATGGAAATTCTCTGAGTGTTTGAACAAAAAGTTTTGACATTCTCATATGAAAAAAACCTCTATTTTCGTAATTAACAATTAAATATTAACACAAAAACCACCTAATGATTAAAAGGTGGTTTCTGCCATTAAAAATTTATAAATTTTAGTTCTTTGACCACATTTTACGTTCCATCTCTTTAAGCTCTCTTAGACAAGATGGAAGAATTTGTTCAAAATGTTCAACAACAATTGGGTCAAACTGAATACCTACTAAAGCCTTAATTTTGGCAAGAGCTTCAGACGGAACAACTTGTTGACGATATACCTTTGGCGTAACCATAGAATCAAAAGCATCCGCAACTGCTATAATTCTTGAACCAATAGGGATATCTTCACCCTTCATGGCATATGGATAACCTGTTCCATCATAAAATTCATGGTGATATTTAATTATTTCAACAACATCAGCAAGTTGTTTAATATCATCAAGAATTCTTACACTATGATGAACGTGTTTCTTAATTTCATCATATTCATCTTGGGTTAATTTTTCAACTTTTGCCAAAATATCATCAGATACACCAATCATACCAATATCGTGCAACAAACCAGCAAGTTCAATTTTTCCAACAGTAGTATCGCTCAAATGCAAAGCTTTCGCCATTTTTACAGCATAAAATGTAACTCTTCTGCTTCTACCCAATGTATATGAATCTTTAGCATCAAGGGCTTCTACAATCGCAGTAATTGTACCAGCAAACAATTCTTTTAAATCATTAACCAAAGCACTGTTATCATATTTTAATTGCCAATATTCCAAAGCATTCTCAACAATTAACAATAACTCATCTGGATTATATGGTTTTTTGATGTACCTATAAATTTTTGCATAGTTAATAGCATCAATCAAAATACCAGCATCAGTATATGCTGTAACTAATAATCTCATTGTATCTGGCGCAATATCATGACTACGTTTTAAAAACTCAACACCATCCATCTCTGGCATTTTATGGTCAGATAAAATACAGTGGAAATGTTCTTGTTTTAAAATTTCAAGAGCTTGCAATGGAGATGTTGACTTAGCTATTTCATATTTACCTCTTAAAGTACGATACAAAAGTGCTAAGTTATCTGGTTCATCATCAACTATTAATATTTTATATTTATCCATTATTTTCTCCTTCGCTCAAAGCAGCCGTCTTTAAATTTTCTCTGTTGATATTCAATGGAAGGGTTATTATAAATTTAGTACCCGTTCCTTTGCTAGATTCAACATTTATACTGCCTTGATGATTTTTAATAATTTTATGTGTAATTGACATTCCAAGCCCAGTACCTTGTCCCACAGGCTTTGTAGTGAAAAATGGGTCAAATACTTTCCTTGCTGTTTCAGAATCCATACCAACGCCATTGTCTTCAATTTCAATAACAAGATTTTTATTAGTTTTATCTGGGTTAATTCTAATCCAAATATCACCTTGTTTTTCAATTGCACCAACAGCATTATCCAGAATATTCATAAATACTTGGTTTAATTGACCGCCAAAAGCCTCAATTTTAGGAACATTTTCCATATATTCTTTGTGTACTTGGGCTTTATTTTTAATTTTGTTATGTAAGATATTTAAAGTTGTATCGATTTCTGTTGGTACATCAACATCCGTAATTGCAACTTCTTCCATTCTTGAGAAGCTCTTTAGGTCTTGGATAATATTCTTAGCTCTATCGGCTCCTTCCTTACAGCTTTTAATTAATTCTGGCAAGTCTGATTTTAAGAAGCCATAATCAACTTCTTCCATATATTTTTCAATAGATTCTTTTTCTTCTGGTTTCAATGAATCTTTATATTTTTCATACTCATCAATAATCGAAATCAAATCACTTGAATAATTGCTTAAGTGAGTCATATTTCCATAAATAAAATTAATTGGATTATTAATTTCGTGCATAATCCCTGCAACAAGTTCACCTAAAGATTTCATTTTTTCTGAGTGAACCATCATTGCCTGAGTATTTTGAAGCTCTGCATATGCGCTTTTTAATTCTCTTGTTCTATCACTAACTTTTGCTTCTAATGTTGAATACAAACGTTGAAGAGCATTCGCCATCATATTATATGTTTCAACTAAATGGTTTAATTCTTCATATTTTGTAGGTTCTAATCTACCTGATAAATCACCTTTTGCAATTTTTGATACAGTTTTAGTCATTATAGCTAGCGGTTGCGTAATACTTTGAGCTAAAATAAATGCACCAATCAAAGATAGAGCAAACATTATAGCAACTAGCAAAAAGATACCTTTCATAGCACTTTCTTTAAATTCTTTAAACTGACCTTGATCATTATATTGAATACCTAAAAAAACCATATCATCATTTTCATCCTTCACAAGCAAAGGGATAGATTTTTGGTATACAAAAAAAGGATTATCTTTATCATCCACAAAATCCTCGTCTGATTTAACATTCGTAAATATTTTATAAAAATTCAAATTAATACCAACAAGTTTTTTTGTATATGGATTAATTATAAATTTGCACCAATCAGTACTATTTACTTTGTCAGATTTTATAGATGTTTCTACGATTTTAAAAGTTGGCATTTTGTCATCATTATCACTAACTTTTTGTACCACAATATAGTATAGTATTTGTTCAGAAGAGCTTAATTTACTGTTTATATCACTATCTATATCTTGCCATCTTCGTTCATTATTTATATCCTCAAAGCCAGATATTTTCATCAATGAATCTTTAATTGAACCATACTCTAAATTTTTCATTGAAGCATCTATTGTATAATAAATTATTCCTGTGAATGTAGAAATAATTAACATAAAAAATGATATAATCGTTAAAAAAATTGTGTTAAAACCTACTTTTCGCTGCGTTGGAACATTCGGTTTAACTTTTACCCTTGCTTTTTCACTCTTCTTAGCCAAAACTTTATGCACCTTAAAATCTTATACTACCATATAGTATATTTAACAATATTTTTACGGGTTTTACAAGTTTATTTATTACTGTTTTCAATCTGTTTTCTAAAACAATATTGAACAAGAGCAATTCTGTCGTGGCTTGTAATATCATTAAATCGCCCAGAAGAAATAAAATTGTTTGCATTTGCTTCTATACGAATAGGCTCAAAAGTGCAACTTGTTATTTCATTATCTATGTTCAATGATAAAGAATATTGAGCCATTAACTCTAATTGTTCGCTTGTTGTAACCTTTAATCCCCCAGCACTAATATCAACAATTTTCGCGTCTATATTACTACCAGCTTTTGTAAGCACAATTTCTTTATCCATATGAATTCTAGAATATTCTCTACGTTGAAGATATCTGTAGTTAATAGGGAACCAAAGAGAAAGAATATCACCTTGAATATCTTTTATAATCGTTTCAAAGTACAACTGTCCTTTTGATGTCATTGTAAACAACTCAACAGATTCATCAACTTCGTATTTCCCCTGAATATCAAGTTTAACCTCGAAAGATTCTTCTGAAACACTGACAACATGACATTTTGTCGCATTATCGATACTTCTTGATAAAATACTAAACTCTTTATTTTCTAAGATTTCATTTCTCATAATTTTATTTCCCTTATTTTTAATTTAAGGTATTTCCTATATTTTTTCAATAGTTTTTTTCGGTGCTAAAACCGTATGTATATATGGTTTTGAAAAATATTTATTTGCTGTTTTTATAATATCTTGTACGCTTACAGCATTAATTAATTCTGGATATTTATCAATAAAATTAAAGCCTCTTCCCGTAACTTCAAGTGAATTAATTACAGATGCCTTATCCATATTAGTTTCCAAAGAAAGAACAAAATTACCAAGCAACTTATCCTTTGCTTCTTTTAATTCTTTTTCAGTAACAAATTCTTTTTTCAATTTATCAATTTCGGCAAGCATACCATTTTGTGCTTGTTCAATATTATCTGGATTTGTTGCAATATAAAGAGCAAAAACACCTTTATTTGTATTTGCAGAAAAACTAGAACCAACACTGTATGCAAGACCTTGTTCATCTCTTAATTGAGTAAATAATCTAGAGCTCATGCCAGAACCCAAAATAGAATCAATCACTTGCAATGTAGCCCAATCATTAGTATTTGTGACACCATCTGTATACCATCCGTTAATAACCCAAGCAGATTGTGCTTCTTTTTCTACCTTTACAATTTTTTTCTTCAACAATGGTTTATATTTCCATTTATAATCAGAAAGATTGATTTTAGAAGTTTTATCATTTTTCAAAAGATTTGAAAAATAATCAATAAATTCTTGAGCATTAACATTACCATTTATAGTTACAACAACATTTTGCGCGGCAAATAAATTATTATAAAATTTTAGTACATCTTCCCTTTGAATAGATGGAATAGTTTTTTCTAAAACTTTACCGGTATTTCCATATGGAGTTCCTTCCCACAACGCAGTCTTAAATTCATCAAAAGCCAATGTATCTGGAGTATTTTTTGCTGTTTTTATTGAATACAATTTATCAGCCTTAACTCTTTCAACTTCAAAAACATCTATAGCTGCTTTTTTTGAGACTTCTGCAAAAATATCCAAAGCCAAATCTTTTTCATTTTTTGTAAATTTTGTAGCCAGACTAAAAGAATCACCTCTTGCAGATGGAGCCAATTTTATGCCATTTTCTTCTAAAAGTTGTGATAATTCCTGATTTTTATATTTGTGAGTTCCTTTTAACATCACATCAGCAGTAATAGCAGCTGTTCCTTGAATTTTTTCCAAATTATTACCACCAATTGAAGCCATTTCCATTGCGATAATATCATTAGCTGTATTTTGAGTTATAAGCAAAGTCGCGCCATTTTCAAGTTGGTACTTTGTTGTTGTATTATTGCTATCTATAATTTTAGCATCATATTTTTTAGGCTGTTCTTTTTTTATTTCAGGTTTACCTTCTTTAGATGGCATAACCACAGAAATAACAGCAGAGCCAACATCAAGATAAGATTTTGCAACTCTTTTTAAATCTTCAGCAGTTACTTTGTTAATATTTTCTAAATAATTTTTATAATAAGTTGTATCATCAGTTAGTGTTGCAGTATAACCAATTTCACTTGCAATATTAGAAACAGATTCTCTAGAATAATATGTATCTCTTTCTATAATATTCTTAGCTTTTGTAATTTCATCTTCTGCAATTTCATTTTTTTGTAATTTCTCAATTTCAGCAAAAATCGCTTCTTTTAATCTTGGAATATCTTCTGTCAAATAATTTGCAGAGATATAGAATAAAGAATCATCCCTCATAGAAGAATAAAAAGCTGAAATAGAATGAACAAGTTGCTTTTGTTCCTTAATATTTTTATATAATCTTGAAGATTTTCCATCACCCAATATTGTTGATAAAACATCAAGAGCGTATGAATCTTTACTATTTATTTCATTGCAACCCTTAAACCCAATTAAAATATAACCAGTTTGAACATTCATTTCTTGTTTATTCTCTGTTTGTTCAGATGGCTTCTTATCCAATTTATAAACTGGTTTTTGAGCTTTCACATTAGAACTATTCTGTTTATTAAATTTTTCTTTTACAGCATTTAATGCAACTTGCGTATCAACATCTCCAACAATTACTGTTGTCATATTTTCTGGGGTATACCAAGTATTATAAAAATCTAGAATTTGTTCACGAGAAATAGTTGAAATAACTTCTTTTGTACCGATTACATCACGTTTGTATGGATGATTTTTATAAAAACCCTTTACTAAATTTCTATACAAAATTGTCGTTGGTCTATCATTATTTTTTGCAATTTCTTCTATTACAACTTTTCTTTCCTTTTCCAATTCTTTTCTCGGAATTAATGGATTTAAAAGCATATCAGAATGCAAATCCAAAGCCAAATCAAAGTACTGAGATGGAATTAAAATATAGTAATGAGTAAAATCTTTACTTGTTGCAGCGTTTGTAACAGCACCTTTGGACTCAAGAATTCTATCAAATTCTTTTGCTGGATGTTTCGGAGTCCCTTTGAAAAATAAATGTTCAAGAAAATGTGCCACACCATTATTTTCATCAGTTTCATTTATTGAACCTGTTTTTATCCAAGTATCAATAATAACAATAGGATTATCGTGAACTTCTTTTATTACAACTTTTTGTCCATTATCCAAATTAAATGTGGAATAATCAGCAGCAAAAGAAGCTAAACCAATAAAAACAAAGGCTACTGTTATTAATAATTTTCTCATTATTTCCCCTCAAATTTATCCCCAATACTGACATTATACACTAAAACCGAAAAGCACAGACAACAAATAAACTAACCTTTGTAGATAGTTCTTAACATTAAGTTAAAAAAAGGCAATTTAAATATCGCTTATATACTTTATATATCTATAGAGAGATATATTGAGTAACTATGCAAAAAATTGGTATAAATCAAAATCCTTATATATATGAGACAAAAGGAACATCGCCTGTAAAACAAGCGAATAATTATAATACTAATTTTTTAAATTCAGAATACGCAACATACGATACATTTACATCTCAAACTACTCAAAAATCAGATTTAAGAAAAGAACTTGAAGAAGTAAAAGGTCAACGAGGTCTTATCGATGGTCTTTGGGATGGCTTTAAAAATCTAGTTGGAATGAAATCAGGCTCTAATCACGTCGAAAAACTGATAGAGCAAGCTGAAAAAGGTGAAATAAGTCAAGAAGAAGCACAAGAAGCACTTGAAAAGTATAAAGAAGGTCAAAAAACTTGCGTTGACGTATTTGCAGATATTGCATCGGGTCTTGCATCAGCACTTATCTTTTCAGCAGCTATTGGCGGCGCAGTATTTACTGGTGGTGCTTCATTAGCTGTTGGCCTGGGCCTTGCAACAGCAGTCGGAGCTGGAGTAAAAGTTGGTATAAAAGCAGGTGATGCACTTTTAACTGGAAAAGAATATACTGGGAAAGATTTATTATATGATACCGCAACTGGCAGTATTAATGGATTATTAGCTCCAATAACAAATGGTATTGGTAATACTGTAACAAAAACAATCGGCAAAAAACTCGGACTAAAAATAGTCCAAGAAGGTGCAGAAGAAGCCGCAGAACAAGTTGTAAAACAAGGTATAAAACAAACTGCAAAAAATATGGTTTTAAACCAAACACTTGATGTTGCTGGCGGAACTGTTGGAAAACGAGCACTAGCACTTGGTGCAGGTATGGCTGTAGATGGGGCATTAGGTGGAGCATCTGACAATATGGTTAGAGCAGCACTTAATGGCGATAATGTTCTTAAAGCCGGTGTTGAAGGCGCTGTTGGTGGTTTAATAATGGCACCACTTATTGGTGGTGGTTTCAGGGCTGCAGGTAAAGCCGGTAGAGCATTAAATAATAAAATCACAATGTCAAAAATCCTACCTGATGGTATGTCTACTAAATTTAAACAAGGTAATGTTGGAGATTGCGCATTACTATCAACAATTGATGGAATGATGAACAATCCAGCTACCGCAAAGAACTTCAAAAAATCTATTACGAAAACAATTGCTGGTGATTACAATGTAAGAATTGGTGACCAAGTTGTTAGAGTTTCAAAAGCATCTCTATCAGATGAAATGCTATCAGATAAAACTGGCATAAGAATTTTTGAACAAGCATATAAACAACTATCTGGTAATATTGATGGTGGTTTTGCTGATGTAGTTGCAAAACAGTTCGGATTAAACCCTGTTCACATAGCAAATGAATCAATAACAGATGAACTTTTAGATAATTTATCAAAACATCAAGGTGACACTGTACTATCATTTGGTACATTAGTTGATGAAGCTGGTTCTATCACGAATGCTGGCGGACAAAGACACTATTTTACAATTAAAAATATTGATGCTGATAGTAAAATGGTAACTATAACAAGCCCTGTTGATACATCTAAAACAATTGAACTTTCTTATGATGAAGTAAAAGCACTAGGCATTTCAATTGACGGTGGAACAATCAAAGAACTTGATTTACCTAATAGCACAAGAAATATTGATGATGAAGTTTTCAAAGGAATAGCAACAAAAAGAAGTGAAGCTGAAACAAAACAAATTTCCCAATTACTTTTAGAATTAGATGCAGTAAAACAACAAGGATACGATGAAACAACAATTCATCAATTAATCGAAATGCTTGATAATGGATATGCTGATCATCTTGTATCTGAAATTGAATATATAAGAATTAGGAATAAAGCATTTAGTAATGTATTTAGTGATCAAACAATTCAAATCGGCGGTAGAGATTTATATTTAACTCCAAACCAAAGAGAAATATATGAAAACTTAATGACAAGAAGAATAACTCCAGATAATATCAATCAGGGTTACTGTGCACAAGTAATTATGTCCGATGCAATGTTCATAGAAGCAACTGCAATAAATCTTGGTATTGACATAAAAGGAAAAAATACTCAAGAAATATTCGAAGAATTATCAGAACGATTTATAGATGGCGAAGATATTTTTCCAGGAATTGAAAACACCGAAGCGTTCTGTGATGTATTCTTTGGCAGATCCAGTTTAACAGATTCAATAAAAGAAATTGACGGAGTAAGCGGAGACAAAGCTGTTCATCAAATGAATGAACTACTTATGAGCAGATTTGAAGGAGATAAAAATTTCCAAGAAAATTGGATAAGATATTGTTCAGAAAGCGACAAATTTAAACAATTAAGTGCCGTTGCAGATACATACAAACAAGAACTTAGAGCAATACTAGAAGCAAACGGAGTTCCAAAAAATAAAATAGAACAAATAATATCTGAAAATCTTGTAAACGAAGACCATATAATTTTTAGAGCAATGCAACGTGATACATTTATAGATTTGAATAGTCCTACTGCAAGTTGGTCTTCTGGTGAGAAACTTACTTCATTCACAGAAGTTCTCGCAGAAAAACTACTAAAAAAAGATTATTCAGAAGAATTTATGGGGGCTATATTAAAAAGATACAACAACAAATTTGATACAATTTTATATAATCTAAGAAGAGGTTCTTGGGATAAAGACGCAATATACATACCTCAATATGCAAGTTAACGGTTACCCTTTCTATTGTAATCAGTAACTAGCTGTATTACATTTTTTCTTAATCCTTCATCATTAAACTCTTCAGCTAAAAACTTATTTAAATCATCTGCAAATTTGAATTCTTCAACAAAAATCCTTTTATTATCAGCAATATCTTTTTGTGACATATGAAAAAACATAAACTGTGCTTTTTTTGTTTCCACAAAAACTTTTTCAGAAAATTCACTTGAAGAAATTTGTGAACTTAGAAAATCACCTAAAAGAGGAACAAGAAAAGAAACCGGACTCGCATCCATTTTTTCAGAAGCTTTTAACTTTTTTATTTCTTGATTTAAATTTTTTTCACTATCCATTGCATCGCTTTTCTTTATACTTGAACAAAAACAATCTCCGCCACAAGACTGAGAAGCACCAATTTTATTGTAATTTTGGTTTTTTAATTTGTCAATTTTTCTAGAACCAGCAAAGGTTACTGTTGGAATATTTAGAACAAGCATGATTAATCCTTATAATTATATACTGGCTTTACCACTTCAATTATATCTGCAGTTTCTGAGATATTTTCGATTATGTCATCAGCATTCTTATAAGCATCAGGAGCCTCATCCAAGGTATCTGGTCTAACACAGCTAGTATATATTCCATCCATTGAAGACACGAATTTCTCATAAGATAATGTTTTATGCGCCTCGCCTCTTGCAACTTTACGACCAGCTCCATGTGGTGCAGTATTATTCCATTCCGGATTTCCTTTACCTTTTGCAAGAACAACACCATCTCTCATATTAAGAGGAATCAAAAGGTCTCTACCTAATTCTGCGGCAATCGCACCTTTTCTAAGAATTCCTTTATCATCAATATAATTATGTACGCTTTCAAAAGAAGATTTTTCTTTCCATCCCATTCTATATAAGATTTCATCTGCAATAACACGACGATTTGCTTTTGCATATTCTTGTGCAATTCTCATATCTTGCATATATTCTTTTAATTCATCACCAGTTAAATATGACAATTCTTTTTTATGATAATGATTTGTATGTCTAGCAATATATTCATGTCTATCTGCGACTTTTTTGCCAAGTGTCCTTGAGCCAGAGTGAATAATTAAATATTTTTGACCATTTTTATCTGAATCTATTTCTACGAAATGATTACCGCCACCAATTGTTCCTAAATTTTGAAATTGTTCGTCAGCACTTATATTGTATAGTTTTTTACACAAATTATGTAAATCTTTTTGTAGTGTCTTTGGAACTTTTTTTAATGCTTGAGGAATTCTTGTTTTTTTGACAGAAGCATATGTTTTCACAACATCATCTAGCTTAGCATAGTCAATATCTTGACCTTGTGTATCAATTTTTACACACAACATACCACAGCCAATGTCCCCACCAATTATGCTTGGAATAACTTTTCCATTTACAACTGGTGCACTAAATCCAACAATAGTATTAGAACTTGGATGTACATCTGGCATTATTCTTATAGGAGCATCTTTAAATGCTGGATGATTACATAAATCTTTAATCTGGTCCATTGTTTTATAATCCAACATATCTCCAGTATAAATTCGTGCGCTAGTTTCTTTACCAGAAATAACTGTTGATTTCACATTAGAGTCATTACTTCCAAAATTACATTGTTGTTTTTTTACTTTGTTAGCATATAAATTATTTGCATATTTATAATCAGAGAGAGCACTTATTTTCATATAAAAATTCCTTTCATTGTCTCTAAACAATGAAAGAAATTTTTATGTGCGCATTTTAATTTTTTATATTAACTTTTATTAACATTACGCCGAGATTGATTTCATAGCTTCTGCTATTTGAACAGATAAATCAACTTCTTTAATTTTGTCTATTTTGTTTTCTTTTTGAGGCATACTGTTTGTTACAATAATCTCTTTTATTGGCGCATCGTTTAATCTTTGCATTGCAGGACCATTAAATAAACCGTGCGCGGCACAAACATAAATGTCTTTCGCTCCGTGTTTTTTCAACATTTTTGACGCCTCTGCAATTGTACCAGCAGTATCAATCATATCGTCAAAAATAATACAATTTTTACCTTCAACATCACCAATTAAGTCTTCAGCTGTTGCTTGATTATGTGCTGCACGATGTTTATAAATAATAGCCTTATCACAATCTAATGCTTTTGCTAATTTATCAACTCTTTTTGTACCACCAAGATCAGGACTTACAACAACTAAATCCTCAATACCTTGTTCTTCAATATAATTTTTCATTAATTCCATTGATTCTAAATGAGTAATTCTCATATCATTAGAAACAAAACCTTGAATTGCAGTTGCGTGTAAATCAGTGGTAATAATTTCATCAACACCAGAAGCTCTTAATAAATCCATATTGACTTTTGCAGCAATGGCTTCACCTGATTCTGTTTTTCTTTCTTGTCTTGCATAATCAAAACTTGGAAGAACAGCAATCACTTTATCAGCACCAGCCCTTTTAGCAGCATCTGCTTTTAAATATGTTTCCATTAAGTTATCATTAACACTTGCCCCACCAACAGGCATTAAATAAACATCTTTTCCTCTGACAGGTTCTGCAATGTTTACATAAGTTTCGCCATTTGCAAATCTTTTTACTACTGTTTTTGTTGGTGCAACGCCCAAGTTGCTTTCAATTTTTTTCTCTAATGGAGTTGGAGTTGAAGATGGAATAATTCCAATTTTATCCGCTAATGAATTTCCGCCCTTAAAGCAAAAAATATCCGCACTCGCTGGGCGTAGTGCGGATATTGAAACTTTATTTGCAGACACATTATTCTTCGGATAATTGTAAAACGGCTTTCCTAAAGCTGTAATTCGCATAAATACATCCTTTTCTTTGTTATTAACTAATACGCTAGTGTCTCGATAATTCCATTGTATACATGCTTTTTAAAATTTACAAGAACATCACAAGAAAATTCATATTTTATGCTAATCTAACACTGAGAAATTCATTTCATCCATAATATCAATAGCAGATGATAGTACTTTATCAAAATTAATGTTTTCTACAACTGATGTCGAATAATTTGTACCATGCAATCTGTCATATTCAGACCAGAATATTTGCTGAGTCAAATCTTTCAACATATTATTGTTCATTACAGATCTCATATATTTGCCTTGTGTTGATAACAAGGAATCTAATTTGCCATCATCCTTTATATCAAATTCTGGATTTGCTTCAAGTAATATTTGTTTAATATTTTGTTTCTCACTTGATGACATCGGCAATTTATAATGATTATAACGTCTTTCAATACTCGATAAATCTATTTCTTGTTCTTGTTCGTTAAACAAAGTTCTTACGGATTTGGCAAATGGTTCATTAGAATTCAAAATTGAATCAACTTCATCATCACCAATAATTCCCTCAACAATTAATTCTTGTAAAAAGGCCAAACTTTGAGCATTGTTATAGTTCGCATATTCAGGAGTTGTAATCAATTGTCTCATTTTAGTTTTAATACCTTCTGGGAACAAGGCCTTATACTCGGCTGAGGATTCATCCCCTTGTAAAATTGTTAGCTCTTGAGATGAAACACTGTTCAATAAGAGATTAGAAAAATCTTTATTTGCAGACTTTGTTTTTATAGCCATAGGATTTGCACGCTCAGCAATTTTTTCAAGCAATTCAATTGCATGAGGATATTTTTGCTCTACACTTGCTTTATTTAATTGTATATTGTCTCGTATTTCCTGACTTTTTTTGTGAACATCTAAAACATATTCATTAAATTTTTCATCACCGAGCGCTTTCATACTATCAAATTTTTCCAACGCTATTTTGATTTCTTTTCCAAGTTCTTCCTTATGCAAAGGATATTTAGTCCAAAATCCAAGCATTAAACGTCGCATTTTAGAATAAAATTGAACATCATAAACATCTAACCCTTCATCCTTTACTGAATAGTTAGGGTTATTAATATTTTCTGTAAGGAAATCAGATAAATCAGCTCTAACTTGAGGACAATGATTCCACGCATCCATCATTGATACTCGTGATTTTTCTGAACTCTTTAATAAATTTTGAATTCGTTCATTAATTTCTTCCGGAGATAGATTAGAAAAATATTTTTTTCTATTAGCAAGGAATGATGGATCACTATTTTGCAAGTCCCTACCATATGTTTGTCCATTAGGAGCTTTAATACCTAATGGAATAAAGAAAGTTCTTCTTGCTTCTGTATATGTTCCAAGTTTTTCTTTAAGTTCTTGTGCTTCTGGAGTTATAGCTGCTGCCAAATCTTCCATTACACCCTTATAGGATTTTCCCTCTAAATATATTTTTTTCACCAAAAAAGTTGTAATATCTTCATCACAATTTAATGTTTTAATACCTTTTCGTTCTAATTGTCGCATTGGTTCAAAAAATCGACTATTTGTTGTTGTTTCAGATAATGTTTTTAAATTCTGAAAATCTTCTTCGTTTGGATATTTTGCTTTTATATCAGCAACAGTTTTACAATCCTTTAAATCAGCAAAAGCTGAACGTTGAATTATTTTTAAACCCAACTCTGAAAAAGTTGCAAAATCACTATCAGAAAGCAAACATTGTTGATTTTCAATATAATTTCTTACAGTAGTTGGCATTTCTGAATCTTTATGAAGATTATATACTGTATTAAAGTCTCTTGCACCAAACGACACATAATAGTTTTGAGGATAAGATGCTGGTAACATTTCTCCTGTCTGCAAACCTTTGTTTGCTACCTTGTTATTTTTTTCAACGGTATTTTTTACGTTATATATATTTCCATTTTGAATTTTACTAATTTTCATTTTTACTTCCTTGACTTATAAAGACCAATCAATTTTATCAACAGATTCTAATTTTTTTCTTTGTGTTTCTGCTGCAACTTTTCTTTGTTGTTCCTCTTCAAATTTTTCTAAAACTTGAACAGTATAATTTGTGCTATAGGTATTATCATAATTTTTCCAAAAAGTTTCTAACACAGAAGATTTTAGTTCAGGAACTGTCGTTTCATCAGTCAGTAATTTTAAATAAGAACCTTCCATTGACAAGCTTAATATTAAATTTTGCATTTCTTTCTTAGGAAAATTTGGAACGAAAGAAAGAAGTTTATCTAAAACCAATCCTGATTCTTTACTATCAATATCTCTAAGAAGAACGTTATATTCACCAAGCTTTTGTTCCATTTGTTTCATATCAACATCCTTTTCCAATTGAAAATTCATAGGAAAAGCAGTTGCAGTATAAAATTCAAGTTCTTTACTACCAGCTTCCATTTGTGCATATACATTTTTCAACTGAGAAATTGGCAATGAATAGATTTGAGCAGGTAGCTTTGATGAACTTTTTGATATAGTTTCTAATAATGCAAATCTTGATGCATTTTTTAATTTTTTATATTCAGGTGTTTGAGAAATTTTTGAAACAAGTGCATTAACAAAATTTTGCACACCATCTTTTTCTTTTTGAATAGCAACTAACGAATCAACATCAAATAAACCATCTATTAATGTCGCCATTTCTGTTTGAACAATTTTAATAGGAAGAGGTGACGTTTTTTCTACAAGTTTTTCTTTAAATGGAAGAATTTTCCTTTCTCTCGCACTCATTTGTGGCGTAATTTCTGCTTTTTGAATTGTTTGTGGTTCTTGTGGCGTAATAGAAGGTAAACTTTCGTCATTTCCCACTTTTGTTTCTTCTTCAATTGTTGCAACAGCACCCGACTCTTCTTTTGGCTGTGTTTCCACTGTTTTTTGTCCTTTTGAATCAGCATGTCCAACTTTTTTATAAAAATCATCAAGTCTTTTTTGTCGCTGTTTTTCAATATCTTCAGGAGAATATGTAATATATGGAATAATTTTTTGATTTACAATTTCTTGGATTTTTTCAAGATCTTCACCAATATGAACAATTTGTCCACCCATCATAGATAATAAATTATCGTTCATTGTTTTTAATTGCTGATTTGATTTTTCTTCAAGGTTTGCATCTGAATATTTTTCAATTTGTTTTTTTGCTTCATTAAACTTTCTTTCAACTTTAGAAGTCATTTGTTCAAGCATTTTTGAATCTTTTGCATTTAAGCACATACATATTGATGCTTCTGATAAACAATGTTTTATTTCATCAAGCTGAATTTCATAGTTAATAATTGTTTCAGAAGCAGAATTAATTAGAGATGAAAGTTTTGAATATAAATCATCTCTATTCGTCAACGCATTAATACAATTTTCTTCAATTACACCAATTGCAGATTTTATGTTTTCAAAGCTAAAATCTTCTTTCAAATATTCAGCTAATTGCGCCTTTTCATCATCTGATAAATTTTTACCTAAGGACAATTTTTCTTTATATGATTCAACAGTTTCCTTAATAGATTTTGTTCTTCCCTTTTCAGACTCTATTTGTTCTTCAACATCAGTAAACTCTGATTTTGGAATACTTAGTCCATTTTGTAAACATTCAGATTTTAACTTGCTAAATTCTGCATGAAGATTAGCAAGATTATTTTCAGCATTAGAAACTTTTACAAGAAATAAACTTATTTGTTTTTTTAAATCATTTAATTTTCTTTCATCTTGCTTTCCTGTTTTTGCAATTTCATTTGGTTTCGTATCTTCTTGCGATGTTCTTTGAGTTCTTAAACCTAAAGAATATTGATTAACAGATCCTTTTTTTGGTTTTCTTTTAGTAACTATTTTTTTCCATTTTTCAATTTCTTCAGATGATGGTTCTGTATCAAAAACAATTAACTCACCATTAAACATATCAGCTCTTTTTATTGCACTAATTAAATCATTAGCAGCACCTGGATCAATAGGATTTTGTCTTTTTATAATAATAGTTTGACCATATGGACCTTCATACTTTATATGCGTATTTTCTGATTTCTTTTCAAAACCAAAATATTCGTATATTTTTTCAGCTTCCGCTCTTTTTATACTGTGATTACCTGAAGAATTATATGTCTTATATTCTTCAATTCTCTTTCCGATATTAACAGAAGCACCAAAAGAAACCGTATCGTTATGTAATGAGTTTATATTTCTGTATTTTAAAGGATTACTATAATTTAATACGTTTACTTTTTCATACACAGAATTATTATAAATATTCATGAAAAATCCTTTCTTGGAGACAAAAAAAATAAACAAGATTCATATTTTACAAAACAAGGAATTTTATTAAGATTTGTTTACAATAGAACAAATCATTTTTTGTTTTGACTTTAAATATTTGCTATGAACAATATCTCTTTCAAAGCAAATCTTGTTGTAGACAAGAAATTATATACAAAGATGCCAGAGGGAACACCTGATGGTTTCACTGATAACTTGGTCAAAGAATACAGAAAGTTCATTGACCACGAGGTAATGCAAAAACTAACTGAAGGTGACACTATAGAATTATACAAAGCACCTTATGCACCAGGCTTTGCGTTAGGACTCAGATTTTCAAGTGACAAACTGAAAAAACCAATAGATGGCGGTGTTTATACAAATAAAAAAATTCCCAACGTGCATGTAGGTAGCCTATATTTTCAAACAATGCAATTTATTATTGCAAAGTCAGGAATTGAAACACGCTACTTTGAAAGAACAGAAGACGCTTTTATAAGAGCCGGAAGAAAAATACTAGACGAAAAGAAAAAAGGTGAACAATAAACAATGATGAATAACATTAGTTTCAAAGGTTACGATGCCGCACCATTAAAAAGAATTTATTTAGAAGGAAATACTTGTTCGCCATTTCAAAAAGAAATGCAAAAAGTCGGTAGACAAGAAAAAATAGAAATAACACCAATACCAAGTAGAAGACGCTGGATTCAAGACATGAAAACGGTTATTGAAAAAGATAACAAACCATTTATGCTTGCTGATACTTGTCCAGATCCTGCTTTTTTTGAACCATTAAAACTAAATCTCGGAATAAACAATGTAGGAACTCATCATTTTCAAGAAGGTGGAAATAGTTTTATTGGGAAATATCCAAATGGCGAAAAATGGATGATAATTGGTAAAGATGGCGAAAAATACGCGAACAAAACTGCTATAAGCGAAGCCTACGGGATAAAGCAACAAAATATCCATTTTATTCCACAACAAGACTATCATCTAGATTTAACAATGCGACCAATAGGATATCCTTATATTCTTGTTGACGACCCCGAATTAACAAAACAACACTTAAAAACACTTGAAAAAGAATTTGATTCAACTGAATTTCAGTACATGAAAGAAAACCTAGAAAAAGGAACCCTTGGCTATAGAGGCATGTACGATTCTTGTGACACAGTTGTTAAATCACTAGAAAAACTTGGTTTTAAACCAATTAGAATTGCCGGTGTATACAGCAACGAAATAAACTTTATGAATGCAATTGTAAACAAACATAATGACGGTAAAATTTCGTATATTACAAACTCATCAAAATGTGATAGTCCACTAAAAAGTAGAATACAAGAATTATTCAATGAAGACCTAAAAAAAGCTGTTCCGAATTTAGATAAAGCATACTTTATTGCAGGGGAAAGCCCAGACGGTAATAAAAACATTAATCACTTAATGGATATACTCGGCAGACATGCCGGCGGACTTCATTGTATGACGATTGAAGAACCAAATTTTAAAATTTGGGCATAAAAAAAGGAGATTTTACTCTCCTTTTTTCTCTTGCGTACTTTCTTTTAAAGTTTTCAATGGTATTTGGAACCAAGAACCACGATTTGGAGTAAATAGTAATTTTTTATCCAATAACATATCACCAGCAAATGTATTATCTGGGAAGTTTATTTCTGGATCGCAAATCACCTCAAAATTATACAAATCCATTAATCTTTTTGTTGATGGCAAATCAACATGTTGAGGGTCAATATTTGTATTGATTTTTTGCATAATTAACGATGGCAAATCTGCTGCTCCATAATAATCTGGGGCCTTTTTAATATCCTTGTTTAAACCTTGTGCAAATGGTCCAACTAAATATACTTTATTAATACAATCATTAATTTTATTGATTGAAATTAACGATACAGCATTTGCATAATCGTGAACAGCTTCAATTCTAGCTTTATCAATTTGTTCTTCTTTTACATAATCCCTGTTCATTGAGAATACACGTTTTTCTGGGTCTTTTGAGTCAACTTCTCTAAAGAATCTACAAGCTTCGATTTCCTCACATAAAGCCTCATCAGAAGCAGCAACATGCATTCTATCGGATGTAACAAGTCTTGCATCACCAGCCTTTTGTGCCAACTTCATAACATTTTCATATTCTTCTTCTGTAGCATCAAGTTCTAAGGCTCTTAAGAAACAATTTAAATGAGATTTAACACTAACACCTTGTCGTCCTAATTTACCAAGAATTGGGAAAAACTCATCCAATCCAACATCATCTTTTATTCTTTGAAACTCTGCTTTTGGATTTTCGTGAGAGAATAATTCATTAATTGTTGATGAAATTTTACTATGCATTTGAGTATTACCAGATAAATAACTACTACTTTCTGAAGTTTCAAATTCTACAATAGGAGTTTCTTCTGGGCCTTTAACTTTAACATCAACGCTACCAAAACCACCACCAGTCATAACACCCATGATGTAGTCGCCAATTTTTAATTCATCACGACTTGCTAAAACTTTTGCAAGTGCCAAGCCAGCACCACCTAAGTCTTTAGTAACGACAAGTTCAAAATTTCTTGTTGGATCAAGACCTTTAGCTCTTGGCCCACCAGTTTTTATTTCTTCTTCATATTTTTTAAAATCTATATTTAATAAAGATTCACCTTCATCATTCCTTAAGTTAGGAATAAATGCAATTCTATCATCCTTACACATTGTAAATGTTGTACCAGGTACAAAAACAGCAACTCCAGAAAGCATACTATCTTTTTTAGTACTTCCTTTTGCATCTTGTGCAAACTTAATTTTTCCTTCTCGTGCCAATCTTAAAACATCTCTATGAGCATTGAAAATAACATCATCTAATTTTGAAATAAAATCAGCCTGTCCACCGTCAATTTTTTTACCAGTTTCATCTTTTGTACTGAAACCATTTACAGTGTTATTCAAATAACCATTTGTTTTATTTAAATCTCTTCCATCATCAGATTTCACAAGAACTTTGCATGTCCCTTTAGGATTACTAGCACCAATATCTATTATTATTTTATGCCCAAAACTCACATTTGGCCCGATATTTGAAACTCTCACAATTATAACCTCCTACGTGTTAGCTCTCATTTTAACAAACCAAAAATTTTTTTTTGCTAGATAAATCATAAATTTTTACAATTATAAATTTTTAAATGTAACAAAAGAAAAAATCATCTAGCAAAAAATAAATTTAGAAGAATTAAAGCAGAGGAAACAAAGAGGAATGGAAATGAAAATAAGTGCAATCTCATCAAATACAAAAACACTAAATTTTAGCCGAAGACTAAGAGAAGAAGAAAAACAAGGATATACAGAAACATTAAAACAAGGATTAAAAGTCTTAGATAAAGAATTAGGAATAATCATTCACAATTCAACAACACCATCTAAAGAAATTGAAAATACGGGGATTGGTTCTTTACTATCAGAAAATGCAAGAGCAAACTTTATACCACTACTTTCAACCCATGGTTTTTCAAAAATTCAACAAGAACCAGACAATTTAAGAAGAAGCTGGAATCCATCCCCTTACTCACCATTAACAAATGGTAAAAATATTTATATGATTCCATTAGAAAAACTTACAACTGGAGAATATGCCAATATATTACCATTAAGTGTTTTAAACCACATTGTTGAAAACAGACCAAATAAAGAAGATAACAAAGTTGATTTCAACTATGTTGTAGATAAATATGATAAAGCTTTAAATGTTGCATATTCTAACTTTTTAAGAAGAAGTTCAACAGACGAAAAAGTTGCTCAACTAGCAAGTAAATTTGAAGAATACAAAGCACAAAATTCAGAGGAACAAGAACCTCAGGCTATTTTTGAAATATTAGCAAGAGAACATAAAACCGACGACTGGAAAACTTGGAACAAAACAGATAGAAACTTATATAACGCAAAAACAGAAAAACAAACAAAAAAAACTGACGCTAGATTAAGCGAAATCAGAGAAAAATATGCAAGAGATATAGACTTCTATTATTTTAAGCAAATGATTGCTGAAAGAGAAATCGAAGCAGCAAAAGCCACAAACGAAGAAGCAGGAATTAGAATTCTTGGTGATTCTCCGATTGCATTTACTCCAGTTGAAGAATGGCAAAATCAAGGCATTTTCTTAAAAGATATTGCTCTTGGTTGTCCACCAGACTATTTTTCTGCAGATGGTCAAAGATGGGGTTTTGCTGTTATAGACCCTGAAACCATTTTTAACGAAGATGGTTCATTAGGTGAAGGTGGGAAATTAATGCAAAAACGCTATGAAAAAATGTTCCAATCATCATCAGGCGGTGCAAGAATTGACCACATTATTGGATTAATTGACCCATTTGTATACTCAACAAAAGAAAATAAAATGACTCCAGAAAATTCTGGAAGACTATATTCTTCTCCAAACCACAAAATGTTAGGTAAATATGCAAAATCAACAGATGAAGAATATGCAGCAATTTTAACCAAAATTGTAATTCCTGCAGCGGAAAAATATGGTTTAACAAAAGATGACATAATATGTGAAGACTTAGGCGAAGTTACAGAGCCAGTTGCAAGAGTTATGAAAAATCTTCAACTTTCAGGTATATCTGTAACCCAATTTGATTATCGAGGAAGAGATACAGCTCCTGAAAAAGTTATAATGCTTGGTTCTCATGATAACCCATCATTTATTGAATACACACAAGGCAAGTTTAATGCAGCAGAAACAAACGAAGCAGACAAAGAAAAGCTTGCTGAAAAAGCTCATAAACTTGCAATGGATACTTATACTGAAGACGATGATTTTGACGAATACGAAGAAAACATAAGTAAAAACAAAAAAGACTTTATGCTTGCATCTTTCGTTGAACTATTTACAAGCCCAGCAAAAAGAATTCAAGTATTCTTTACAGACTTCTTTGGAATTGGCAAAACATACAACAAGCCAGGTGAAACAGAAGATTGTTGGACATTAAGAATGCCTGATGATATAGAAGGTGAATATGAAGAAAATCTAAGAAATGAAAAAGGTTTCAATTTGCCAGAAATTATCGCAAGAGCAATTAGACATAAAGGTGGCAAGGTTTCAAAAGAGAACAAGGAACTTCTTGCAAATCTTGATAGATATGCTGATATTTTAAAAGAATAACAAAGAACACTCGCCGGAAAATAAAAATGAAAATAATAACATCTCTGTATACAAACAATAGCAACACTCCGATTGTAAAAAAACAAAAAAAGCAAAATATAACTACTAACACAAACCGTAAAGATGAACTACCAAACTATAATTCATCAATATGCTTCTATCCAACTTTTGCACGTACTCATATTCCAAGTACAACATCTGCATTAGATAAGCAAAGTGAATCAAAACTATATTCTTTTTGTGAAACAGACAAAACAAAATCAATACCAGATTCATTTGCTAATAGTTTTGCTGATAAAAAAACAAACATAATTGGCGCAGGTTCTATTTTTTCTAATTTTTTCCACATTGATGAAGTTTTAGACTCATATTTTGGAACAAGAAAAAACATCAGTATTTTTGATCCTAAATTTCTCAAAGAAAATGTAGACAACAATGGATATCCAATATTGAAATCAATGGAAGATGTAAAATCTGGTTCAGCATTTATCTTTTCACCAAACAGATTTCATACGGAACAAATAAAAGAATTATCACAAAGACAATCACTAGACGGTGTTTATGTTGATAAACCAATGTGTATATCAAGAAAAGAACTTGGGCAATTAAATAAAGCCGTTAAAGACTCAAAAACACCGCTATATTTTGGTGATTATTTCTATTTTGGACAAATAGCTGGTCTAAGATTAATGGGCGTACCTATGCCATACAAAGATTCTGTAACTATAGATGTGGACAACACAGAAGACAAAAAATTTACAAAATCTATTGAAAATGCCATACCATTCTTCAAAGAAGACGAAATTAGTTCTATATACTGTAATTTTTCAGAACAGGGTGCTGATAGTTTGTTAGACCGTCAATGGTTAAGAGACAGAAAAGCTGGTGGTGGCGTATTATTAGACCTACAAGTTCATGCATCTAACTTGCTAAACTTAATGGGGTTAGAACTTACAGATATTAGCTCTGTATATGCAGGAAAATATCCTTGGAAAGATAGCAAAATGCCAGACCCTAATAGAGAAAATTCTGAACTTGCAATGAAAACAAGACAAAGAGGAGTTTTTGTACCATTAGAAGAAGGTGATACAGAAGACAGAGTAATTGTAACAGGAAAAATCAACGACAAAATTTCTGCCCACCTTGAAGTTGGTCAATATATGAAAGAACGTTCCAATACAATCATTATTGAAGGTAAAAACTCTCAAAAAGTAAAAATAACAATTGATGATTTTGATAAACGAGTTGAAGTACTAGACAAAAACGATAAAGTACTTGCTAGAGCATATTCAATTCCTTGCTCATACTCTCTAATGTTGCACCATGCACAAACTTTCTTTAATGATAAAAAAACAAATAAAACACCAATGTTTTTTGACACACAGAAGAAAACGCTTGAGCAAATTTTTACAATAAAAGACATTATTGATAGACAAATTAGAACAAATCCACCAATGAAAAACATTCACGCATACAACAGCACTCTATTGAATGAAGATGACGAAATGGATGATGCTTCATAAACTATAATTTAAAATACTAATTTTCTATAACTTCAACTTCATCCACTAACTCTGGATTTTCAAAGCACACAAGTTCACTATCCATATATGGCGCTCTGGTTGCAATAAAGTATGGGTCAATAAATCTGCCCTCTCTTTGGTATCTATCCATTACTCTATGCATAGCTTTTTCTTTATCAATTTTTACATGAACTAATTTTACTTGATAACCATTTTGCTTAGCTGGGGTAGCTAATCTTTCAACATACTCTGCCAGTCCAGTTGTTGGAATTGCAATATTTCGTCCTTGTTTAATTACTTCAGGAATGATTTCTTCTTGCATAATACTTCTTGAAATATTATGCAATGTATTATCTTCTTTTCTTGTTTCATATTCTGGGAATAACTTTTTAATATCATCAATATCAGCAACATAATATTCATCAGTATTGATAGAATCTAAATAAGTACTTTTCCCAGCTCCAGACAATCCTGTAATTATTAACATTTTTCTTTCTTGAGGAATTTTACTTAACAAATCTAATTCATGATTAAGAACTGCATCATGATTTTCAATATATAAATCATCTGTTTTCTCAATAGTTTTTGCGTTTTTATTCCTTTGCCTAATATCAAGAACTTCTTGAGTATCAACCTCCGTCAATGGTACTTTTTTCTCAATACAATAATCCAAATCAGTCTTTGGAATTTTTCCAGCAGCATTTATTGCAAGTCCTGTTATATCGTCAGATGTCAAACCACCAGTACAATGCAAAAACATTAAGCAGTTTTCAAGCAATTTAGATTCTTTCAATCTCTGTTCAAGAAAACCAACAAAATTTTCGTGAGAAAATGGCTTTTCTTCAGAGACTTCCTCTGTTTGATATTTTTTTGAAAGCACCAATCTATCCGAGTTTGATTTTATAGTCCTTGTTCTTTTTTCTTTAGGACTATAGAAAAATGGGGTTTTTCTTATATTTTGACTTGATACAGGAAGAACTATCATTTTTTACTCGTCTCAAACTTACAGTTTTCTATTCTACTTCTTTTTTCATTTCAGTCAAAGCATCAATAGATTTTTGATATATTTGAACACGAGCCAAAGCACGAGGACTATCAATACCTACAAATTTCTTAAATGCTCTTCCTTCACTTTCATACGCTTCAATTTCTTTTTCAAAATGGTTTATAGTTGCGTCAAAAAGCAATGATTTATCAATATCTATTCCGTGTTTTTCTTCAGAAGTTTTAATGCTTGCATTTACTTTTTCACGAACATACGCACCAAAGTTTTCGGTTCCTCTTTTTTTACAAAGCCAACCAAGAACATTAGTCATCCCATCTTGGATACGATTATATGCACGTTCTTCATTTTGTGCTAAAAGATCAATAAAAGGTCTCGCTATATTTTCTTCAACAACATTTATAGTTCCAACAACAGCAGTGATTTGTTCTAATGCAGTATCAACATCATCTTTGTTCTTCTCTACATAATTATTAAATAATTCAACTTGTTTAGGAACTAAACATTCGGATTGAAGTGCATGCGTTAGTTCATGCGCCGCGTTAACAACACACCATACATTTCCAAAGTCTTTATTTAATGTTTCAGTTCTTGTATAAAAAACTCTATTTTTCCTTGGAATTAAAAATTTGTTTGAAGATTCATCAAAATCCAACTCTTCACAATAAAGACCTTGAAGACTATTTGAAAACAAAAGTTCTTTAGGGGCTTGATTCATTGGCTTCACACTTACATTCTTGACGTATTTTTGCATTGAATTAGCAATATCTCTATATGAAAATTTAGAAGAAAAAACCTTAGAGTTCATGTCTGAGACAAAGGAATCAACCTTTTTTTGACGTTGTTCTTTTTCACTTAATGCCGAGAACGCTACATTACTTGTTTTTACAAAACAATCAGAAACATTTTGCCTATTAAGACCAGCAACTTTTGTATCCCTATTGAAATTAACATTACAAAATTTATTTACAGATATAGAACTAATATTCATTTTTTGAGACCTCTGAAAATACAAATACTCTAAAAAAATTTTTTGCGCAAAATAACTAACAAAAAAAATTTTTACAGATTTTTATAAATACACGTATGTATAAATTTTGTGTTTATAGAAGGAGTTAAAAATGTTAGTACAAAGTATTAATAGTTCTGTTCACTTTGGTGGCGCAAAAGAAATTGATGCAATTGCAAAAAAATATGCACGCACACCACAAGATAGACAGTTAGCAGAATTAGCAAAAGTAGCAGAAGATGCTGAATTTGAAATTACAGGTGATGGTGAATATTCTATTCCAGAAGAAAAAGCAAAAGTTGATACTTTCCAAAAAGCAGTAAAAGAAAGCAAAAATGACAAACTTGCATTCTATTTATTAGACGATTTTAGAAATACATCAGGCAATTTCTACATGCCAACAACTATTGCAAAATCAATAATGAAGGGCATTGCTCAAAGATCTGATAAAATTTCAAAACAAGAAGTTCTTGATCATTTAGTATAAAATCTTTATTAAAAAAATAAAAAGACAGGGGTTAATCCTGTCTTTTTATTTTTTAATCATTAATCATATTTGAAACGTAGTTCTTGCATCGCTTTTGAAGCATTACAACCACTAGAACCCGAGCAAGAATAGCCAGCGTTTGTTCCATCCTCAAGCTTTTTTATTTCACACTCACAACCTTGCAAATAATACACTTCAGATTCTACATATTTTTTACAAGCACCAGCTTGATATGCACGATTTGCCATTGGATAATCCTGCGACAAACATTCATTATATTTTCCATTTCTTTGCCAAAAATCACTTGACCAAGTTTTACAATATTCTTCCGCAGATTGTCCAGGAGTCATATCAAAAGAATGATGAGTATTTCCTTCAATATATTTACATAAGTGTGTATGTTTTGCAAAAACCTGTCCTCCTGAGACAAATAGAAGAACTATCATTAGTAATATAATTTTTTTCATAAATCCCCCTTTTCTTAATTATGGTTCTTTTATCAAAACTGTCAAAATATTAATTAACATAATAGCAAATTTTTTATTTAGAAGACTTATCATAATACAAGTCAAGACAAGGGTTTTTAGGATGTTAATCTCTAGCATAAACCAACAATACTTTACTAAATTCAACACAATACAACCAGTAAAAAGCAAACCAGCAATTAATATTGGTGCTGATTATGCTACAAAACCTTGCAAGAATACAGAACTACCACTAGGGTTTAACACATCCTACAACATAACATTTGGGAACTGGACAAATCCAAACCGTTTGGTTGGCGACGTTGACATCAAATCTTACCAAATAATGACTGATAGAGCAAAAGAAAGATATAGAAAACTATATCGAGGCTTTGCCACAAATGAAGATGTGGAACAATCAAAGTTATTTGATAAGAAATCTAAATTTTTACCATTACAATCAGATGAATCAATGGAAAAATTTTTAAAAATTTCAAAAAAATACTTAAAATATAAAGACCAGCCTATAATTTGTTTAGGAAGAAGTCCAAAATGGTTTTTAAATGCAGCATTCTGGATGAAAGATGGCATCCCCGAATATAAATTTGTTGCATTTTCAAAATATTGGTACTATCCAAGTTCTAAAGGGATGCAAAAACTCCCAAAAGAAGCACCAACACAAGAAGAAGAAACTGCATACAGAAAATACTTAGATAGAGTTGGCGCTAATCCAAAAGAAATTGTTGATACAATGAAAAAAACTGGCAAAAAGACAGTAATAACTGATTATATTTGCACAGGAAAAGGTGCTTGCTCATTTTTAGATGTAATGGCAAGATATGCTGATGACTTAGGCGTGTTAGAAGATTTCACAAAATCAATACAGATTGTTGGAATTGGTTCTATGGACTATATGGAGGAATTGTACCCATATTCTGAAGATGAAATTTCAGAACCAAGAGTTCCTATGCCGCCTATTTTAGAACCATATGGAGATAATATTAAACAAGAATTTTACAACATGGATTACACTGTATTCCAAGAAATGTTACTAAATCAAAACACAAACGAATGCCGTTCTACATTCTATCCTCATAATGCGTGGACTGTTTATAGCCCAGATACATTTAAAACTGGTTTAGTTACAGATATGAAAAAAGTTGAAAAACTGCTAGAACATTTTAAAGACGAAAAATACATTACAACATTTACTGCACCAATGCAAGATTATAGAAATCTTCTTAACTTCAGAATTCTTGATTATTTAAATGAAAAAGAACTACTTCGTACACCAAATAAATTTGACCTTGAATAATAGTAAAAGTCTACTTTTTTCAATTAAAAATTCTTGCTAACATAGAGTTATGTCGATACTTATTTTATTTTGCGCAATAGTAATTTTTTCTTGTATTGTAACCAACAAGTTTTCAAGCAAACTTGGGATGCCTTCTCTTGTTTTTTTCATGTTTTTAGGTATTTTATTTGGTTCTGATGGAATATTAAAATTATCTTTTGATGATTATGATTTAACCGCAAAACTTTGTTCAATTGGACTATTATTTATCATTTTCTATGGAGGTTTTTGCACAAAAAAAATATGCGATGTAAAAGTTAATGCGCAAGCAATTCTATTGTCATCATTTGGAACAATTTTAACAGCAGGATTTTGTGCATTATTTTGTTATTATGTTTTAAACCTTTCTTATGTAGAAAGTTTTTTGATTGGTGCGGTTATCAGCTCAACTGACGCTGCATCAGTATTTTCAATATTACGTTCAAGAAGGTTAAATTTAAAATATAATACCGCATCACTTTTAGAAATGGAAAGTGGTAGTAACGACCCGTTTGCATATATTTTAACAATAGTTGGCATAACGATGTTGCAAGGTTCAAATGCAACTGAAACACTTCCTTTGCTTTTCAAACAAATATTCTTCGGAATACTTTTAGGCGTTCTAATTGCTTATGGTGCTTTATTCTTATTAAAGAAAACAAGACTTTTAACAGATGGTACTGACACCATTTTTATTGTGGCAGTTGCTTTGTTATCTTTTTCTCTAGCCGATTTAATACAAGGGAATGGGTATTTAAGCGTTTACATAACTGGTATTATTTTAGGCAACAGCGAGATAAAAAATAAGCTAAATTTAATGCACTTTTTTGACGGAATTACAGCATTAAGTCAAGTTGTTATTTTCTTCTTAATAGGATTTTTATCATTCCCGCATAAAATACCAGAGATTATAGTGCCTGCAATTTTAGTAACACTATTTTTAACCTTTGCAGCTAGACCATTAGCTGTACTTATTACGCTTGCACCATTTAAAATAAAATGGAATCAATTTTTATTTATATCAAGCGCAGGACTAAGAGGGGCTGCTTCTATTGTATTTGCGATATTGGTTGTCTCTGAAAGCAAAAATCTTGCTTATGATTTATTCCATATTGTATTTGTTGTTGCATTATTATCAGTATCAATTCAAGGTTCACTATTACCACTTATTGCTAAAAAAGTTAATATGATAGACAAATTTAGCGACGTAAGAAAAACATTTAACGATTTTCAACAAGAATCTGCTATTTCATTAAATAAAGTTATTATTCAACAAAGTCATCCTTGGATAGGTCAATACATTAAAGATATTCATTTCAACGGTAAAGCTCTAATTCTAATGATTACAAGAGATGGCAAAAAAATCGTACCTAAAGGTCTAACTCAAATTTTGGAAAATGATGAAATTCTTATTGGTTCTACACACACACAATCAGATATAGACATAAACTTATGCGAAACTTTTATTGATGAAAAACATGAATGGCTAAATTTAGAAATCAAAGAAATAGATTTACCAGAAACCTATTTAATAGCATTAATTAAACGCAATGAAGAATATTTCGTACCAAATGGTTCAACAAAAATCAAGTTAAAAGATACCATTGTTTTTTATAACATATAATTTTCTTTATAATATAATCTTTGTATGAAGAAAATATTTAATATAGTTATGTTTTTTTTCATATTGGCTTTTACATTAGTCTTTTCACTATTATCAGAGCCATCCGCAGTTCATGCATATCAACCAATCAAATCGAATGACTATATTGTAGGAACACAAAATGAAACTGTTGTTCTTATTTCAAATAACAATCGTTCAGGCGAAATAACTAACCGCAAAAAAGATAATAGCAGTGGTTGTTCATTTACAACTCCATTAATTGTAAACTCAAATCCAATTAACAATTTATTTAACAAAGAAAACATCAAATTTAATAAAGATAATAATAACTATTTATCAAATAACGAACAAAGAATATATCAAATAAGAGCGCCTTAGTGATTTACTTCACAAGGCTTTATTTTTAGATATTTACACTATTGCGTCTATTTTCTGGCGCATATTTGAAAGGATAGTTATGGAAAATTTTAATATATTTTGTATATTTCAACTATTGGGTGGCTTGGCATTTTTCCTATACGGAATGCATATGATGTCAGACTCATTAGAAAAAATTGCGGGTGGCAAATTAGAGAAAATTCTAAGGAGTATTACTTCTAGTCCATTAAAAGGACTATTGCTTGGTCTTGGGGTAACTGCTGTAATTCAAAGTTCTTCTGCAGTAACTGTTATGCTTGTAGGATTAGTAAATTCTGGCTTAATTAAATTATCTCAAGCAATTGGTGTTATTATGGGTTCAAACATAGGAACAACTGCTACTGCTTGGATTTTAAGCTTAGCTGGAATTGAAGGTGATAATTCTTGGATTGCATTATTCAAACCAGATACACTTACGCCAATTCTAGCATTTGTTGGTTTAATGCTATTTTTTGTAGCAAAATCTTCTAAAAACAAAAATATTGGTACTGTTTTTATCGGTTTTGCAATTTTAATGACAGGTATGATTGCGATGGGCGCATCTATGGCTCCATTGTCACACTCTGAAAAATTCATTAATCTTTTAACTTTATTCAATAACCCATTATTTGGTATATTTATCGGTGCATTAATTACAGCTATTATTCAAAGCTCATCAGCATCAGTTGGTATGTTGCAAGCTTTAGCGCTAAAAGTTGACATCACTTGCGGTGCTGCACTTCCAATTATTATGGGACAAAACATTGGTACTTGTATTACTGCAATCATTTCTAGTATCGGTGTTAATTCAAGTGCAAGAAAAGTTGCCGTTGTTCATTTGGTTTTTAATATTTTAGGAACAATGATTTTCTTAACGGCATTTTTAATTGGCATAGCATTATTTGAAATACCTTATCTAGCAGAAATTGCAAGCCCAGCTAAAATAGCTATTTTACACTCTGTTTTTAATATCGGCACAACAGTTTTATTATTCCCATTTGTAAAACAACTTGAAAAACTTGCTGATAAAGTTATAAAAGAAGAAGAAAATAAAAAAGAAATAGCACTTGATGAAAGATTGCTTCTTGCACCAGAATTGGCTTTAGTTGAAGTTAATCAAAAACTTGTTGAAATGACTGATTTAGTAAAAAATAACCTTATCTATTCAACAAAACTTTTAAAAACATATACGACAAAAAAAGCACTAGTTATTGCACAAAATCATCAATTAATTAAAACATACGAAAACAAATTAAAAGCTTACTTAATAAAAGTTTCAAATAAAGAACTTTCAGAAGATGTAAGTAGTGATATTGCAAGATTACTTTTAATAATTAACGAATTTAAACAAATTAAAAAGCTTTCTAAAGATATTTTCAAAATTGCAGAAGAAAAATTTGCTAATCATATTGAATTTTCAGATGAATTTATCGAAGATTTAAGAGTTATTGTAAAAACAACTAGAGCAATGATTAGAACAACACAAATGGCTTTAAGTAATTATGATGTTGAACTTGCAAAAGAAGTAAAAATAAGCAGAGAACAAATTGATGAATTGATTTTTAAAGCAAGAAACAAACACATTCAAAATGTTCAATATGGCAAATTACCAATGGAATATGATTATATGATTCTAAACTTATTTACAGATTTAAGTAGAAGTGCAGAACATTGTAAAAATGTAGCAAAGATGATTATCAAAAAAGAAAAAGAAGCTTCAAAATAATAAATTCCAAAAAGAACCGGAAAATTCCGGTTCTTTTTTTACTATATTTTAGCTGTTAATTCATCAATTGTTGCTTTATCAAATTTTTCCCATTCAGCACCATTACTCACATACAAATTATTCCAATCAATATCATAATAATTATATCCACAAACTTTATATATTGAACGTTCTTGTTTTATACCAGCAATTCTATTCAACAAATCCATATTGTAAGAACCATCATCTTCCCTTGTTTTAAATTTCAAACGAATTGGTACTCCATTTGCAGCAAAAGCTTGTTCATTATAATTAGGATTTGTAGTTATACAAGAATAGTGCCCATTTGTATAATGACCATTTGAATCAATGTATTCATTTGTTTTTTTTGTTTTTAATAAAGCAACTAATTCATCAATAGAGATAATTCTATAAAAATCTGCGCTATCATTCAAATACGGATCATCGCGATAAGAAGCCTTTAAACGTTCAATAGGATGAAACATTTTTTGATATTTTCTATTGTTTAAAGCATAATCTTTTTGTTCATATTTATCCATAATTACATCAGCATCAAACTGATATTTTTTTTGATCATATTCTGACACATCAAATATTCCAGCTTTTTTAAAAAGTTCAACTGATTTTTGAAATTCTTCATCAAAGCCATCCAAATAACGATTTATTTTTTTTGTTGGCAGGGCAAAAGTAAAACCAACTTGTTCAGAAAAATTTTTGTTATATTCAATATTTTGAGACAAATAGTCGACAACCGCTTTTTTGGCAAATATTTCTTCAATTTCCTCTGGTGAAGCTTCTAAAGACTTTTTCTCTAAATTCGTTGAAATTTGTTTTAAATAATCAATCACTTCTTGTTTGGTTTGACTTATTTGCGCTTCACTTTGACTATATTTACTTGTTAATTTTTTCAAATATTCAGAATCTGGTTTTATTTGTTTATTTCGCACATTAATTTGGGCTCTGTTCATGCCAGAAAGACACTCTGACGTACCCAAAAGAACTATTTCACCATCTTCTTTTGATGAAACACTTTTATCTTGAGTAACCAAAATTATTTCATCTTTTGGTTTAACAATACTTCTCGATATATTTAAAAGTTTTCCAATTAACGACATTTTGCTACCTTACTCGTTATTTAATAAAAATTTTAGAAAAGTAAAATTGCCAAAAACAAAAATTAAAAATAAATTAGATTACATTATATTTACATTTTAAACTTTTTTGTAAATTTTCTACTTAAAAAATTTTTTATATAAATGTGGGTTAGTTAAATTATTATGGGGTTAGGATTATGGCAGTAAATTTTTCACAAGGTAATTTGTATACACAAAAGCCAACTGGTTGGCAAAACTTTGGCGAAGGTATTTTAACAGATATAAAAGTTTCAGTTCCTATTTTAAGCGGACATACTGTTGGTGACTATTTCTCAAACCAACAAGAAACAAAAGAAAATTTAACAGGAACTCAAGATGGAAAAGAAGCTGGGTTCATAAAGAAAACAGCAAATGGTTTTTGGAAAAAATTTGTTTATTCACTTCCAATAATAGGAACATACCAATTAGGTAAAAATAAAATAGAACATGAAAATTTAAAGAATCAAATCGAAGCAGCAAAAAATGGTGAAGAATACACACCAGAGAAAAAAGGGTTCTTTAAGACTTTATTCACAGGTGTAGGCGAAAAAATTAAAAACGTAATTCCTTTCTATGGTACATATTACAGAGGCAAAATGATGAACGAAAATGAAAATATGTACAAAGATTCTCAAATTATAGCTGTTCAAAAATCAATATGTGAAGAAGCATAATAAACTTTAAAAACAAAATAAAAGAGGACCGGAATAAATCCTGTCCTCTTTTATTTAGCAAGGGAGAGATTCGAACTCTCGACCTCACGGGTATGAGCCGTGCGCTCTCGCCAACTGAGCTACCTTGCCATAAGCATTTCTATTATTATATGCTCAAAAAAAAATTACAATACCTAAGCAAAAAATAATTAACCTAATCGCACCCAAAATGGTATTGCACTTTAGCTTTGCAAGTTTAATAAATGTTCATTATGAACAAAAATCCAACAAATAAACTTCTGCACGCAATAGGTGAAACAATGATTCTTCACCCAGACGAATGGACAAAAGAAAGAACATATTACGCTCTTGGCTGTTGTAAAAAATGGGTTGCTAACATTCTACCTTATGAACTTTTAGAACGAGAATTAAAACAATCCATCGAATCAATCGTAACTTTAAGCGAAAGTAATATTTTCTATGATAAATTTCCAGACCATATTGAAAGCCCAAATTATGGTGATAATTGGGGAAGACTTGCAAATTATATAGAATTAAACAATAGAGCAATAGCAAAAATGCAATATGAGCGCACATGTTGCGGTATTCTAAGTTGTATAAAAATGCTACCAGCCATTCCTCCATCAGCCAAAAGCTGGGCAAACTGTTTAATTATCTCACAAATTTTTCCTAATATTTATGGCGATAGCTACAATAAAGGTCCTTTTGAAGAAAATTCTATTTATGGAATAAAGCTAAATGCTGGTTATAGCGATAATGTTATTTCGTATGCCTTAGCAGATAAAATTTCACCAGAAGACCAATTGCGTGCATTCAATGACCTAGCACATTTTAGAGGCATAAAAACAGGTTTTAGAACAGTAATTTCTGCTGACCAAATGAAAGTTGCTCACCCAAATGGAGAAGATGAAACCTTCCGTTGGTGTGACGAAACACACGTTGAATTATACATTCAAGAAAGCGTTAAACTTATGAATTTAGGCTTTGAATGTATGTTTATAGATTCAGCCAAACACATTGGTGGGTACGATTGCGAACACTATACAGGTGTTGGCGACTTGCCAGAATATCATCAAATCCAATATATTTTGCACGAAATAAGAGCAAGAAGCGGTAAAACAACAATCAGTTTTGTTGGCGAAAAAAGTACAGATGATTTTCAGCGTTATCAAAATATGGGTTTGAACGCAGGAACTGATTTTATTACAGGTGATGATTTTTACGCTGTTAGAGAACTATCTGAACAATTAAAATACAACCGAATTTATGCACCAGGTGTTGAAATTGAAAACGACAATTATGAAGGCGGAATTAGCTATGAACAAAGGCTAAATAGAATTAACACTGCCTTGTTTGGCTTTTATCAAGCAAGTGATAAACTGCCAAGTTTTATGCAAACAAACGATATTTTTCCACTTCGATATGACACAAACACTCATCATATTATGATGACAAATCCATCGTATTCGCAAGACGGCTCGCCAATAAGCCATTGGGAAAATCTTTTTGCAAAAGACGATGGCAGATTTTATAACCACAAAGTAGCTGAACTTTTTGCTCACGCACTTTGCCTATAAATGAAAGGATAAATTATGAACGTATTAAAAGAAAAAGGTATTCCTTTAGAAAAACAATTAAGAACTTGGAACGACATTGTAAAACGTCCATACAACAGGTTCGACGTAGATAATTATTCAAGAACAAGACAAATTTTGCTTAATGGTATTGAAACAGAAGCTTGGGGTTTTAAACACGCTTTTGTTCGTAAATGTAATGATGCAGAATTAAACAAAACACTTGTAAACATTCGCAGAATTGAAGACATGCAACAAACAACTGTTAATTGGCTTTGTCCTGTCAATCAAACTGTTTTAGATACAACTCTAGGTTATGAACAAGTTGCAGTAGATTTAACAGCATGGCTTGCTCAAAATGAACCAGATGAATACGTAAAAGAAGCCTTCAATTTTGGGTTATTGGAAGACTTTGACCACCTATACAGATACGCTCAATTTGCTTATATGATTGAAGAAACAGATCCAAACGAAATCTTGCACGAGATGACAGATGTAACCCTTGCAAGACCAACACAATATCACCATAACGATAACGCCATAAGAATTAGAAAACCTTATGATAAGGATAAAACATCCCCTATAACAAAGGTAAATATTCTAACTTTAGTTTCAGCAGAACAACAAACTCATAATTTCTACGCTGAACACGGGTTTATGTATGGAAATAGAGACCTAAAACGTTTATATGCGGAAATTTGTGACGTAGAAGAAGAACACGTAACAATGTATGAGTCATTAATTGATCCAAATGAATCTTGGTTTGAAAAATGGTTAATTCACGAATTTACAGAAGTTTGTAACTACTATAACTGTTATAAAGATGAAGTTTGCGACAAACTAAAATTAATTTGGGAAGAAATGATGCAAATGGAAATTGCGCACTTGAAAATTGCAGCAGAAATGTTTGAAAAACATGAACAACGTGATGCAGAAGAAATTATTGGCACAGAGCTAATTCTTCCTTGTCATTTTGAATCACAAAAAGAATATGTTACTAACATAATTGAAAATGAAGTTGATAAAAGACTTTGTGGCGACCTTCACTATAAAAAAGTTGAAGAATTAGCAAAAGATTGGCCAAGTTATAAAGTTCAAGAAACTGTCAATAAAGATGGTGCCCCATCAGAAAAAGCAGTTAGATTAGCAAAAAAATCTATTGGTAGAGATATTGCTTCTGCTGGTAAAAAATTACTTGATAAACAATCTGAACTTTTAGAACGCGCACTAGAGCCAGAATATCAAGCACCAAATACAGTAAAACCTAAAAAATATGAAGAATTCAAAGAAATTCCACCACTAGATTTTCTTAATGAATAACAAAAAAGGTCGGGCTATAAACCCGACCTTTAGTTTTAATTTTGTGCGTCCCAAGCTTTTTCCAACACTTTTAATTGCAACGCTAAATTTGGATTATTATTTATTGCTGCAAATACTTTTTGCATAACATCTGTTAATTTATAAGAGAAACTAGCACTTTCATCTCCACCAAATTTGTGTGTCAATTCATGCAACGATGTACTTAGAGCCGTTGAAAAACCATCCTTTTTCATCGCATTTCTATCAAGCCAAAAACCAAGTGTTTTTCTATCTTTTATAATTGCTTCACCTGTAACATCTTTGTAAGCAGGGTCTTCATTACTTGCTTTTCTATCATAGATAAAGATTTTCGCTTTTAATTCATCATCTGTAAACAAATTATCTTCTTTTAAAACAGGTGCTAATAACTGAATTGCCTCTTGCAAAATCAAAATTTTATTTTTTTCACTTTGAGTTGGTTCCAGTGGTTTGTGTTTTCTAGTTTCTGTAACCAATTCATCAACAGATCGCATTCCCATAGCATTAAAGTACGAACTGCAAATTTTATAACCAGCTTTTTGATACATTTCTGCTAAGGAACTACTTACATTCCAAGAATCAGCAACATATTTATCATCAGGGAATTTAATATTTAAATCATCTCGATAATAGGCACCCTTAAACAAACCAGAGATAAACGCTGTTCCTTTTGTATTATGCTTAAACATTGCATATTTTGTTCCAACATCCCAGTAATTTTCAAGGCAATGGATTAATTTAACAGCATCTTCTTTGGACATATTGTCTTTTGACATAACCCAAGAGCCAAGAGCTTCCAAGTTATCGCAAGTTAAAGATGTTCTGTCTCTTGAAGGATCAAAAATATAGATTCCTTCATGTTCAATTGGAGGTTTTTTCTTAATGTATATATCCATACCATTAAGTCCTTCATAGTCACCATCCAGTTCAAAAGCTTGACCAGCTATATAGAACTTACCTTTTTCTTTTTTATCTGTTAACTTTATTCCAACAATGTCATTTTCAAAGTCAGGACATTTAAATGATGGATTATTATAATGATAGAATTTATCAAATGCATTAATCATCGATTTTATAAAATCAACATTATCTGTATCAAACTCAATATAATTTCCATCTATTTTAGGAACTTCATCTAATTGATAAGCCAAAACATTTTTGCCAAATCCACTATCTTCAAACTTCCAATTAACATTCCAGTTATCAGCTGCAATATTAACTTCATTTGCACCCTTTTCACGTAAAAGTTTTAAAACAACCATTTTTAAGCCTTCGCCGTAATTACCAGCGGCTTTATCATCGTTCTTTTTTGAACTTTCACCCAATAAAATAGCTTTATCAGGAGAGTATGTTGATTTACCTTGAATTTTTACTTTGTATTTACCTTCCTCTGTTGGAATCACATCAAATTTAACACCATCTAATGTTTGACCGTGACCATCATAGAAATTTTGCAACAAATCTCTTGCTATTTTGTCATTATCCCAGACCAAAGAATCTGCATATGATTCACTTATTGTTGTTAGTGTCCTTTCTTTTGGAACAATGTTACCAGAATCATAGGAAACTTTTATTTCACTACTTGATGGAAATTCAAAAGAATAAGCTTTTTCTACACGAAAATTCGGATATTCTAAATTCTTAGCATCACTTCTTAATGTTGTTTTTTCATAGTTCTCAGGCAGAATAGAAAGAGGATTTTTGTTTACTCTTTTCCAACCTTTACTTTCTTCAACTTCTATTCTTGTTGTTGGGGAATACGACAGTTGTGTTGAATTTAACTCACCAACTTTTCTATCTACTTCACTTTCAAAATTTTCTGGCAAAACTATTCCATCAATTTGATTTTTCAAATTGTCATTTTGCCTTTTTAAATCAAGATTTTTCTTAGACGCAATAGCAAAAACAGCCAATCCGGTTAAAAGTGATGATAGAATTACAGCTGTTCCTTTTTTTATATTTTGGAAAATTTCTTTTACTTTTGTCTTAAAATCTTTTTTCTCTTCATTGTCCTTCTTTTCAAAAGAATCAAATTTCTCAGGGAAATTTCTTTTTCCTGAAATTTTTTGATAAACCTTAATAGTGCCATCAAATGGCATAATACCCTTTACATTCATGTTTTCTTCCTTTACATTCCTATGCATTAAAGAAGAAAAAAGAATATTTCAAATTTACAAATTCTTTTTAAAAATTAAGAAATTTTTACAATTATCTTTTACTTGCCCATTTTTCTGGGTTATAAATCATATCCATAAAATCAATCATTCTGATATTATATGCCCTTACATACTCTCCACCTGTTTTTTCATTAGGAACACTTGGAATAGGAAACCATTTACTTGTTTCATTAATGTAAGTCGTATATTTTTCATCGTCACAAGACAAACCTGCATCGACACAACCTTTATACATTTTATCAGTAATAGTTTTTACAGAATTTATTGTTAATTGTTTTTCTTTTTCACTCATATTGTCAAAATACTCTGGAAATAGAGTAAAGTCACAAGTTACTGCAATTAAATCAAAGCAAGAATTTTGATATAAATGGGTTTCTTTCGGCTTTACTTTAAAATAATCAATAATATGTATTTGCTGTTTTTCTTTATCAACGATTAAATTATTAGGGTTAATAGAATCTAATTTATATCCCTTATCAGAAAGAACTTTAACATCTTTAGCAAATTGATTAAATGCAACTTGAGGAAAAGATGCAATAGTTAAAAGTTGCTGTACAAATTTTGTTGACTGTTCTTTAGTTACAAGCAAAGGAACGCCAACAGTTCTACTCCAATTAGGAATAGAATGTTCTTTCCCCTCAATTTTTTTCAAAATCAAAAGTCTAGGATTATTCTCATCCTGCCAAACTGGTTGTCCCAAATTAACGTCAGATGGGAATTCATTCATATCAATTTTATTCGGGTCATCTTTGTTTAAAACTTTTAGAACATAATCGTCTAAACTTGGAATATTATAAACAATAGAGTTTGCACCTTGCCCTACAATATTTTCCGGATTTTGTGCCAAATTAATCAAATCAGAAATTTGTGCACCTTTTGGCATTTTTTTAACTATTTCAGCAGGAAGTGAGTTGTTTTTATAATTAACCAAATCACGACCAAAATAAATTGGTACTTTTGTCGAGATATTTGTTATTACTGCAGGAGATGAAGATACCCCAGATTTGTGTTGATGGTTAATTTTAAAACTATAGTTACTTGAAATAGCGCTAATATTCATATAAACTCCGTTCAAAGACATAAGACAGCTGACAAATAAAAATTGTCATTTTGTAAAGATTTTTATTAACATTCATTAAAACAGGCAATTTCGAGAATTGAGAACACTTAAAATCAGAGCTATACTGTAAGTATAAGAATGGGGTGTGTGAATGGCAATCTCTTTTGGTTCAAATCAAAATTACCAACGTCAAGCAATGATTAAACAAAGACATGATGAAATTTATGCTCATGAACTTAAACACAAGAATGCAGCAGGTTCATTGGGTGGCGCAATTGTGATTGAAAAAGATGCAAACGGAGTTCCAACTGGCGGCCACGTTAATATTTTAATGCCAACACTTAATAAAAAAGACCCAGATAAAACAATAAAACACGCAGATATTGTAATTAAATCAGCTATGGCACCTAATGACCCATCAGACCAAGATTACAGAGTTGCAGCTCAAGCTAGAAGTATAAAATCTGAAGCTGAAAGCTATAAAAGCAAAAATGGTTCTGCTGGTCAAAATCTAAACATTATGGCATAAAAATTAATCACCAAAAATAAAGAATGGCAAATCATTTTCTTTTGCATAGTCTTTTAAGAAATTCTGTTTCGTATCAATAAACTGTATTGTGTCACCAATATATTTCTTTGTGCTATACGCAAAACAGCCTTGCACTTTTGGATTAGACACATACATTTCGTTATATTCACGATTTCCACGTCTTGTATTTGAATTAATTAACGCAAACTTCTTTATTAAAGCTTCTCTTGCCTCAACTGGTTCTATTTCAAGCATAGATTTATTTTGGTTTTTTTGAATAAAATTCACGTACTCTTCATCATTAAAACCAAGCGTTTCTTTTATCAAATCAGAAATATAATCTCTATCACATTGGCGCGCACCACCAAAAATATATCTTGATTTAAATTCTTTAATATTTTTACCATAGCCCGAGCCACTATCTGTTTCACCACCACCATGAATATATTTTGAATCTACATCAAGTAGAACACCCTGTGGTCTAAACAATCTATATTTACTTTCTGGTCTTTCCATATAACTAACCGATAGCAACGCATCAGAATCAGGTAGAGCAAATGCATCAAAATTGCTCAATTGATTTTGATATTCAAGTCCATGGGCAATAAATTTAATATTACCAATATTAATTTGCGTATCATCAATAGGATTTATTATTTCAATGCCTTTTGAAATACTTCCTTTTGGGAAACCCAATTTCTCCCAATCTTCAACTTCATTATAACGAACAATTACAAGTCCATCTTTTACATATACACCTTTAATATCTGTTGAATAATCAGCATTTACATTTGTAATTTTACTTGCAATTTCACTAGCTTTCGGCAATTTTGTTGTTGGCAAAATAGGCTTAGTTTTTTGAAGTTCAGCAATATATTCCTCGATTTTCACAGAATGAACATCTAAAGCAGTTCCAAATTTATCATATAAACCATCACCTTTTGTTATACTTTTAATATCTGCCTCGGTGAATATTTTTGCCATTTCAAAAAGGTTGTCATTTTGAAAATCAAATGCAACAGATTGAAGACGTTTAGTCAGTTCTTCTTCGCTAAGACCTTGCTTATTAACATATTTTAACCACTCGTGATGATTAATTAATGTATACATCTTTATTTGTTCATCTTGAGAAAGGTTAAATTTCTTTGCTATGTAATATGCATCAAAAGAACTTTCAAAATTATGTAATGGGTCAGCAACTACTTCTGCTTTTGAGATATCATGCAATAACGCTGATAACATCATAATTTTTTTATCTGATGAATTTAATTTTTCAAAATTAGGATTTTGCCCTATTTTTTGCATTACCTTTAGCGAATGTTTTAATACATCAAATTCATGTAACCCATATTGCATTCGACCAACACTGGAACGTAATTCTGGCAAGAATTTCAAAACAGCATCCAGTTGCTGACTTACATTGGAATTATTTGATTGAATTGGATTATTTTCGCTAAAAGCTATAACTTTTTCTCTAAGTTTTTCAACAACTTGTTTTGTATTTTCATCTGTTATTTGTGCTAATTTCTTACCGTTATTAATATTTACGGGATAGCCTGTAATAGAATATCCTGTTGGTGCTTTTCTATTGTGATGAAGTTCAAAACCAAAGTAATCATATACTTTTTGTTTTTCTACTTTTGATAGACCTTTTACTATTGATAAGGTATCTTTTATAAACTCATCTTTTGAATATGCTTGAGTAATAACTAAATTATCAAATTCATCATTTGATAATTCGGATAAAGATGAAGATAAATTCCCAAGGCTTTCATTAAATTCTTCAACTTGTTTAGGCTCAAGCGTTTTAACTTCAATACCTAAAGATTTAACAAGTGAAGGTAACAGCGCACAATATTCTTCTTTATTGGTAGGAATAAGCGGGAACGCCTGTTTTAAATCATCACTAATATTGAACAAGTCAGTATTATTCTTAACAATAGCTCTTAAAACATTTCGCTTTTCAGTAATTGGAATTTCATTAATATTATTTTTTCCATATAAACCAATTAAATTTGCAGCAGCAACAATATCTGTAGAGTTTTGAGATATTTTCCTAAAAATTTCATTTCCAACTGTTTTTTCTAATTTCTGTATTTTTTTATAGTCCACTTCTCTGTAATTTTTTAAAGTAACAACCACCGCAGAAGGTGATATTTCACCATTTGCCAAATCAGGAAGTATTTTATTAAACATACGAGCAGATTCGGGAGATTTACTCAAAGAAAGAATTGTTCTCATTTCTGCTTGTAACTCTTCATTTTCATATAATTTAGGGTCAGATAAAAACTTATCTAAAATTTGCACCCCAGTTTCAGATTTTAAACCATAAATAAAATGACAAAAATTATTCGACAAAGATTTGTTTTCATACATTCTAGGATTAGATAAGAAAGTTTGTACAGAATTTACAACTTGAGGAACAATATCCAAGTCATAAGGAATACGGGAAATTGCCGCAGAAATAGATGAAAGTTGATATCGCAAATATTTGTTTTCATATAATTTAGGGTCAGATAAAAATTTGTCAACAATCGAAACAGTCTCAGGATGTACAACATTTTCAAGAATATTTTTAAATGAATATTGCAGTTCTTCATTATTATAGAATTCTGGGTCTGACAAAAATTTGTCAACAACTCCAACACTTTCTTTTATTCTTATACTCCAAAAAAGTTCGCCAGCTCGTTTTTGCAAACCTTTATTATTATATAAGTTAGAGTCAGATAAGAACTTATCTAAACAGTTAAGGCCTTCAGGGACCCTAATATTCCAAAGAGCAAAAGAAAAACATTTTTGCAATGCTTCATTTTCATATAATTCAGGATTAGAAAAAAACTTTTTAACAAGTTTTAATTGTTCAGGGTTTTTTGTAGAACCAGTAATTGAACCAATATAATTTTTTAAAGTTTCATTTTGATTTAACATTGGTTCCGAAACGTACTTATTCATTACCCAGAATTGTAGCGGTATTTCTTTCTTTGATTGGAGTCTAGAAAGAACTGAACCAATACAACCTTTCAATGCGTCATTTTCATACAAACTAGGATTTTCTAAATATTTATCGATAAATTTAAATTTCAAATTTAAATCTTCAACTGTATTGGTAAATTCAATATCGGAAACAATATTATCTTGAATGCTTTTATTTTCAAACAATCTTTCATCCGATAAAAACTTATTAATATAAGCCAATTTTACTTTTGCATTTTCAGGTGATTTTATTTCATCCAATATATAATCTAAGATGTTTTTCATTTTTATTTCTTTATAAAGAATAGGTGTAGAAAAAATTGCATCTATAAGATTAAGATTAAGTGGTTTTTCTTTATTATCATTTATACAACTTTCATATTTCTTATGATAATCATCGGGAATATCAAGTTCATCAAGTTTTGCAAGTAATTCTTCAGCAGATACTGGCTTTATCTCTGCTGGCAACATAGAATCTAATGATTTCTGTTTAATTCCACTAAAAATAGACCCAAGAAAACCTTTATCTTTTTTAGAACTTGATTTTTGACTTGTACTTAAATCCCACGTATCTGTTTGTGTCTTATGAAGCGCAGGAATATATTGGTTTTTTCTAAATTTTAAAAAACCAAATGATGGCGCATTTTGTGTTTTATTATTGTTATTTATATCCATAACAAAACCTTGAATTTTACATTCCAATTTATATATCGGAAGCTATTTAATTTTCTTTAGAAAAAAATAAATTTTTTACATAACAGAGAACATATTGCCATATTTTTCATTTTTAGTATAATTAATCTTGTAGAATAAATTAATGTTTCTGCTCAACATAGAAATGTTTTTTTGCAGAGGAAAGACTACAAAAGAGATTAAATGACTAGTTTCAATTTTAAGTATTTAAAGGATAATTCTACCCCAGGAAGTTGGAGACGTGGGTATGAATACCACCAAAAAGAACAGGTATCATCATTTGAAGTGGGAAAAACAGGAGTAAAGGCTCAAGTTAAAGGTAACTTCAAATCACATTATGACGTCGAATTAAAATTCAAAAAAACAGGCGTTGAACCAACTTGTTCTTGCCCATTAAAGGAAAAATGGTGCAAACACGCAATTGCTGTTGGACTAAGAGCAATTGACGAGCACGTTTATGATGATTTTATGGAAAGACGATTTAAAGTTCCAGCGGATTATTCTGATGCACAAACAGAGATGAATCCAAATCCACAAGGTGGCTACGTTTTCCACTTTAACGCAAAACGTCGTCAAAATTTCTTCTCAATCTTAGTTATGGATAGAAACACAAATAAAGTTATCCGTGACATTGAAGCTCTTTTAAAAGCATTAATTGCAGCACAAAAAGCTAATGAAAACTTTGAATTAAATAATTCTCAAAAGGTAGAATTAGCTATATTTCAACAGTTACTAAAGAACTCAAGACTAGATAAAAAAGCTGGTTGGTACGATATTCCAATCGCAAAATTTGATGGATTTTTCCAGCTTTTAGCAATGGCTGATGATGTTATTGACGGGAAATCAAAACACAAATTAGAATTCGGTCACGAAGAATGGAAATTATCTTTGGCCGTTAACTTCTCTATGGTTGGTAATGTTCTTCTATCTTTATACTGGCAAAGACCAGATAAAGACGATATTATTCCATTCGAAGAAGTAAGATATTTTTCACGTCAATTAAAATGGGGCAGATATAAAAATAGAGTTTTCCCTATTAATGTAGCACTATCTGCGCTACCCCAAAACTTAATCAAAACAACATTCACAGATGTTAAAGACGCAGAAGGTGCTAAATTCTTATATGAGGAATTACCAAAATTAAGAGAATTAATTCCTTGTGAAGTTTCTGAAGTAATTGATAGATTAACACTAGAACAGAAACCACCATTGAACATTGTTACAATGGGCTTAGATTATGATGGCGCATTAAAGGCAGAACTTGAATTTGACTATGATGGCACACGTGTTGCATACTCAAAAATTGCAAATAAGAGCCCATACGTTACAATCAAAAAACCAAAAGAAGATTTATTATATTGGGTTAGAAGAAATATTGCACACGAAGAACGTGCTTATCAAATGCTTTTAGCTTGCAAGTTTGCTCCAATGCAAACAAACAATTTGGCAATTGAAAAAGAAAACGCAATTGACTTTTATAACTACTATTTAAAACAAGCAGGCGACGGTTGGAAATTTGAAGAAAAAGATGATATGTCTTTCTTTAAATTATCACCAAAACCTTTCGAATTGATTGCAGATATTGATTTTGCGCTTGATACAACAGACAGTTTTGAAGTTAACTTATACGGAAAAGTTGGAGATGAAGAAATTTCTTTTGAAGAAATCTACGACTTAATTATTGAAGGCGACAAATATTTAAGAGTTAAAGGCTACGGATTTGTTGAAGTTCCTGGTCAAGACATTTTCTCATTATTAAAATCATTTAATGCATTTGATGTTTATAAAAACGACGAAAATCGTTATATGATTAAAACTTTCCGTGCAGGTCTATTATCTGAAATGCAAAACTTAGGCTTTAAATTAAAAATGAGCCGCCGTTTCTCTGCATTCTGGAAACAAATTTCTACATTCTCTACAATGGATAACGCACCACTTCCAAAAGGTGTTAATGCCGAGTTAAGAGAGTACCAATACAAAGGCTTTAGCTGGTTATGGTTCTTATATAAATATGGTTTGAATGGTATTCTAGCTGACGATATGGGGCTTGGTAAAACTCTTCAAGCGCTAACTTTACTGCAAAAAGCAAAAGAAAAAGACAAAAAAGCACCAAGCTTAGTTGTTTGTCCAACATCTGTTGTATTTAACTGGGAATCAGAAGTTCAAAAATTCATCCCAACATTAAAATGCTTGAAATTATCAGGTGTTGAAAGAAAAGAATTATTTAAAGAAATTCCAAAACACGATATCATTATCACAAGCTATGCCTTGATTAGACGCGATATTGAAAAGCTTAAAAAATATGATTTTAGATACATCATCTTAGATGAATCTCAAAACATTAAAAATGCGGAATCAATGACAGCAAAATGTATTAAGATGTTAAATGGTCAACACAAATTGGCTCTATCTGGTACTCCAATTGAAAACAAATTAGAAGAATTATGGTCAGTATTTGACTTCTTAATGCCAGGCTTCTTATTAAGCGAGTCTGAATTCAATTACAGATACGTAACACCAATTGTGGATAGAGGCGAGAAGATTGTTGAGAAACGTTTAAAATCACAAATTTATCCATTTATTTTACGCCGTATGAAACGTGACGTTGCAAAAGACTTACCAGATAAAGTAGAAAACATCGCATACTGCGAATTAACTCCAGAACAACGTGATTTCTACTTAGAAGTATTAGATTCAACAAAAGAAGAACTATTCAAATCTATTGCAGAAAACGGCATAGAAAAGAGCAGAATGAGTATCTTCTCAGCATTGTTGAGATTACGTCAAATCTGCTGTCACCCACGTTTATACGACAAAGAAAACAAAAAAGGCATTCCAACATCAGGTAAATTCGAGCACTTAAAAACTATGCTTGAACAAATTATCTCTGAAGGACATAGAATATTATTATTCTCTCAATTCGTAGATATGCTTGATTTAGTAAAAGAATGGCTTGTTAAAGAAGGTATTAAACACGAATACTTAACCGGTTCAACTAAGAACAGACAGGAAATTGTTGAAAGATTCAATAATGACGCAACAATTCCAATATTCTTAGTAAGCTTAAAAGCTGGTGGTACAGGTTTGAACTTAACAGGTGCAGACTATGTTATCCACTATGACCCTTGGTGGAACCCAGCTGTTGAAGACCAAGCGACAGACCGTGCATATCGTATTGGTCAAACAAAGAAAGTATTTGTTTACCGCTTGATTACAAAGAATACTGTTGAAGAAAAAATCCAAAAGTTAAAACAAGATAAGCGTAATCTTGTAGATTCTGTAATTTCTGTTGATAGAAATATCGGCAAAACACTTACATATGCTGATTTACAAGATATATTTACTTTAGATTAATATAAATATATTGTACTAAATAAAGAAATCTGATATATTTTTTCTATGAAAAAAGTCGGGAAATCGATAATTTTGAATTTATTTTAGAAGCCTTGAACGATTTAGGTCGTTTAAGGCTTTTTTAAAAATAATAGGCAAATGAGGAATAATAATGGCAGATTTAACAAAAGAAAATATTAAAAAAGCAAAACTACAAGGTACAAAACAAAATGATGTTATTAATGTAGCTGATTATGCAGAAAAGGTTTCTATTTATGCCAGCAACGGTTCAGATGTAATAAGTAGCGGTAGTGGAAAAACTACAATTTATGGACAAAGCGGGAAGAATACTTACTACATTTCATCGGAGAATAAAGATACAACTATTGTCCCCGGGGTTGGTAAAGCATACATTGAACTTCCTTTAGGTTTTGCATCATCAATGCTTGAAAAAGTTAAAAACAACCTAAAAATAAATATAACAGAAAGCAGCGTTGTAATAATAAAAGATTATTTCAAAAACAGAGGCGAGATATACGTTAATGGTCAAGATTTAAGACAGTTAACATTGTACTACGACTATTTTACAAACAAAAAAGTTAGTTTATCAACAGGTTTTACAAATGATAATATTAATACAAATAATACAATAACTTATAAAGACATAATAAAATCATTAGATGGTAATGATAGCATATATACATATGGTGGAAACGATACCATTTATGCTGGCGCAGGAAATGACTTATTAAATGGTGGCATAGGCAATGATAAACTATATGGTGGTTCTGGGTTTAATGTGTACGAGTACGACAATAGCCAATTTGCGGGTAATGACACAATTTATGTAGAAAATGGAAGTATATCCAATATCAGAATAAATAAAAATGAAATTGATAATATTTATAAATCAAAAAACAATTTAATTTTAGAAAACTCAATTGGTGAAAAAATAACCCTTGCAAACTATTTTAAATATAATACTCTAGTTCAAATCAATGGCGAAGATATTATATCTATAATAAATCAAAGAACTGGTAATTCATTCGCACTTACAGCTAAAGGAAAATTAATAGATACTGTTTTTGACGATTCTATTACAGGAAGTAAAAGCGCAGACAAAATATATTCATATTTTGGAAGTGATAAAATAAATGCGGGTAAAGGTAACGATAAAATATATTCGTATTCTGGTCAAGCTAATTTGTACTTTAATGAGGGTGATGGAAAAGATACTATAGATGGAGTTTTTGGGGAAATTCACATAAACACAAACAATCAAGATACTGATATTAGTCAACTCAAATTAAAACTATCTGGTAATGATTTAATTATTAGCTATACACAAAAAGATTCAATTACAGTTAAGAATTATAAAGGGGTTCACACAAATTCAATATATATTAATGGTCAATGTATTGCTACTGATATTTGGGATTTATTAAATAATTACCAAAATAAATTAGAATTAGTACAAGGAAACAATAAATTCTATTCAATGGAAAATAATAATATAATTATTTTGCCAGATGATTTCAATTTAAACAACATTACAAATGCATCAAAAAGCGGTAATAACCTTGTATTAACAGGAGTATGGGGTTCAAAGGATAAATTAACAATAGTTGATTATTATAAAAATGGTTATGATATTAGATTTGAAAAAAATAATGGGGAGTTTGTTGGTAATTTAAATAAAATATTAGAGACTATTTATAAAGAAAACACATACAATGGTGGTGATTTTTCTAGTTATAGTTATGGTCTAAAAGTCACTGGCGGAATAATAAATGATTATTTAACAATGACAAACTATGATGACATAGTTAAAGCAGGACACGGTCACGATTATATTTCCACAAAAAGCGGGAACGATAAAGTTTGGGGTGGAACCGGTAACGATATATTATACAGCGGGCAAGGAAATGACAAACTATACGGTGAAAGTGGCAATGATATGCTTTTTGGTGAAAACGGCAACGACTATATAGATGGTGGCAGCGGTAATGATGAGCTTTTTGGTGGTGAAGACTACGACACAATAAAAGGCGGAAGCGGAAATGACATTATTTCTGGTGGAAGCGGAAATGATTCTTTATATGGTGATGCTGGTAACGACGATATTGGCGGAAATGAAGGAAATGACACTATCTATGGAGGAAATGGAAATGATTCTATTGATGGTCATGCCGGCAATGATTTAATCAAGGGCGGAAATGGTCATGATTTTATTACCTGCGAGGATGGAAGAGATACCATATACGGAGATGCTGGTAATGATACGATTGAAGTTTTCAACTCATATGTAGAAGTGTACGGCGGAAGCGGAAATGACTATATTAGATTAAATTCAGACAGTACACAAAATGTAGAAATAGAAGCTGGTTCTGGCAATGACATAATAGAAATTGATGCTTGTAAAAATGCAGAAGTTGAAGGCGGAAGTGGTAATGACACGATTATATATTATAAAGGTAATGTTGAAGCCGAGGGCGGAAGCGGCAATGATATATATACCGTTCATAATCTGGCAAGTGGAAACAAACTTGTTATTGATGATTCAAAAGGTAAAGACACTATAAATATAACTCCTATTGGCAAAAGTGATATTAGATTTATATTTGATGTTGAAATTAATTCAAAAGGAAAAATTATTGATTCAAAAGATATAGATATCAAAATTATGCATTATCAAGTTTTCAATAATTTCACACAAAATTATTCAATAAATAATTTAGACAGATTAACCGATGGAGTTAATATTGATGACTATTTTGGCAGTGGATGTATTGAAAAAATCAACTCAAAAGATGGATACTATGTAACTAAAACACAATTAAATAACGTTATGCAAGAAGTTGCGGCTTGGTTATATGATAAAGGGTACAATAGTGTTGACCAAGTTCTTTCAGAAAATAATGGTGACGCACAAGCTTTGCTTCAAATATTTAATGATGTTAACTGGCAACAATAATAATGAATTAAAATAAAAAGTCCTTAAAAGATAAGGACTTTTTATTTTTTCATTAATTTTAATTTTTCTTTTGTTTCTTTATCTATTTTCAAAGATTCGCAAATTTTTTGAATACTTTTATTGTATGTCCAAGTATCTAATTTGGATTTTTTCAAATATTTTTCTGTTTTATTAGGATATTTTATATAGCAAATAGAAACAAGCCAAGCCACTGCCATTTGCGCATAATATCTATCATCTTTAAATTCATCAACAAGCTTTAAAACTCTATCTACATAATCATCAACTAGATAATAATTAAGTAACATCACATAAGCAAAGCGAATTTCAAACTCTTTTTCTGATTTAAAATAAGGTTGAAGAAAATTCCAAATTAAATTCAAATTATCTTTTGCTATTTTTAAACTACAACAAAAACAATCGCAAACAGCCCAATTATCAATTGTTGGAACAAAGTCTTGAACACAAGAAAGCACTTCTTCTACAGGCTTTTTTAAAAGTCCAATTATCATTGCTTTTAACATATTTTCTTCCATATACTTAATTTGAGCTTTAAACATACAAACATACTCGCCAGAAATATAAAGTTCCTTCGCCATTTTACGCAAAACAGGAGTTCTAACTCCGAGAACATTATTTATATTAGGAATTAACGCAGCAGTAAATTTTTGAAACTTCTTATCAGCTTGTTTTTCAAGTTCTTTTCTAATATCCATCAATAAAACCATTCTATTAGTGGTTTTTTCTCACCAAATTTAAACTCAAACTCTTTTTCTATTTTTTCACTAGTTAAAAATTTATAACCGACATTATACGCAAGTGGTTGTTTCACTTCACTCAAAGCAAGATATTTTTCTTCTGATATCAGCATTTTTTCTTCATCAACAACCTGCGAATAATTCAAACCTTTTTCATGGCAAAAAGGTATTTTTGCATTTCCCTCATCATTTGCTTCAATCAAACCAAATGCCCTACAAACAATACCCCTATATAAATATAAAGAACACCCATCATCTATTAAAAAAGGACAATCATATTTGAAATTTTCACCTTTAAATAATTCTTTTTCTTTCAATACTTTTTGTATATTTTCATCAATCTTTTTTTGAATATCACTTGGCAATGCAAAAGAACCTTGAACCAAGTAATTAAATTCAACCTCGCTATACGGAAATTGTGCATTTTTACAACATAGCGCACAACCTTTTTTACAAGCAATATATGGACTTTGAGCATCAAAAAATTTGTTTAATTTTCCTTGTAGAAACTCAAGATATTTAGAATAATTTTTTATATTGTTTTCAACTTCGTTCATAAATATATAATACTATTTATTGACTAAAAAAAATATATCATTATACATAAAATATGTTCTTAAACTTCCTAATAAAAAAACATGAATGCCAACACTCACGCGTTCCCATAGATGTAGATGAAGCGTACTGTCCAGACTGCGGTGCACTAATTAAAAACAAATGGTTTTTAGTCCGTTGTGGCTGCTGCAATATAAAAAGGGATGCTCACATACACTATGATGAAATAGAACCAGATACAAAATTCTGCCCAAATTGTGGAGGAACAGATTTTTATATACAAGAATTAGAAAACCCAAACTTTACGGATGTAAGATATGCAATATTTAAAAAAATAATAATACCACAGCAGAAACAAACTACAAGACAGATATGGATAGAAAAGGAGGACAATCTACTAGAAGAGAGAAAACTCATAGGATACAGGAAATAAGAACACTAAAAAAACAGCCCCCGAAGGAGCTGTTTTTCTTTAACCTTTTAAGCATCTAACTCTATAATTTTTGCTTTTAAGCTTTCAAGAGTTTCTTCTGCTTTGTCATTTTCTACTTGACAAGTACCAGCATTTAAGTGACCACCGCCAGCATATTCATACATCATTGCACCAATGTCAATTGGACAAGAACGATTTACAATTGATTTACCAACGGCAAATACTGTATTTTGTTTTTGCTTACCATAGAATGTATGGATTGAAACATTACATTCTGGGAATAAAGCATAAACCATAAATCTATTTCCAACGTGAATTACTTCTTCATTTCTAACATCTAGAATAGCAATTTTACCGTCAACTTTTGTACAACGTTTAATTTGTTCTATAAAGCTATTTTGTTCTTTGAAGTATAAATCAACCCTTTCACGAACATCTGGATCTTCCATAATTTCAGTGATTGATTTTTGTGAACACAAATCAACTAATTTCATCATTAGATTATAGTTAGAGATATTAAAGTGTCTAAAACGGCCTAAACCAGTTCTTGGGTCCATTAAATAGTTCAATAAAACCCATTCTTTTGGATTTAATACATCATCTTCCGAGAAACTTGTACAGTCTGCTCTATCAACAGCTTCCATTAAATCATACAAGTGAGAAGAGAATCTATCTTCACCACCAAAATATTCATAAATAATTCTTGCTGATGATGGCGCTGCAGGTTCAATAATATAATTATCTTTTACATTTTTAGTTCTTACAGCTTCACTTGAGTGGTGGTCAAATGCCATATAAACACCACTGCAATATGGTAAACTTGCAGTAATATCATTTTCACCCAGTTGAATTTTTCCATCTTGGACATCTTTTGGATGCACAAACTTAACATCGTCAATTAATCCGATTTCTTTTAATAATGCCGCACAAACTAAACCATCAAAGTTTGAACGGGTATACAGTGTATAAATATCACTCATAATGGTCCTCCGTACAATAAATTGTACTACATTTGAACAACTAAGAAGTCATCCTATTAGATGAATTCCCTACAAATTAAAATATCAAACTTCTCAGTTTTTTCAAGAGGCGAAATTCCGGACTTGTGAAACAAGGCAAGCGAGTGCGAAGTGAGGACAAACGAAGTGGCACGAACGACAGCAACGAGCACAAAGGAATTTCAAGAGGCGAAATTCTGGACGGATAAAACAAACGTCATTCTGAGGTAAAACCGAAGAATCGCAAGAACAAACACAAATAAACAACAAAAAAGCACCCAATAAATCGGGTGCTTTTTCAATATCATTTTTATTCTAATCTTTTAACGATTCTATTAACTCATTGATTGCAGTTTCTTGAACAGTTAATTCTTCGATTCTATTCTTTGTTTGTTCAATCAATTCAGGTTTTGCATTCGCCATAAATTTCTCATTATTTGTTCTAGCAAGCAAGCTATTCTTTTCTGCTAAAAGTTTTTCTAACTTTTTATTTTGACGTTTAATTTCTTCATTCAAGTCAATTAAGCCGGCAAGTGGAACAATAATTTTTGAGTTACTTACAACCGCAGAAGCTGATTGTTTAAGTGTCTTATGGCTTTCATCAACATATTTAATATCTTCAACTCTAGCTAAACGATGAAGATATGCTTCCACTTTTTTGAAGATAGCTTCTTCTTGAGCATTAGCAAGAACTTCAATATTAACCTTTGTTGAAACAGGTATGTTAAAGCTTTGTCTTACATTTCTTAGTGATTTAATTGTTTCAAATACAAATTCCATTTGAGTATTTTCATCAGCAAATGCAAGTTTTTCTTCATATACAGGATAGTCAGAAAGCATAATTGCTTTAACATCAGAATTATTTGGCATTAATTGCCAGATAGATTCTGTAATATGTGGCATAACTGGATGCAACAATCTCAATGTCATATCAAGAACATATCTTAAAACTCTTTGTGTATTTAGTTTTAAAAGTTCATCTTGAAGTTGAACTTTAGCAATTTCTACATACCAATCACAATATGAATTCCAGAAGAAATCATATAATGTATGTGCCATTTCGCCAATTCTATAATTTTTGATATTATCGTTTGTTTCTTTTGCTGTTTCATTTAATTTGTTTAAAATCCATTTATCAGCAAGAGTCAAATTAACAAAATCGATATCTTTGTTATCAACACCTTCAAGGTTCATAAGTACAAATCTTGAAGCGTTCCAAATTTTGTTAGCAAAGTTTCTACCATATTCAAATTTTTCATCACTAATCTTGATATCTTGACCACCATAAGTACAAAGTGATGTTAAAGTAAATCTTAAAGCATCACAACCATACTTATCAATAATTCCAACAGGATCAATTGTGTTACCTTTTGATTTAGACATCTTTTGACCGTGCTCATCACGAATTAAACCGTGAATATAAACTGTTGAAAATGGAGCTTTTTTAGTGAACTCTTCACCCATTGTAATCATTCTTGCAACCCAGAAGAAAATAATATCAAAACCTGTTACAAGAGTTGATGTTGGATAAAATTTCTTGAAGTCTTCCGCTTCTGTATTTGGCCAACCCATTGTTGAAAATGGCCATAAACCAGAAGAGAACCAAGTATCTAACACATCTGTATCTTGAGTATATTTGCTTGGATCTGGATTTTGTTTTGCAACAACCATTTCACCTGTTTCATTATGATAATAAGCTGGAATTTGATGTCCCCACCATAATTGACGAGAAATACACCAATCACGAATATTTGTCATCCAACCAAGATAGTTTTTAGTCCATCTTTCTGGAACAAATTTAATATCACCATTATCAATTGCAGCAATAGCAGCTTTTGCTAAAGGTTCCATTCTAACAAACCATTGTTCAGATAGTAATGGTTCAATAGTTGTATTACATCTTTGGCATTTACCAACATTGTGTTCAATAGGCTTAATTCTAACCAGTCTGCCTTTTTCTTGAAGAAGTTGAACTGTTTTTTCACGAGCTTCTTCACGGGTCAAACCTTGAATTTCATAATGAACTTCAGCACAAGATTTCATCTTGCCTTCTTCATCAATAACCCAAATTGGTTTCAAGTTATGACGTTTTCCAACTTCAAAGTCGTTAGGATCATGTGCAGGAGTAATCTTTAATGCACCTGTACCAAAGTTTTTATCAACATAATCATCAGCAATAACAGGAATTTCTCTACCTGTTAATGGAACAAGAACTGTTTTGCCAATTAAATCTTTATATTTGTAATCATTAGGGTTAACAGCAACAGCAACGTCACCATAGATTGTTTCTGGTCTTGAAGTTGCAACAACAATTGCACCTTGTTCATCTTTTAATGGATAGCTAATTTCCCATAAGTTACTTTTTTCTGTTTCATAATCTGTTTCTACGTCAGAAATAGCACTTTGACAACGTGGACACCAGTTAACAATATATGCACCTTTATAGATTAAATCTTTCTCGTATAGTTTAACAAAAACTTCTTTTACAGCTTCACTGCATCCTTTATCAAGGGTAAAGCGTTCTCTTGAACGGTCAAAAGAAGCACCTAAACGCTTAAATTGATTAAGGATTGCACTTTTATGTTCATTTGCCCATTCCCAAGTAAGTTCAACAAATTTTTCGCGTCCCAAGTCAAAACGAGTTTTACCTTCTCCACGTAATTTCTTTTCAACTACGTTTTGAGTCGCAATACCAGCATGGTCTGTGCCTGGCATCCATAACGTTTCATAACCAGACATTCTATGGTATCTAACTAAAATATCCTGCAAAGTACCATCTAAAGCGTGTCCCATGTGTAATACACCTGTAACGTTTGGAGGTGGAATTACAATTGAATATGGTTCTTTTTCAGATTTTGCGTTTGCTTTAAAACATTCATTTTCCTCCCAAAATTTATAAATGCTCTCTTCTGTTTCTTTTGCATTATAAACTGTTGGTAAATCTTCAATTTTTGTTAAACTCATTTTATTGTCCTTTAAATAAAATAACTTATAATAATATCATACGATATAAATATTAAACTTAAAGGAATTATGAAAAAGTTTTTCAAAACCTTATTTATCAATTTAATTATTTTTGTTTTTCTATTAGGACTCATTGAATTATTTTGCATTTTCAACACCTTCCAAGAAATAAAACAAAATGGTTATACTTTTTCTAAACATCTAAAAAATACTATTGAATCATATAAAAATGATAAATACATAAATATCAAAGATATAAGACCAAAATCCATTCCAAGAACCAAAACAAACAAACAACCATTAGCTGTTATGGGCTGTTCTTATGCATATGGATTACATTTAAAAAACGAAGAAACTTTATCAGCAAAACTGTCAGAGCTAACAAACAGAACTGTAATCAATTTAGGAATTAATGGGGCATCACCTAGAGAAATATTATATATTTTTTCAAATGAGAATATTTTTAAACAATTGTTTAAAAATGAACTGGATATAGAATATGTGTTTTATCCTTATATTTCTCATCATCGTTTTAGGCTATACAATCAAACTGTAACTTTTTCATCCAGTCCCTGTTTTAGAAAAGTAAATAACAAATTAGAATTTTATGAACAAAATAAATTAATTAGAAGTTCACAACTATATAAAAAATTTATGGAACTAAAATATTACACCATAAAAAGAAAAGAATCCCTAGATTTAATGTTTCTGTATTTAAAAGAAATAAATAAAGAAATGAAAAAACGATTGCCTAATGCCACTTTTGTTCTACTTCTATACGAAGATTATTTAAACGAAGACTGGTCTGAACTTGAAAAAGACGGAATTATAGTTATAGATATAGAAAAATTAGCAAATATTCACACGAAAGACCCACAATATACACAATCAGAAACAGACCCCCATCCAAATGCAAAAGCATGGGAAATTATTACTCCAGCACTTATTAAAGAATTAAATTTATAAAAAATCCCCTCAAGTTTGAGGGGATTTTTATTTCTTATTTATTACTTGAAACAAGTTCTTTTATTAAAGAATTACCATCCATTTCAACTGGTTTTTCAATACCCATTAATTGAAGAACTGTTGGAGCAATATCACATAATGCACCTGTTTCTTTTAGTTCTATATTACCTGCATTCATTACAAACAATGGAACAGGGTTTGTTGTGTGTGCTGTGTATGGTGCACCTGTTTCAACATTTAACATACATTCAGCATTACCGTGGTCAGCAGTTAAAACAACTGCAACATCATTTTCTTTTGCTTTCGCAACAATTTTGCCCACACAAGTATCAACTGTTTCACATGCTTTAACAGCCGCTTCCATAACACCTGTATGACCAACCATATCTGGGTTTGCAAAATTAACTAAAATAAATCCATATTCTTCGTTATCAATTGCTTTTAAAACTTCTTCGCAAACTGCTGGAGCGCTCATTTCTGGTTGCAAGTCATATGTTGCAACTTTAGGTGAGTTAATTAAAACACGAGTTTCTAATTTATTTGGCTCATCAATACCACCATTAAAGAAGAAAGTAACGTGTGCATATTTTTCTGTTTCAGCAGTTCTAAATTGTTTTACCCCATTTTTATCAAGAACTTCACCAAGTAAATTTACTAGTGGTTGTGGTTCAAAAGCAACAGGGAATGGGAATGAAGCATCATATTGTTTAAAAGTTACATAGTATAGATTTTTTCTAACAGCTTTTCTTTCAAAACCATCAAAATCTTCAAACATAACTGCTTTAGAAATTTCTCTAGCTCTATCTGGTCTAAAATTAAAGAAAATGATTGCGTCGTTATCTTCAATTCTTGAATTTGGAACATTAATAACTGTTGGTTCAACAAATTCATCATTAACACCAGCAGCATAAGAAGCTTTAACAGCTTCAACAGCTGATTCAGCCTTGTTACCTTCGCCAAGAACTAACATATCATAAGCTCTTTGAACTCTATCCCAACGATTATCTCTATCCATTGCATAGTATCTACCTGATACAGATGCAACAGGAGGAAGTCCAGCTTCTTCTAATTTCGCTTCTAATTGTTCTAAGTATTCAACTGCGCTTTGTGGCGGTGTATCACGACCATCTAAAAATGCGTGGAAATAAACTTTTGTAAGTTCTTGTTTTTTAGCGAAATCAACTAATGCTAAGATATGATCTAATGATGAGTGAACACCACCTGTTGAAACAAGACCATACAAATGAAGTGATGAATTATTTTCTTTAACATGTTTTACAGCGTTTAAGAATTTTTCATTAGTAAAGAAATCACCATCTTTAATTGATTTGTTGATTCTAGTTAAATCTTGATAAACAACTCTGCCAGCACCAATGTTTAAGTGTCCAACTTCTGAGTTACCCATTTGTCCATCAGGTAAACCAACATGTTCACCATCAGCGAAAATTTGAATGTTTTTTTCTTCTTTGTAGAAGTTATCCATATTTGGAGTATTTGCTGTTAAAGTAGCATCTTTAGGACAATCTTTATTAATGCCCCAACCATCCATAATACAAAGTAATACTCTTTTCATAATATTCCCCTTTTTTATCTTTATGAGAATATTATCTAATATAAAAAAATTTTTTAAACTGTTTATTACATAAATATTGTTATTGATAGCTATAAATTATCAATAATTTCTTTCGACCATAACGAAATGAGCAATAAAATATTGATATACAGCGTCAAGGCGAGGACTGTTTGAGCACGCTTTAGCGTGCGAGTTCCGCAGCTAGGGTATATCAATTAATTTTATTAGCGAATGTAGTTTCTGGTCGAGAGCTTCTTTGGATACTTTCTTGTCGGTACAAGAAAGTATCACTGTAAAAATAACTTTCCATTTTCTTAATGTACTTTTCTCATTGCAGAAAGCGGATTGCGAGCAGAGGCTGAAGGACTTGTGAGGAACAAGGCCGAAGCCGTTTATTGCGAGCAAGCAAGAAAGTACCAAAAGGCTAGCAGCCGGATATTCCGTTTCTATTTCACTAACTTCAACCAGAGCTGCGCTAACTCGCTTCGCTCAAACAGAGCTTGCTTGATGTTGTTTCAGTAAGTGAACTTACGAAACTCCATATATGGCTGCAAAAAATTTGTATTTTATAACTATCAATAACAATATTTATGAAAATCTATATCTTCGCCAAAGAAGTACAAGATTCTACTATAACCATAGGTAATTTTTTACCCTCATCAACAACTAACGCAGTTGAAGGTGATTTTATATTTTGAGGTACCATTACAAAACCTGTATGCATAAAAAACTCCTCTATAAACTCTAATAATTAAATGCCACAATCTAAGATTTTATTATCTATATCTATAAAGAGTTTTATTTTAAATTATTGCTTATTTTTTAGAGAAAAAGCTCATTATTCTATCAATAAAGCCTTCTTCTTCCTGAACTGCGTTCGCAGCAACATCACCCATCTTCGCTAGCTTTTCTTTTATTTTTTCACTATCTGGAGATAATGGTGCTTTTGCTAAATATTTTTCATAATATTCTTTAGCAGAGGCCATATCTTTTACTTTTTCACACGCAAAAGCCATTTTGCTAAATAACTCATAATCGTTAGAATTTAATTTTTCTGCCTTTTTGTAGTATTCTAATGCATTTCTAAACTCGTACAAATCAGTATATATATCACCCAAACCCTTTAAGGCAAAGGTATTTTCTGGTTCTTGACGAACAAGCTTCTCATAGAATTCCATTAAGCTGGTTTTATCACCCATAGACTCATTTATTTTGATAATTTCCTTAATCGCGTCAGCTTTTGTCGCGTCGTATCTATGTGCGTTCAAATATTCAGCTAAAGCCAAATCATAATTTTGTTTGTATGAATAACACTTACCCATATTGTAGTGATATCCATAATCATCCCCATTTTCATCACAAACAAGTGCTCTCATTTGATATACAAGCGGATTTTGTGGTGATAATTCATTAAATTTATCAATATATTCTGTTGTCTTTGTCCAATCTTTTGTATTGAAATAATATTCTGCCATTAATGCAATATAATTCGCATTTTTTTCGTCAACATTTTTTTCTAATAATTCAAAAGCAGTTTGATTTTCGCCTTTCATCAAATATGCCTTAATTCTTGAATAATCATTTGTAGCGTGTTCTAGCGATTTATCATATTGACCTTCTTTTAAATATAAAGCAGATAAATATTCAGCCAATGTTGGAACTTCAGGAAATGCCTTAACTGCTTTTTCTAGAACACTAATTGCAGAAAATCTATCACCCATTTCAGAATACAAATCTGCAAGCTTATGATAAATTGCAATATCATCCTTTAACTCAATAATTCTAAAATATTCATCAATTGCTTCTTGAACTTTACCAACATGTTCTAAAGCTTTAGCTAGTAAAAAACGAGCATTAATTTGTTCTGATTCTTCCGTCGTTGAAGAAATAGCTTTTTTATAATCATCAATAGATTGAGAAACTTTTTCATTTAAAATTTTATATTTTGCACGTGTAATATAATATTTGTATTTATTTGTATTGTTATAAATATCCAGTAATTCGGAATACCCAACCAAAGAATTTGGGTTAATAACAACAAGCTCTTCCCAATATTTAGCAGCATCTTCATTTTTATCCATTGTTTTGGCAAGAAGTGCAATTTGTTCTAAATACTCGGCATCTTCTTTTAACTTATCATACGCCTTTGTAAGCATCTCATATGCTTTATCATAATCCTCATTATCGATAAGCATTTGTGCTTGCATTATAATCCCGTTGCTCATTGTATTTTCCTTTTACCCTAATCTTTAAAACCTATTATATAACATAAATTCAAATTTAAGTAGCCAGTATATATATAAATCAAGACTATTTTCATTTCGTACATACTACTTTTATACGATAAATGCAAAAGGGCAATTAATTTATTCAATATAATGTATGATTTAAATTCGAGTTTGGACTGCTAATATTAACCTATATTCCTTGGAAAAAACGATGATACACATATCCCTAATCTACAGCTATGATTAAATCATAGCTTTTTTCTTTTTGTAGATTTTAAATACTTCTCTTTCTGTTGCAGAACTAATATTTTTACCATCTGTAGAAAATTCAAATTCAAAATATGGATTATCTTTCAAATCTGCATTTTCGGTGACGATATTAATCTCAACTCCATCAGGAAATGGTTTTTTATTTTCAGCTTTACGAGATGCATATGTATAAAAAGAAGTATAATCTTCAACAATTACATTATAAAATTTCTTATCTGGCAAATATGCGCTGATAGTCGAAAATAAAAATGGATTTCCAACTGTAATAAAAGTTTTCTCTTCTTTATAATTCTCTTTTATATATACAGCAACTTGTTTGCCTCCAGAAAAATTATGTTTTATTTCCTCTGTAATAACAAACGGAGAAATTAGCATACTAATGATAAATAAGGTATTAAATGAAAACATTAAAACCTTTGTTTTATTCTTAGAAATCCATACACAAAAAACTAATATTAAAAATATCAAGAAAATTTTCTGATATAAAATTCCATTAAAATATATCTGAGTAAATACAAATAAAATAAAACAAATTGAGAATAAACTTATAAAAGCTATTCTTTTATCATTTTTAAATAAAGAACAAAAAATTGTAATTAATAGTGGATAAAAACAAATTAGACTTAAATAGTCAAAATACTTCATTGTAAAATCTGTTAATTTAGCCAAATTGTAAAACAAGATTTTAGCAATCAAAGATAAAGTTACAGTAAAAGAAAGCGCCGTTTTTACGTTTTCTTCTAATGCATAATTTTCATTTTGAGTATTATTAAAGAGCAAGAAAATAACAATAAAATTTAAAACCAACATAATGATTGGTTTTAATAATTTCAAATTTCTTTTCTTGACTTGTTCAACAAAAAACATCAAGAATAATGCAACACAAAAACCTAACATATATAAATGCGTATGAGAAAGTAAAATTATTAAGCTTGAATACAAATATGGTTTTTCATCTCTTTTCTCATATAAATACGCCAATAAAAAGATGAGTAAAGGTATTAAGGAATAGTTTCTAACAATAACTGGTAAATAGTAAACAAATCCAGCACTTAAGATAACTATTGTTTTTTGAAATGCTGTAAATGGTGCTTTATTCACAAAAAACACAACAGACACAAAAACGAACAAAGCTCCAATGATTTGCATACTCTCAACAGGTAAACCCAACTTAGCAAATGATAAATTCATCAAATACCACAAGAAAGGATGTCCTTCTGTTCTTGCAGCACTAAAAGCATCGAAAACATTCAAATCGCGAACAATACACCAAACCTGTGCTTCATCTCTCCATATTTCATGATTAAATGCAGTAAAACAAACAATAAACAACCACAATAAGATTAAGAAGATATTATATTTTTTCATATATTTTATAAACCTCTGCTTGACGTTTTGGGCCCAAAATATAATCATCTGATTTGAATAGTAATTTATATCCTAACTCTTCGAACAAAAAACTATCTTCTTGAACAATATAGTACTTAATTTCATCAGGTTTTACTGTTATTTTCTCATTATCAATGTCAAATTCAAAATAAGTAACATAACGATTTTCTTCTTCACTATAAAATTTTCTATCAGGAAGCATCGCAGATAATGGGGAAATTACATGAGAATATCCAATTACAACAAATTCTTTATCTTTTATATTTTCTTTGATATATGTCGCAATTTGTTTTGAACCAGAAAACTCATATTTATATTCATCAATTACAGTAGGAATCGCAACTAAAATGCTGATAACTAAAAGAATATTAAAAGCCTTTCTCAAATATTCAGATTGTCGAGAAAGATTCCAAACACAAAAAATAAGAACTAGCATCAAAACAAATAATTTTTGATATGCAATTCCAGAAAACCAAACTTTTGCAAATATATAGAAAATATAAATAAAACTGGAAAGAAATAATAAAAATATCTTTTTACTTTCTTTAAAAAGAAGAATCAATACTACAGCAAAAAGCACATAAAAAATTATGCAATTTATTGGCATAGATGAGACAAAATAAGGTGCAAAGAAATTATAAGAAAAATCATAAACCAACTCAAAAAATGTCCGTTCTTGTTCCCTGTATCCAATTAAAGCAATATTTTCGTTTAATGATTTAGAGAAGGAAAACGCTAAAAAAGCAAAATTTAAAAGCAACACAAAAAAGGGAAAATAATCTTTTTTTTCTTTTATTTTTTCAATTAAGAAAAATAAGAAAAGTACGCCACAAAATGCCAACATCATTACGTGTGTCTGCGAAAGCAAAATCAACAAAAGAGAATATTTCCAAGGATTCTCTCCTCTCTTTGGATATATTTCTGCAAGCAAGAATATTAATATAGGAATTAATGCATAATTTCTCGCAATGACTGGCAAAAAATAGACCATACCCGCCGAAAAAGAAATTAATACTTTTTGTACAAGATTAAATGGAGACTTAAACAACATAAATAAAACAGATGCCGCGACAAAAATAAAACTTATAATTTGTATTGACTCAACAGCCAAACCCAATTTTGCAAATGGCAAAACCAATAAATACCATAGCATTGGATGACCTTCTACCCTTGTTGCTTGAAAAATCTCTGGCAAATTTAAATCACGAACAATGCACCAAACTTGTGTTTCGTCACGCCACATTTCATGGTGAAATATAGCAAACAACGAAATTGCAAACCATACAATAAATATAAAAATGTTAGTTTTGTTTTTCATATAGAAATCATACATTAAAAGTTTCCATCAAGGTCTTTTGTAACACTTTGTAAGCGCATGCTTGAACACGCACCATATTTTTAATAAGCTTGAAAGAGTGACTGCCGAAAAACGAGTCAAGAGAGAGATTGAGTAAATATGCGTATTTTTATTTTAAGTTTACTAAGTTTAGTTTTTAGCTTTCAGCAAGCGAGTGCTGCTGGCATTGATGAAACAATTGAAAGATATTTTGCACCATTTTCTGATGCACTTTCATCAATTATTTTTACTTCAATTTCTCTTAACGGAGCAAAATTACCAATTCTAATTTTATTTATGTTGATATCAAGCTTCTTTTTAACCTTCTATTTTAGAGGTGTAAATATTTGGGCATTCAAGCACGGACTAGAGCAAATATTTAAGAAAAAGGCTAACGAAGGACACAAAGGAGAAGTTTCCTCTTTCGGTGCATTGGCAACAGCACTTTCAGGAACAGTTGGTCTTGGCAATATTGCAGGTGTAGCTGTTGCAATTTCTGTTGGTGGACCTGGCGCTATGTTTTGGATGTGTTTTGGAGCACTTTTTGGTATGGCTCTGAAATTCTGTGAAGTTACACTATCACTAAAATATAGGATTTTTCACGATGACGGGAGCGTTTCTGGCGGTCCAATGTATTACATTGACAAAGGTTTAGCAAAAAAGGGGTGGAAAAAACTAGGTAAAACTCTAGCTTATGTTTTTGCTTTGGCTTGCCTTCCAGGTACGGTTGGTGGCGGTTGTATGTTACAAGCGAACCAAGCAACTCAACAATTTGCTGTTATTACAGGTGGAGAAAATAGTTTTTTCGCAATCCATAGTTGGGTTTTTGGTTTGGCAATAGCTATTTTAATTGGTTTGGTTGTTGTTGGAGGAATAAAAAGCATAGCTAAAGTAACATCAGCAATTGTTCCATTTATGTGTATGCTTTATATGATATCTTGCATAGTTATTGTTGCTGTTCACTTTACTCATATTCCAGAAGCTATTTGTACTATATTTAGAGAAGCTTTCTTCCCTAAAGCAGTTGCTGGTGGTTTTATCGGATGTATCGTTATGGGCTTACGTCGTTCAATCCAATCAAATGAAGCAGGCGTTGGTTCATCACCTATCGCTTATGCCGCTGTAAAAACAAACGAACCAGCTTCTCAAGGTTTTGTTTCTATGCTAGAACCATTCTTTGATACAATCATTGTTTGTTCAATGACTGCATTTGTTATTATTTTAACAGGCGAATATATGAACTTTACAGAAGGGATGACTGGTGTGCAACTAACATCTTCAGCTTTCGCAAGTGTTGTATCATTCTTCCCTTATGTATTAGCTTGCATTATTATTTTATTTGCAATATCAACAAGCATATCTTGGGCATATTATGGTCAAAAAGCTTGGACATTCTTAGTTGGTGAAGGTAAAAAACGTGTTATAACATATCAATTAATTTTCTGTTTATTTATCGTAATTGGTTCATCTATGAACATTAAAAGCGTTATTGACTTTACTGACGCAACATATTTATTGATGGCACTACCAAATATGATTGCTATTTTCATATTATTAAAAGAAATCAAAGCAGAACTAGTTAAATATTGCAAAAAACACAATTTAATCAACCCAATGAACAAAGTATGGTTTGAAGAAAAAGCACAAAATGAGTAACGATTTAAAAAGAACATTAAATTTAAAGGATTCAATTTCCGTAGTAGTAGGTTCAATGGTTGGCTGCGGAATTTTCATTGTATCTGCTGATATATCAAGAATGGTTGGTAATGCGTGGTTCTTACTTTTAGTTTGGATTATCGCAGGTCTATTTTCCTTATCAGGAGCAATAGCTTATGCAGAGCCTGTTCTAAACATTAAAGAAGATGGCGGTCAATATATGTTCTTAAAGAAAATGTTCAATGATGTTGTTGCTTTTCTTTATGGGTGGTCTTTGCTTTTAGTTATACAAACAGCAACAATCGCTGCAGTTTGCATAGCTGTTGGTAAGTTCTTAGGAATTTTATTTCCGCAAATTAGTTCAAACATATATTTAATAGATTTTGCACATCTGAAAATTTCAACGCAACAAATTTGTGCTCTTATTATTTGTTGTCTGCTAACATACATCAACTCTAAAGGTGTAAAATACGGAGTTATTACTCAAAATATATTCACCGTAACAAAAGTTCTTTCTATCGTTGGTATTATTGTTTTTGGAATTTTCTTTGGATGTAATTTTGAAACTATTAGTGCAAATTTTGTAAACACGGTAAGTAGTGCCGACTTTTCATTTGCAAATATTGAGATTATAGCAGCTGCTACTGTTGGCGCAATTTTTGCTATGGTTACTTGGAACAACATCACATTTATTTCTGGTGAAGTAAAAGAACCAGAAAAAAACATTCCACTGGCTTTGCTTTGGGGTGTTGTTATAGTAATGGTCTTATATGTTCTAATTAATATTTTATATGTATTTTCAATACCAATAGAACAAATTAAAACAGCACCGGAGGATATTGTTGCAGTTGTATTGATGCAAAATATAACAGGTCCAATCGGTGAATTTATCATTGCTTTAATAATTATGATTTCAGCTTGTGGAAGTGCAAATGGGCTTATTATGACAGGTGCAAGAGTTTATTATCAAATGGCAAAAGATAATTTACTATTTAGAAGTCTTGCACAAATAAACAATAAAACAAATGTACCTGTAAATTCACTATTATTACAATGTTTCTGGTCTAGTGTATTTATTTTATTCTGCGGAAATTATAGTGAATTATTAGATTACGTTATTTATGCAGCATTAATTTTTTATGTTTTAACTGTAATTGGTATATTTGTTTATAGACACAAATACAAAGATACAATCCAAAACAAAGTAAATAGCTTATATGGAATATTTTTTATTGCCGTAGGTAGCTTTATTATCTATTCTTTAACCATTCATAAATTTGCAAACTCAATGAAAACCTTGCTTATAATAGCAACCGGCATTCCTATATACTATGCTTGGCAAAAATTCAGAATACAAAAAAACTTGTGTAAAAAGCAATAAAACTGTATCATAGTATCATTACGAAAGAATAGAGGTTAGTAATGATAATTGATGACTTGTTAAAGGAAGTACTGAATTATAGAGCCAGCGACTTACATATTTCTGTTGGTTTACCACCAGTTATAAGAGTTGATGGTAATTTGTTGAGAACTAAATATCAACCATTCACACCAGAAGGCGTTGAAGATTTGTTATTTCCAATGCTAAATAATGAACAAAGAAGAACTCTTGAACAAACTTGGGAACTTGATATGTCATACGGTATTGAAGGCGTTGGACGTTTCAGGGTAAATATATACAAAAACAAAGGCACATATGCAGCAGCATTCAGAACAATTAATACAACTGTTCCTAACTTTGAAACTTTAGGATTGCCTGAAGTAGTACGTAAAGTTACAGAACGTCCAAGAGGTCTAATTCTGGTAACTGGACCAACTGGTTCTGGTAAATCAACAACTCTTGCTTCAATGATTGACTATATCAATGAAACAAGAAGTGAACATATTCTTACAATCGAAGACCCTATCGAGTTCGTTCACAAATCAAAGAAAAGTGTAATTCACCAAAGAGAATTAGGACAAGATACACGTTCATTTGCAAATGCATTAAAATCATCTTTACGTGAAGACCCTGATATTATTCTAGTAGGTGAGATGCGTGACATTGAAACAATTGGTTTAGCACTAACAGCCGCAGAAACAGGTCACTTAGTGTTTGGAACACTTCACACATCTTCTGCCAGCCAAACAATTGACCGTATCATTGACGTATTCCCAGAAGGACAACACCAACAAATTCGTGTTCAATTAGGCGGATGTTTAGAAGCTGTATTTGCACAAACTCTTCTTCAAAAAGTTCAACCTGATGGAACCAAAAAGGGTCGTGTAATGGCACAAGAAATTCTAATTAGAAACAATGCTATTTCGAACATGATTCGTGAAGGTAAATCAGCACAAATATATTCTGCAATCCAAACAGGTGCAGGACAAGGTATGCAAACATTAGAGGCAGCTCTCGCTAATTTATACAAACAAGGATTAGTTACTGCTGAAGACGCATTAATGAAATCTCAAAGACCAGATGAATTAAAGAGACTTGCAGGAATTAACGACTAAGCGACATAAAATAGAAAAGTAATAAGCAAATCCGCCATTAAAAGAAACACTGTTGATAAAATGGCGGCTTTTGTTGTGGAAATACCAACACCTTTTGCCCCGCCTTCAGTTTTATATCCTTGTGTTGCACAAACAAGTGGAATTAAAATACCAAAAATAAAACCTTTAAATATACTGATATAAATATCTCTTGTATTTAACCATATCCAAACAGAAGACATATAACGATTTGGATGCAATCCAATAGTAAAATATGAAATTATCATTCCACCTAAAACACCAAATAATTCTGCAAGAATAACAACCATTGGAACAGTTATAGCACCAGCTAAAATTCTTGGTGCAAAATAATATCCAACAGGATCAACCTTTAATGTTTTTAATGCATCAACCTGAGATGTTACTTTCATATTTGCAATTTCAGCACTAATGGCAGTACCAGCTCTAGCGCTTATAGCTAAAGCCGCAAAACCTGGTGCCAATTCTCTAATTAAAGCAACTGCTAAGAAACCACCAACATAACTTTCTGCACCAGTCATCAAAAATTGTTTTGAAACTTGAAGTGCAATAACAACTGCAGCAATAAAAACGATACTCAACGCAATTGGAAGAGAATCATAACTTATCATTGCAGCACGAGAAATAACAGAAGAAAATTTGACATTTCCACCAAAGATATACTTTAAAACCTTTATTAAATTTTGTACGCAAAGCCCTAAAAAACTAATCATTAATATCAAAAATCCTTTGTTTACAAATTCATTTTATCACGAACTACACACTTCTATCAAAGAAAGACGCAACTTCTTTATGTGAAATAAAATGAGAAATAGGTCTGCCGTGCGGGCAGGTATATGGATTTTTTGTTGACCTTAAATTTTTAACAATTTCTTCCATTTGCCACAATGTCAATCTTTCACCTGCTTTAACAGATGCCTTGCAAGATGTAGTTATTAAAATTCTTTCTTCCGTTGTATCTAAATCATTTTCCTGCGAATGTTTTAAATTTTCTAATAATTCCGCTAAAATATCTTTAGGTTTGACTTGAGATAAAACTTGTGGAATTTTTTTGAAAATAATTTGGTTTTCAGATACTTTTTCTATTTGATAGCCAAATTTAGCAAGTTGTTCTTTTGCTTCTTCTAAAATATCAATATCATTTGGTTCAATATCTAAAACATCTGAAATAATAAGCAATTGAGATGCAACTTCTTTCTGATTTTTCAACTTTTCGTAGATATAGCGTTCTTGGGCTATATGCTGATCAATAAGTTCAAGGTTATCTTCATTCTCAACTAAAATATATGTATTTTTAAACTGACCAATAATATTTACTTGTTTTAATTTTGATGGAGTATCAAATTTAATTTCCATTTTCTTTTGTTGAACAATTTCTTCAACAATTGGCTTATCTTCTATTTTTCGCTCAACACGAATAGGGAAAACAGGTTCTGGAGTATTTTCTTCTTCTTTATAAGAGCCAAAATCAGGTGTTTGTTTTACAAAAGGAATAACTTTTGATTCGTTTTCAACGTGAGGTTCAAAATCTACTTTAACATTTGAAAGCGCGTAACTTACAGCACTTTGAACAAAGTTAAAAATTTGATTTGGTGTTTTATATCTTATCTCTCTTTTGGTTGGATGTGCATTAACATCAATTTCATTTGGGTTGATATCAATGTTAATCACAACAAATGGATATCTACCATTCGGAAGCATATTTTTGTACGCTATATCAATGGCTTTCAATAAAATCGGGCACTTAACTGTTCTAGAATTTACAAATGTGTATATTGATTTTTTACTAGAACGAGTATAAGAAGGAACTGAAACATAACCAGTTATTGAAATACCAGTTAAAACATCTGTTTTTCTAACTTCTTTTAATTCACTTATTATATTTGCAGGATAAATTTGTGTTATACGAGTCAATAAATCTGCATTTTGAGTTGTAACAATTACATCCGAACCATTATTTTTCAATATAAATGCAATTTGAGGATGCGATATAGCTAAAGATTGAACAAGTTCTTGAATATAAGAAAACTCTGTTTTCTGATTTTTCAAAAATTTCAATCTAGCTGGTTGATTAAAGAATAAATCTTTAACCTCCATAATTGTACCTTGTGCACAACCAATTTTAGAAGATTTAACAACAGAATTTTCAGATTCCACTTTAGTTCCATAGTCAAAATCTTTTGTTCGGGTTGTACAAGATACCCTAGCAATAGAGATAATACTAGCTAATGCTTCCCCTCTAAAGCCAAGTGTATCAATGTTAAATAAGCTTTCTTCATCAGTTAATTTACTTGTTGCATGCTTTGTAAAAGCAAGCTCAATATCATCAGGATGAATACCACAGCCATTATCTGCAATACGGATATCTCTGCACTCATTTGAAATACTTATTTCAACACGTGTTGCACCAGCATCAATAGAATTTTCAACTAGTTCTTTTACAACACTAGCTGGCCTTTCTATAACTTCTCCCGCTGCAATTTGGTTTATTAAATTAACCGATAATTGTTTAATTCTTCCCATACGAGTATTGTAATACATTAAAAACAGGCATGCACAAACACTTAGAAGAATATTTACAAATTTTATTTAACAGCGAAACGCACAGAAATTGTAGCACTGCTATTAGAATTTGGTAGCATATTATAACTTATTGGAATATATTCAAGTTCATTCTTGCTAAGTTGAATATAGTCAGCTTGTGCAATATCTGGATATACTTTCTTTTCAACATACTCTAAGGAACCATCTGGATTTTTTTGAAATACGTCAGTACCAAATGCAGTTGGATCATATGTAACCCAACCATATTCATCATAATAGACCTCAACCCAAGCATGATCTGTATTTGCTTCTCTTAAAATATCACCAGCCACAACCCTCGCAGGTATTCCTTTTGCACGACACAACGCAACCATTGATGCTGCAAATTCAACACATTTACCTTTTCTGAGTTCTAAAGCTTTTTTAGCACCAATATTTTGAATTGGAGAATAATGCATGTTTTTTTGAACATAGTTATATATGTTTGCGACAACTTCTTCTCTTGTTTTTCCTACAATTTTCTTTGCCAAATTAACAATATAAGGGTCATTAACTTCTATATATTTTTCTGCCATTAAATATCGTTTTAAATCTTTCTCTGGAGCAAAATTTTTGTTATAAGCTTTCGCTGTTTTTAGGTCATAAGTTTTTGTTTTAACCGTTCCACCATAAGAAACTTCAATAATTTCATTTTCAACATCTAGAAAATTATATTCTGCTATTGCGCCATTATCTGTTGTATAAAATTTATTTGGTTTCAAAGAAAGAGAAGATACTTTTACATCTTGTTTCCCTATCTGATTTCTTGGCACATACATTTTAAAATTAAGACTAGAAATATTTCCATCAACTTTAATTGTATATGTATATTCAAAGTTATAACTATTAAAAGGAATATCAGCTACTTGCTGAACAGACTTTTGCTTCGTTGATATTTCTTTAACAACTGTTTTTGTATTATTTTCTGCCTTAGTTTTTTCCACTTTCATCCTATCTATTAGGAAATTTGTCACAAGATAACAAATACCAAGAGAAATAGCAAAAGCACCTATTAATAAAAAACTTTTTATAACTATCTTTTTCATAAAACCTCAAGGGAATTATAACAGATGTTTTACTTGCGAAACAAGAGCGTTTTAATTAAAGTAGATATATGGAAAAAGATACTATAATTTTTGATTTAGATGGCACACTTTTAAACACATTGGCAGATTTACATGCCTGTTTTAATCACGCAATAAAAAGCTTTGGATATCCTGAAAGAACATTATTAGAAATAAAAAGCTTTGTAGGCAATGGGATTAAAAAAGCAATTGCAAGAGCTCTTCCAAACGATGTTGAAGAGGAAATGCTAAATAAAATCGTAGATTATTTTAGAGTTTATTATGAAGAACATATGCATCAATACACAGAGCCTTATGACGGCATAATAAGCTTACTTAAAGAATTAAAAGACAAAGGCTATAAACTTGCTGTTGTTTCTAATAAGTATGATGATTCAGTAAAAGAATTATGCGAATACTTTTTTGGAAACTATATCAAAGTAGCAATTGGTGAGGGTTTTGATGTTAGAAAAAAACCAGAAATTGATGGGGTTTTGAAAGCTATTAAAGAGCTTAATAGCTCGATGGAAAAATCTATTTTTATTGGTGATTCTGATGTTGATATAATGACAGCAAAAAATGCAAATATTCCGTGCATTAGTGTTTTATGGGGTTTTAGAGACAAAAACTTTTTAGAAGAACGAGGAGCAAAAGTTTTTGCCACAGAACCAAAAGAAATCATAGAAATAATTGAAAAAAAAATATATTTAAGCTAATATAAAACTTGAGCAGTTGATGCACACGCCGGAGTGGCGAAATTGGTAGACGCATCAGACTCAAAATCTGACGCAGCTCACCCTGCGTGCCGGTTCGAGTCCGGCCTTCGGCAAATTAAAAAAGACACCAATAGGTGTCTTTTTTAATGGGCGGACGAGAACCACAAAACGAAAGTTTTGTTATATTTTAATAAATAGTTTAAAAGTCGCAGACATTTTAGTATAAATCGCCATAACTCAGTGTCAATAATATTCTTGGCAAACAATTAACATTTTATTGATGCTTTTTATAGAATTTTTAAATTTTCACAAACAATTTGGTATTTTTCTTGTAAAATTTGTTAATGTATTAGCATTTAACTTAACCTTAGGATTTGTGTATGGATATACTTGAAATAAGAAAAGCTTTTGAAGAACAACTGTTATGCGGGATTAATGAATTATTCAATGAAAATATACTAAATAAAATTATAGTTGACAACAAAGGTCCTCTTTATAAATTAATAAAAGATGGTGCTGTAGAATACAAAACTCATACAAATAGTTCAAATATAGAACATCATAAATTACAACAAATAAATACATTTTTTCAAGAAATAATAAATAAGAAAGATAAAAAATGGATAAATTGGATAGAACATAGTCTAAACAAATACTTTGATACAAATGCCCAAATTTATCAAAAATCTGCAATTGTAGGGGAAATATATTCTGCATCTATTATATATTCTGCAACCCATAAAGGAGAACCTATACCCGAACAAAGAGGTAAAGGAAAAGAAAATATACAAACCCCAGACTTTAAATTTAATTTTATAAAAAATAATACAGTATTTTTTGAAGTAAATACCCCAACAATTAATACCGATGAAAAAGAACGCATAAAAAAAATCGAACAAGTTTTTGAAGAAAAAGTAAGAACTAAACCAGAACCAGTAATGTCTTGTTTAATTGAGATTTCGGCTGCAGGTAATAATCCTAAATTTAGCACATATGCAGAAAATTGTATAAATAAATTTTCAAATATAAAAGCATTTAAAAAACAATTAAAAGCTGGTGATTACAATGTATTGGTTGTATCATTAATTGACGATGATTTTTGCTTATTTCCAACAGAACAACTATGTTATATCCATAACGGACCTTGGGGATCACTCAGTACAGGTTCAATTTGGCAAGCATTTTATGGTAAAGAAAATGACAAAGTTCTTGAGGGATATATTGGCAATGGAAACATTCCTACTATGAAATTTTCAGGTATGTTCGAAAGAAATGATAAAAATAACATTTCTGCAGCATTAATTATTTTGCCATACAAAGTTGTATTATATGAAAACCACAATGCTATTAACCCTTTGCCCAAAGAAGTCCTCATGTCTCTGATAAATATGCATGATTTTGATTTAAATATATCTGAAATAAGAATTCCATATTCTTATTTTACTGATCTTGAATTTAAAAATAAAATTAAGAAACAAAGAAAAATAATAAATTCTATTACAAAGAATGATTTATGTGGCTATGTATAGTTTTACTTCTCTTCTTGTAATATTTTCTTTGCTTCTTGCAAATTTATATAACAATCATAGCCATGTTTTTTCATTAAACCTAATAATTGAGCACCGTTTAATAAATTAATTGGTTTTCCCTTCGCAAATTCATAAGCATCAGAACCATAATCAGAAGTTGTAACAAGTATGCCACTATTTGCACCTTCATTCATTAATGTTCCATATAAATCTCTAACAGAAGAAACTCCGACAACATTGGTATATCTTTTGGCTTGTATAACTATTTTTCCACCCCTAATAGGATCAGGATCAAATGCAACAGCATCAACACCACCATCTCTGCTTGATTGAGTGATTTTTACATCGCCACCATATCGAGAAAATTCTTTCTCAAATACTTCACGAATTAAGTTTTCAAAATCTTTCCAATGTATTGCTGCCAAGTTTGTGCCTGAATTAATTGTATCGAGGACAGAATATGCATCGATAAATCTGCTATCATTTTTGTCAATACTCCTTATTGGATTAATTGGAGTAATAGAATTCAATTCAGCAGCACCAATACCTTTTAATAATTTAAAACAAGATTTTGGATCTATATTTCTTAAATCTAATGTTCTAAATTCTTTTTTTGTAGTTTGAATTGAACAAATGCAATCTGTTCTGTGTTTCCCAGATGATTTTTCATTGTATGACACCAAACCATTAAATATTATTGCATCTACAAAATTGTAAGTTTTATCTAATTCAAATATCTCATACAATGTTCTTAAACATATTTGATAAATTATATTGTTGTAATAGTTTGTTGCTATTTTGGGCTTTAATGTTTCGGTTTTAAATTCTTCTCTTGTCGATATATAACTAATCTTTTCAATATTATAGATGTCTTCTAATAATGGTAAGTCATAATTTGCAACCATTATTTTGGTTTCTTTATTATAAGATATTTCAATGGTTTTGTCTTTTAATATAGGATATTCGGACAATTCAAGAGAATTGACAAAAAATTCTTGTATTTCAAATTTATTCCCGTTCTCAAAATTTTTGATTTTATCTTCAATTAACTTATTATATTCTTCTTGATTCTTATAAAATAAATTTCTTTCATTTTCTAATGCTACCAAATATTCTTGATATTTGTCATATTCTTCGTTTTTCTTGCGAATAGTATTTAATTCTGTCTCAATATTTTCCTTCTTTTTATTCCAAAGAGATAATTCTTTGGTATATTGTTTATGAATTTTATTTTTAATGAAATCATTGTTGATTTTAGATAGCCAAGTGTAAATATTGGGAACTTGAATATCTTCTTCTTTTGGTTTCGTTGATTCGAATTCATTTAATTTATTTTCAATAATTTTTATGTCAAATTTATCAAAATTTGGTTTTTCAATAACAGGTAATTTTGAAATAAACTTACTGTTGTCAAAAAGTTCTTGAAATAAAACGGGTCTGATATCGTTATTCAAACGATATAATAATATTTCATTGATATCTTTCGTTATATTTTCAATGATAGTATTTTCTCTTGATAAATGGTATTCAAGATAAACTTTACGCCATATTTTAAATAATCGACCCAGTGCTTTTGATATCTTTTCTATAAATGTACTAGAAGATTTTGCTGATACATATTCTGTCGGGTTAATTGGTCCACATGAAATTATAAAATCTTGTTTTAATTTATTATTTTCGATACAGTCTCTGAAATGTATGATTTTCTCAATTGGCTCGAATTCATATTGTCCGATAGTATCTACAAAGTGAGTAACTTTTTCTCTTGATATATATTCGGATAATGAGTTTTCTAATGTTGATATTATTTTAATTGTATCGTTATATGTATACTCTTCTAACAATAAAATTTTTATTGCCTTTGTTCTTAATCCAAACTTAAGAGCATTTAACACTTCAAATAAGGTGTTTTGTTTAACTATTTTGGAAACATCTTTATTATATTTGGAAAGATTATTCTTTAATGATACAAATTCTAAACATTTGTTTTGACTATTATAGTAATTTTGTAAGTTATCAAGATAATCATTTATAATTTTTATTTTATTATCGTGTGCTTCTTGACGTCTTTGTTCTTGTTCTAATATTGCCTTTTTTCTATTCTCTTCATCTATTTGTCTTTGTCCTTCTGCAATTATGCTTCCTGCTATAGCAAAAGGAGCAGTTAAAACAAATTCTAGTAATGCGTCTTCAGCTTTTCTTCGCCTTGCCATTAATTACCTCAAATTTTCTATATCATACCATAAAATTTTTATTATTTAGTAAACTTTTCAACCGAAAACATTGAGTTTAAGCAGTTTGTAAAATATTTTATTTTCATTATAACAATTGTATTATATGCAATTTGGGAAATTGTTCGGTTTCAAATTCTTAAGATTATTGGATTTGTACAATTCAATGAATAATGACATAGATAAGTTATTTTTAATTAACTATTGGATATAAAAATACTTATTGACATTTAATTTTGAGTAAAAGATCAAAATATTGTTTCGTTTCTAGGTTCTGATAACGATCAAACACACTGTAAAATATCTCACACCAAATAGTAATGTATATTTACTTTAGGTTTGAACACGAGTGGCAGAAACTGAAGTGTCGGAACTGATGAAGTTTCGACGCGCAATGCCGTTGACAAAGGGAACCAACGAACTTGTGAGTTGTGTGACCCTGTCTGCGTTAGCTTATCGCGAACGAGCAAGATAATTCGGCCTTCGGCAAATTTAAAAGAGACACCAACAGGTGTCTTTTTTAATGGGCGGACGAGAAGCATTAAAACGAAAGTTTTTCTTTACCCAACTGGCAAAAAATAATAAAATAAGATAAACACAAAACTAGGAGTTAATTATGCCAGACTTAGCGACATTAATTGCATTCTCACCAATGGTTTTAATTCCATTTGTAATTATTTTCAAAATAATAATGAGTAAAAATTTTAATAATACTATTTTTTCGGCAATACTCATTTCCCTTATTTGCTTATCACTTATTACAGTAACTATAACTTTTTATATGGGACAAAGTTTCTTTAGTGGCGATGTGTACACTCCACTTATGCATAAAATAAACTACCCACTAGGAACTGTTTCAACAATATACTTCACCTTATTAAATAAAATTCTATTAATTTTTTATGGAATACTTTTTATCTATTGCATTATAAAATACATTCAAACAAAAGATTTTAGTTTATTAAAAAGATTTGGAACAACTTCATTATTTGTTGGGATTTTAATGATTTTTTCAATCCCAACAATAGTTTATCCAATTTACAAAGTAGATAGTTATGAAAATAAAATAACTCAAGCTGTAACAACTGCAGAAATAAATAAAGCAAAATTAGCAACAAAAATTTCTATTCTTCCGGCAATGAAAGGGTACTATAGTGAAATTACCACATTAAATTTATCACTATACATATTTAATCAATATGCAAAAGATGCAAAAATCCCAGACTATTCATCCAAAGAAGCTCAAGAATTAATTGATGAATGTATTGAATATTATGAACAATCAGCAAACTTAAGAGACTATAGTGAATACTTAAGACTTGCACTATTCTGTTATCAAACAAGACGCATAGATGATGCTTTAAAATATGCTCTACTAGCCCAAAGTTACGGGATGAATGCTAATGAATTCATTTCTTCTATATATATAGCAATGAACGATTATAAAAAAGCGCTTGAATATACAGATAAAAATAGTAATGCCTTTTCTACAAAAAAGAAACTTACAGCAATATATATCGGTCTTTGTGAATTCAACAAAGCAGAAGAAATAATAAATAAAAACCAAAATGAAAAAAATTACAAAACTTGGGCCTCACAGACAAAAATATATTTAAACTATAAAAAAGGAAATACTAACTTATCAAAAGAATTATTTGAAAAATTTAGTAAAAATCACCCAAGATTTTCTAAATATTCTTATGAAGAATTTATTAAATATACTCAAATATACGGTTATTAGAAAGCAAAGGTAAGAAATGAAAGTTTTATTATTTAATGGCTCACCACATAAAGATGGTTGCACATATACAGCATTAAAAGAAATAGCAAATACTTTGAAAGAAGAGGGAATAGATTCTGAAATTTTTCATGTAGGTGATGATGCAATAGCATCTTGCAAAGCTTGCAGAGCATGCGCAAAACTAGGCAAGTGCGTAATTAACGACAAAGTAAATGAATTTGTTGATTTAGCAGAGAAATGCGACGGATTTGTATTTGGCTCGCCAGTTCATTATGCATCAGCTTCTGGTGCTACAACTGCATTTTTAGATAGAGCGTTCTTTTCTGCCTCAGTATCAGGTAGAGGACATATTTTCAAACATAAATTCGGCTGTGCAATCGCAAGTGCTAGAAGAGCAGGAACAACAGCAACAGTTGACCAATTAAATAAATATTTTACAATTTCTCAAATGCCAATAGTATCAGGCAGATATTGGAATATGGTGCACGGTTCAAACGCTGAAGAAGTCAAACAAGACATAGAGGGCATGCAAAATATGAGATTTTTAGCACGCAATATGGCTTGGCTTTTAAAATGTAAAGAAGCTGGTTTAAAAGCAGGTATTGAACCACCAAAACAAGAAGATGTTATTTGGACAAACTTTATAAGGTAGTCAATTAGACTACCTTATTTAATTTGTTTTTGCACTTGCCCAATAATTTAGTAATTTTATCTTCATGCCCGAGTAAAAACCCACCAAGAAGTAAAAACCCTGAAACAAAAGCCGAATAAACAATGGCATCTTTTATAGATGGATTATTATACTCTGTTCCAAAATCATAATTATAGCTATCATCATTGGCTTTAAATTTAGGCGCATTATATAAATATGTGGATATTTTTTGTACTTTCATATTAAAAACTTTCACTCTATTTTTTAGTGTTTTAACAGAGTAAACAAAGTTTTCAATATTTTGTATTAGCCAGCTTTTTATATCAGTTTACTAATATCAGCCGTAATTAATTCTTTGGTTAAATGATATCTTTCATATAGTTCTTCAAGCGGCACTCTATCTGTAAATTCTTTTTTCGCGCCATAATTTAAAACTTTCATGCTAGATGGACCATAAAATCTGGCAATTTTTTCGCCAAAACCACCATCTAATACACCGTCTTCCAGTGTAATTACAACATCATGGTCTTTCTTTAAATTATCCAACAATTCTTTATCAATTCCAGTAATAAATTTAGGATTAATTAAAGTAGCCTTTATACCCAATTTAGAAGATAATTCTTCCTTAACTTTTTTAGCAAGTCCAAAGAATGTACCAAGACCCAAAATTGCGACTTTTTCACCTTTTTCAACTAACTCATACTTATTCAAAATTGAATAATCTGTTTTATCTTCAACACCAGTAGAAACAAGCTCGTTTGATGGAACTCTTATCGCAACTGGACAAATTGTCTGATTAACAGACCAGTCTAGCATTGCAAGATATTCTTCTTTACAAGTAGGAGCTAAGTAAACTATATTTGGGATGTTAGAGATTAATGGAATATCAAACACACAAAGATGCGTACAGTCTGCACCAGATATTCCTCCCCAATAAACCAAAATTGTTGCAGGAGAATTATTTAAACATAAATCTTGTGATAGTTGGTCATATGTTCTTTGAACAAAAGAGCTCATAACTGCAAATATTGGTTTTGCACCTTGTTTTGCAAGCGCTGATACATACGCTGTTGCATGCTCTTCGGCAATACCAACATCTGTGTATTGTTTGCCTAATTCATTTCTAAATTCCTTTGAAAAACCAAATACCCCAGGGGTTGCAGCATTTACCGCAATTACTGTTGGATCTTGCTTTGCTTTTTCTAAAATATAATTGCAAGTTAAAGCTTCATAGCCCTCATCATTGGTTCTTTCAATCTTTTCATCATCTAAAGTTCCTGGAAGTATCCAGTGGAATTTTTCTTTATTTTCTTCAGCTACTTTTAGCCCACAACCTTTTAATGTACAGATATGAACTACAACAGGATGATTAATATCTTTAACTTTTTCAAAAACTTCAATTAATTTTTCAACGTTATTTCCATCTTTAACAAAAATATAGTCAAACCCAATTGATTTAAAGAAATTACAATCTGCTTTTCCATCTGTATCACGTAACAATTTCAAATTATCGTAAATACCACCATAGTTTTCTGCAATAGACATGTCGTTATCATTAACAACGATAATCATATTTGAGCCAAGACAAGCCGCATTATTCAACCCCTCTAGTGCTTCACCGCCAGTTAAAGAACCATCACCAATTAATGCTATGACATTGGCTTTCTCGCCTTTTAAATCCCTAGCCTTTGCAACACCAGTTGCCAAACTTACAGAAGTTGAAGTATGACCAATGGTAAATAAATCATGTTCACTTTCTTGTGGTGCGGTATAACCTGTATATTTTAGGTAATTTTCTTCTTTTATAAAACCATCTTTTCTTCCTGTCAAAATTTTATGAGGATAACATTGGTGTGAAACATCAAAAACAAACTTATCAACAGGTGAATTAAACACATAATGCATTGCAATTGTTGCTTCCACAATACCCAAATTTGGTGCCATATGTCCACCTGTTACATTAACCTTTTTTATAATTAACTCACGCATTTCAGCAGCAAGCTTTTTCATTTCATCTATTGATAAATTTTTCAAATCACATGGCATGCTCACTTTATCTAAAATCATATTTAACTCCTATCTACCTAAAAATATTGTATAAAAAAACTTCCTTAATTGCATTAAGGAAGAAAAATTAGTAAAAGAGACATCACCAACAGTATTCTCTATACAATTTATTTCGTCCAACAAATAAGCTACTAATGTAACGCAGATGTAATGATAATGCGAATTTAGACTTGAAAGTAAACTATGTATTAAGTATACTAAATACACTTATTAAACTTTTGTAAACAAATTTAATAAAATAGTAAAAAAAGCGCAAATTTATTGCTTTAGGAACATTAATAAAAAAGAGAAAAAAGGTAAGTATACGACTAGGGATAATATGCAAGTTCGCCAAGTAAATACAGTAAATAGTCAAAGACAGTTAAAAAGAGACATTAATAATAATAAAAATACTAACTTTAACGTTAATATTAATAATCAAAAACAACAAAACCCAAGTTTTAAAGGTGGTTTGGATGGATTTTGTTTAGGATTAGCAAACCTTATTGAAAACGGTGGTTTATTTATTTCTTTCACACTTCAAGACATGTTAGGTACAAACTTACCACGTCCTATCATGGGCTTAATGAGAAACTCAAAAGAAAATAATGGCGAAAAAAATACAAAATTTGCAGCAAAAGAACTTGTAAGAGAGATGTTAACAGGACCTAGCATGTTCTTAATTCCAATGGGATTATTAAAACTAGGAAAACCTGTACTTGGCGAAACAATTGATGTTCCTAGAGCCCAAATTAAAGCATTAGGAGATATACATGCAGCAAACCCATTAAATGCAGCTGGTCAAACACTAACTAAAAAAGAATTTTACCAAAATGCATTCACTGAAATTATCAAAAATGCAAAATCAGAGCCACAAGCAACAGAAGAAACAATCAAAAAGGCTGGTGAATTTGCAGAAAAATTAGCTACATCTTTAGCTAAAGATAAAAAATCAAAATCTAAAGCAATTGGTGAATTAGCAGATGATTTTGTTGGAATTGCAAAACAACACGCAAAAGATGCAGCACATACTGATTTTACAGTAGCAAAATTATCACAAACAACAGCTGTTCCATTTAAAGATGGAGTAAAGAGCATAGTGGCATATGCTGATGATGTTGTTGGAAAAGTAAAAGGACAAGATGCCGGTAAACTTTCAGAAGCAATTAAAAAGGTTGCAAATAATAAATCACTTGTAAGAGTTGGTGTAAACGTAGGAATGTACGCAGCTGTAATCGCATTCTTAAAAATTATCCCAAAACTATATAATAAGGCAGAAGGCGAAGGAAACGCTGGACTTAAAGGTTTAATGAAAGAAGAAACCCTAAATTCTTCAGCACCAGAGAAAAAAGAAAATAGCAATGTACTTCAAGCTCAAATAAATAAATCAAACCCATCATTTGGTTCTGCTAGTTCCGTTGCAAAAAATTTAGGTACTAAAGCATTAAACGCATTTGAATTCGAAGGATGTAACGTTTCATTCCCAATGCTTCTAGGTTTAATGGCAATTGGTGTTATAATTCCAAGAATTAACCAAGCAAAAGATAAATATGATAGAGAAGAGATTTTAAGACGTGACTTAGTTACTTGTGCAACTATGTGTTTTGGCGAAAAAATTCTTCAAAAAGGTTTTTCTAAAGCAAACGAAACAAAATCAGGTTTCGTATTAGCATCAAAAAAAGCTGGATTCAAAAACCAAAATGTATTTAAAAAGTTCTTTGACTATATTCGTCCAATCAAAGGCGTAAAAGTAATGTCTACAGACCAAATCATTTCTAAATATAGTGGACTTGATAAGTATAAAGACGGAATAAAAGGTTTCTGCGACTTCATTTCAGGTCAAGGTGGAAACTTAGGAAAAGTATTTAGTATTTCTGACGATGCAAAAAACATTGTTAATGGTTTACTTCAAGCAGAGGGTAAAACAATAGCAAATGCAGACAATGCAGCTATTACAAGCGTTCTTGATAAAGCAAAAGATTCTGCAGAAGTTAAAAAATTAACAAGTCTATTTAGTAAAAAAGATAACCCTTGGGTAACAAAAGCAAGAACACTAAACGCAAGATTTACAGCACTTTCTGTGTTAGTACTTGTTCCTGCATTCCTAGGATTTATGCTTCCTGCAATCAATGAAAGAGCAACTAAAAAACGTATTAACGAAGAAAAAGCAGCTGCAGAAAAGCAAAAATCTGACAGCTTAAAGGCTATCAATCCTGACTTTTTCTCTCAATCAACAAAAACTCAAAATATATTTAGTGACTTTCAATAATTAAACAATTATTTCAATTTCATTTTTATAAGTAACAAAAGCTAACTTATTGTTGGCTTTTTTTACGTACTTACGCATTGTATATATGATAGAGGTTTTTGAATTAGCCTTTTGCGAAGAAAATTCTTTTGTTATTTGTGCTGCTTTTAAAAGAACGCTATCTGGAATAATTTCCTTAGAATTATTCTTCTTAACTAGAACATGAGAACCTGCAGCATTTAAAGGATGGAACCATAAATCTTCTGCAGAAGATAATTTAGATAAAATATAATCATTTTGTTTTTTATTCTTGCCCACAAAAATCTTATATCCTTCAAAATCAATACAATCAAGTTTTTGTTGTTTTTCTTTTTCTACAATGTTTTCATTATTTATTTCAGCAAAAATATCTTGTAAATCGAGCATATTATCTGCCTGCTGGGCATAATACTTTTGCTCCTCATAATATAATATTTGAGAATTTGTTTCCTCTAGCAAACTGGATGCATGTTCATTTGCAGATTTTGCTTTTTTATACAAACCATAGTATCTATTCGCATTATCAATAACAGAAAGATTTTCATCTAAATCAATCTTTATTTCGTTTCCATCAAAATCATATAGTGTAACTACTTTTTCTCCAGTTTTCACATAATATGCATTTGCCATTAAAATATCAGCTTTTTGCTTATAAACAATGGCTTTTTCAATTCTATCTACTTGCGCACATTGTTTTTCTTTTAACGTATACAATTTTTTCAATTGGGAAGAAACTGTTCTTATAATTTTTGTTCTTAAATTTTCCAATATAAATATATTTTGATGATAAGAAAAATAATCATCAATCATTTCATTAATTGAATTACAAACAATTGAATTTTCACTAGAAACTAAAGAAAATTCCTTATAATTTTGATTGATACTTGGTTCATAAACTTCTTTTTGAAGGAAATTCTTTAATGCCGAAAATAAGTCTATTTTTGTTTTTACAGAATATTTATCACTTATCTGATTGATTAATGGAACAGTTAAATAATTATATTTTTGAGCTAAATCTAACGCTGAATCAAATTCAAAATTTTCAATCTTTACACGCAATAAGTCCTTCTTTTTTTGTTTGGGTGGATAAATATAGGGAAGCAATCCTGCAAGTTCACGTTCTCTACTTTTTTCAGCACTAACATTATGCGCACAACCAACAATAACATTAGTATCATAATTATAAAGAATTACATTGCTATGTTTGCCCATAAGTTCTATTGCTAAACATAAAACCGTTTTTTCATTTAATTCATCAAAATATTCAAAGTAAATTTCAAAAATGCGTTCGCCTTTTGGCACTTCTATTTTAATTATTTTTGCATTTTGAATATATTTTCTTAATAGCATACAAAACATAGGCGCAGATTTAGGAATAACTAGATTTCTCTTTTTTTCATTTTCATCATTCATAAAACATAAATGACAAAAATTTGGATTAAAATTTATATAAAATTTTCTTGATTGACCTTTATTGCGCATATGAAAAATCAGCTCACTTCTGTTTGGTTGCTGAATTTTTTGTATTTTTGCGCCCTCAAAAAAATCATAATTTTCTTGCGCAAATAATTTTAAAGTTAATGAATCAAAATTAATCATATTATTAAAATAACATAAAAAGCAATGTATGAAACATTGCTTTTTAATGTGTGACGGTTAGTTTGTTTAAGTAGATTATATTATATGATAAATATTAAGCTGCGATTGAACGAATACCGCTGTTTAATAATTTATATTCTGCACTGCAAACAGAATTTGCAATTAAAGTTTTTGTTGTATCAGTATCAATATTTTCAAAAAGATTAGCATTATTTGCTCTTAAAGTACCATTGAAACCACCCATAACTGCGCCAACAGTACCACCAACTATACTGCTTGTTGCTGTATTAACAGCTAAATCTTTAACATTGAAATCTTTATTTTCTTCAAAAGCACAATCAATTGTATAATTTGATGCTCCAGAAATAGCACCAGTTACAACACCAGTTGTTGCACATTTAGCAACACAAGCTTTTCTACCAGCAGCAATTTGTTTTCCAGCTATAGTAACACCATTATCAAATGGATTTTTAGCAGTTCCAGCTGTAGCCACAGCAATACCTCCAGTTACAGCACCAGATAGAGCATCTTTAGCTAATTGTTTTCCATCTAAAGCATCACCTTTGATATCATTAGTTGCTCTATCAGCTGCTTTAAATCCTGCTTTTGTACCAGCACCAACAGCAGCACCAATAGCAATACCAGCAACACCACCAGTTGCAACTGTAGCTGCCAATGCAGCAGCAGCTGTTGCTATATTAGAAAATAAATCTAAGCTGCTTGATTGTTTATTAGAAAATTTTTCAATTTCAGACATAGCTTCTTCAAATGTCATTTCACCTTTTTTATACTTTTCAATAGCATCTTCACATTTTTCACTACTTGTTCCAATTCCAATATCACCTTTGAAATTATCCCAACCTCTCATTAATGCACCTTGTTCTTTTTGAACAAAAGAAAGTTGATCTTCTAATAAAGAAGCATTAACTAAAGATGTAAAATCTTGTTGTAAACCTTGCTCAGCAAAAATACCTCTATCTTCAACTTCTTTTTGAACAGGAGGAACTGCTTGAACTGAAGTATATAATTTAGGACTAACCTTTTTAATTGAATCTACCATGTTAACCATCTACCCACACAAAGTCATTATAACCTTACATAGATATAAAGTATTTTTTTAGTAGAAAATTTCTCACATGTAACAAAATGTTTACAAATCTATTAAGTTGTCCTTAAGTGCTTTAACTACAGCTTGTGTACGCCCTTGAACAGAAAGCTTATCAAAAATATTATGAATATGAGCTTTAATTGTGTGAACACTTACATTCATTTTTTTTGAAATTTGATGATTATTTAAACCTGCGGCTAAATATTTGAGAACTTGAATTTCCCTACTTGTCATAACAATATTCGAAACAATAGAATCTGCAAGTTCAGAATTTGCTTCAGCTAAAATTCGATATAAAAAAGATTTCCTAACTCTAATTTCAAAACAACAATTTTCAGCAAATTCAAAAGAACTATTATCATCTAAAATGTCATTATCATCAACAATAACAATTCTAAAATTTTCTGATGTAAAATTAACAACCATTACAAAGTCCTCTATTCAAACAATATCAAAATTAATAATAACCCGAATAGCCAAGGTTTTTACTAACATATTTTCCTATATCATTTTTTATGATTAAATATTAATAAAATAATATTTTAAAATTAGAAATACCCCATTTCAATATATTATTTATGCACTTATATATTTGAGTGCTTTTAGGAAGTGCATAAATAAAGTGTATAAATTAAATAAAAATACACATAAAATTATATAAGTGATAATTATGTTTAAAATACAAAAACCAGAAATGACAAATAAAACGTTTAGACTGCCATTAAAATTAGTGCAGGAACTTCAAGTTGTAGCACAAAATAAACAGGTATCACTGAATTATTTAGTTCAACAATGTTGCGAATACGCATTGAAAAATCTTGATAAAAGATAACGCTAAATAGAAGATATACAAAGACAAAAAAAGAGAGTTAAACCATTTCTGATTTAACTCTCTCTAAACTTGAATCCGGCAACTAGTTATCTTCCCAGGCGGTCCTCCGCCAAGTATTTTCACCGCAAGTAGTCTTTACGACCGTGTTCGGAATGGGAACGGGT
>JAFQNF010000046.1 GCA_017396025.1 bacterium
AACTTGAATATTGCTGATTTAATGGTAATATTAACAAAGTTAGAGTTAGAGGGTAGTATATCTCAAACTAACGGGGATAAATACATTTCACTTTTATAGAGAGAAAAATGGCAAGTAAAAAAGAAAAAACGTTGGTAATAGTTGAGTCACCTGCAAAATCTAAAACTATCAAAAAAATTCTAGGTGACAGTTTTCAAATAGAAGCAAGTTATGGTCATATTAGGAACTTACCTACAAAAGATCCTAAGACAGATAACTTAGGTTTTGATGTAAATAATAATTTTGAACCAAAATTTGAAATCATACCAAATAAAAAAGAAGTAGTAAGAAAACTAAACGATTTATCAAAAAGATTTGATACCATTTTAATTGCATCCGACCCTGACCGTGAGGGAGAAGCTATTGCATGGCACGTTCGTCAGATTTTAAATGTGCCAGATGAAAAAATTAAAAGAATTGAATTCAATGAAATTACACCTAAGGCTGTAAAATATTCTGTTGAGCACCCTCGTGCAATCAATATGGATATGGTTCAGGCTCAACAAACAAGACAAATATTAGATAAACTTGTAGGTTACAAATTAAGTCCTGTTTTATGGAAACAAATGGGTAACTATAATTTATCGGCAGGAAGAGTTCAATCTGTTGCCCTTCGCATGATATGCGAAAGAGAAGAAGAAATTGAAGCATTCACACCTCAAGAATATTGGTCTATCCACACAATATTATCAAAAGAAGGAAAAACATTTGAAGCAGAGTTATCAAAAATAAAAGGTAAATCTGTTGAAAAAAATATTAAAAATGCTGACGAAGCAAATAAAATTGTTGAAGAATTAAAAAATTCAGCATTTGAAATTGCAAAAATTACAAATAAAACAACAAAGAGAAAACCAACAGCACCATTCATAACTTCAACTCTGCAACGTGCAGCAAGCACAAAGCTAGGTTTTGGCGTACAAAAAACAATGCAAGTTGCACAAAAATTATACGAAGGTATTGAAATTGATGGTGGCGCAGTCGGTTTAATCACATATATGAGAACCGATAGTGTTCGTGTTTCTGATGATGCTATGGCAATGGCAAAAGATTTCATAGTAAGTAACTATGGTGAAAACTACTATCCAGAAAAAGCAAACTCATACGTAAAAGGCAAACAAAACGTACAAGACGCGCACGAAGCTATTAGACCATCATATCCAGATAAAACACCGGAAAGTATCAAACAATACTTAGATAATGATCAATATCGTTTGTATAAACTTATCTGGGAAAAATTCATGTCATCACAAATGGCAAATGCAGAAATTGCAAACAAAACAATTGAAATTGAAGCTGGTGATTACACACTTAAAGCTGGAACAAGCAAAACAATGTTTGATGGTTTCTTAAAACTATATAACGATAGTGAAGATGAAGCTGCTGAAGCAGAAAAAGAAGCAAAAATTCCAGATTTAGAAAAAGGTGACAAGGTTAACTGCGATAAGATAGAACCAAAACAACACTTTACACAACCACCACCAAGATATAACGAAGCTTCTTTAGTTAAGGCATTAGAAGAACACGGCATTGGTCGTCCTTCTACTTATGCAACAATTATTACCGTTATTCAAACAAGAAATTATGTTGAGAAAAAAGATAAAGCACTTCATCCAACAATATTAGGTCGCGCTGTATCTAAACAGCTAGTTGAGCAATTTGCAGATATTATGGACTACAAATTTACTGCTGGTATGGAAGAAAAGCTAGATATGATTGCAGAAAAAAAAGCAATCTGGAATAAAGTTCTAAAAGACTTCTATGATCCATTTATGGACGAAGTTAACGCAGTAATGAAGACTGCACAAAAAGTAAAAATTGAAACAAAAGTGATGTGTCCAAAATGTGGAAAACCAATGCTTGTTAAAAGCGGAAGAAATGGTTCACAATTCTTGGGTTGTTCTGGTTATCCAGAATGTAAAAGCATTATGTCACTAAATGTTTTAACAGAACAAGATGCGCAAGAAGAAACACAATCTCAGCAACAAGAAATCGCAGAAGAAAAATGTGATAAATGTGGCGCAGATATGGTATTTAAAACAGGTCCTTATGGCAAATATTTACAATGCACAAACCAAGATTGTAATAACAGAAAGCCATATCATAAATCGACTGGAGTAACTTGTCCAAAATGCAAAGAAGGCGAAATTGTATTTAAAAAATCAAAAAGAGGAACTGTCTTCTTTGGCTGTAACAAATACCCAACGTGTGACTATGTTTCTTGGTACGAGCCTGTAAAAGAACCTTGCCCAAAATGCGGTGAATTAATGGTTAAAAAGGTTACAAAAACATCAAAAAAAGTAGAATGTACTAACAAAGCTTGTGGTTTTACTAAAGAAATGGAAGAAGAAAATGTATAAATTTGGACTTATTGGATACCCTCTTTCACACTCTATGTCAAAAGTAATCCAAGAAGCAGCTTTTGAATCTATCGGAGCTGAAGGAAGTTATGAAATTATGGAAACTGAACAAGAAGACCTAATTTCAAGACTAAAATACATTAGAGCAAATAAGTTCAACGGATTTAATGTTACAATTCCATTAAAAGTACCAATCACATTATTCTTATCTGGCGTTGATAACGTTGCAAATGTTGTTGGTAGCGCAAACACAATCAAAGTAATGGATGATTCTTCGTTATTTGGATATAACACAGATGTTTATGGTTTTGTTGAAGCAATTCCAGAAGAAATAAGAAAAGAAATTGAAAACAGCGAAGTTGCTATTCTCGGAAGTGGTGGTGCTGCAAGAGCAGTTGGTGTTGGTATAGCAATACTAAAAGCAAAAAAAATAGATTTTTATGCAAGAAATATCATTAATGCTAGTGAAATGGTTTCTGCACTAAGAGAGAACTTCCCAAATACTCAAATGAATTGCAAACAAATCGAAAGTGTAAAAGACTTATCACAGTACAAAATGCTTGTTAATTCAACACCAATCGGAATGAGAAGCAAAGCAATGGGACTTTCTCCAATAGATGAAGATGTAGTAAAAACAATGAAACAAGATTCTATTGTTTATGATATCGTATATAATCCATTAAAAACAGAACTTATAAAATACGCAAAGAAACACGGTATTAAAACAATCCAAGGACTTGATATGCTAATATATCAAGGTGCAAAAGCATTTGAAATTTGGACAGGTAAAAAACCTGACGTATTAAAAATGAAAATTGCAGCACTTGAAGCTATGGTCGATTAAACATCAACCCCGCTCATCATTGAAATTAATGTTGAAATAGTGTTTTCCATTGTTACACTATCAGATGTTCTTTGCTGTAAAAAAGCATTAATTTGTGGCATCAACTCAATTGCAATATCCAACCTTGGGTTAGAACCTGCATTATACATACCAACATCAATCAAGTCTTTATTCTCACGATATAATGCCATTAATTTACGCATTTTATAGGCTGCTTGTTTGTGTTCTTCAGAAACAATTTCGGTAAATAAACGGCTTATTGAACCTAAAACATCAATAGCTGGGTAATGATTCATTTCAGCAACTTTTCTTGACAAGAAAATGTGACCATCAACAATACCGCGAACCGTATCTACAACAGGGTCATTAATATCATCACCTTCCATCAATACAGTATAAAGTGCAGTAATAGAACCTCTTGGACTATTTCCACTTCTTTCTAAAATTCTTTGCAACCAAGAAAAAATTGAAGGTGGGTAACCTTTAATCGTTGGTGGTTCACCAATTGATAGACCAACTTCTCTACCAGCCATTGCACAACGAGTAACAGTATCTGTCATTAAGAAAACTTTTTTACCCTGATCTCTAAAGTATTCACAAACTGCAGTAGCTGTCATCAAACATTTTTGACGAATCAATGGCGGCTGGTCACCAGTTGAACATACAAGAACTGATTTTGCCATCCCCTCTTCTCCAAGAGAGTTTTCAACGAATTCTTTAACTTCTCTACCACGTTCTCCAATCAACGCCACAACGTTAACGTCAGCATCAGAGTTTCTTGCAATCATACCAAGCATGGTACTTTTACCAACACCAGAACCAGCAAACAATCCCATACGCTGACCAGCACCCAATGTAAGCATAGAGTCTATTGCACGTACACCAGTTGAAAACATTGTTTTAATAATAGGTCTATCAAATGGGCCTGGCGGAGGGCCTTCTATATTAACCCAAGGGGCTCCTCTTGTATCAAGTGGCTTACCATCAATAGGTTCACCCAACGGACTTATCAATCTGCCAAGCAAAAAATCACCCATTGGAATACTAATCGCTTTGCCTGTTGTTGTAACTAAACTGCCTTGTCCAATGCCTGCACCATCATATAATAATAATAATTGAGCATTTTCACCTTTAAAGGCAACAACTTCTGCAGGTTTTCGTTCACCATCTGCTGTTTCTATAAAGCATAAATCACCGATTTTAAGACCTGGAAGCTTAACTTCAACAGTTAAACCCAAAAGTTTAGAAACTGAACCCTTGTATGAATATAGCTTCGTCGAATTAATAATTTCGAAAGCTTGTCTTTTAACAAATTCTATTGATTTTTCTCTGCTTTGATATAACATCTACCTACTCAAAATTATAACTTACTGACTCACCAATTGTATCCACGGCTTCAACTCTAATATCTGTAATTAATTCAGAATATGAAATTACAACAATAGTTGGGATATGACGTTCTAATAATTGATACAACGGCAATCTAATTCTTGGTGAACATAGAATTACTGGTTGAACATTTATGCTTTGATGTGCTCTAATTAATGTTGAAGCAGCTGATTCAATTAATTCTTGAACTTGCAACGGATTCAACAAGAACATTGTACCAAGTTCTGTTCTTTGACAACTATCATCCAAAGTTTTTTCCCATTCTGGTGACAATGTCAAAGCATATAATATCTTATCTGGAGTACAATTTGCCAAACAAATTTGTCTACCAAGAGCAGCTCTTAAACGCTCAGATAAAATATCTGGTTCTTTAGAAAATCTTGCATAATCGCACAATCTTTCAAATATATAAATAATATCTTTGATTGAAACTTTTTCTCTGATTAAGTTTACAAAAATCTTTCTTAAGTCACTTGTAGAAATAATTGCAGGTACCAAGTCATTAACAAGCGTAGGGTCTTGGCTCTTAACAAGTTCCATAAGTTTAAGAACGTCTGTTTTTGTCATAATCTCATCTACATATTTTCTTACACAATCTTGTAAGTGAGTAATAATAACGTCAACGGAGTCAACAGCAAGTACATCTGTTTGTTTTTTCAAGAATTCAGTATCCATCCAATATGCTTGAGTTTGATATGTTGGGTCAACCCCAATAATTGCATCTTTTGGAACTTCTTTGCCCGCTGCATCCCACTGATCAGCAATTACCATGCTCTTTTTAGGATAAACAGTACCCATTGCAACTGTATTACCACGAACAGAAATCATATATTCGTTCGTTCCAATAGCAGATGAGTCCATAATTCTAATATTTGGAATAATATAACCAAGTTCATCTGTTACACGTTGCCTTAAAGCAGCAATCTTAGGCAATAACAACCCATCTTGATCTGGGTCTGCAATTTCTAACAAACCAGTACCAACTTGTAAATTTAATACATCAACACCAAGTCTTTCATACATTCTATTTGGGTTTGTTAAATCGCTCATATTCTTCTTAATTGCATCTAACTGTCCTAATTGAGATTGAACATCTTTGTTTACAGAAACAATTAAAAATGCAACAGCAATAATAATTGCATAGATAGTAAATGTATACCAAGGTAAACCAGTAATAGCACTTGTTAATGCAATTAAAACCAAGAAAACAACTGTAAAAATCAAACTCGAAGGTTTACTCAAAATTTGACCAGATAAATCACCACCTAAAGAACCGCCAGCAGCTGTTGAACGAGTCATTACGATACCTGCTGCAACCGCCATTAATAATGATGGAAGTTGAGATGCCAAACCGTCACCAACAGTTAATACTGTATATTTTTGAACAGCTTCACCAGGTTGCATACCATTCATCAAAACACCAATACATAAACCACCAACAATATTAATGATAACGATGATGATACCAGCCATAGTATCACCTTTTACGAACTTCATAGCACCATCCATAGAACCGTATAGGTTAGACTCTCTTGCCAAATCATCACGTCTTTTTGCGGCTTCTTCTGGTGATATCAAACCTTGGTTAAAGTCACCGTCAATTTGCATCTGTTTACCAGGCATAGCATCTAAGGCGAATCTGGCAGCAACTTCGGCAATACGTTCAGAACCTTTAGTAATTACCATGAACTGAACAATTGTGATAATAATAAAAATTACAAAACCTACAATTAGATTACCACCTGTTACGAAATTACCAAATGCGTCAATAACTTCACCAGCTTCACCTTTTGCAAGAATTAACCTTGTAGACGCAATTGAAAGCACAAGACGAAACATTGTACCAATAAGAATAATTGATGGAAACGAAGCCAATTCTAAAGGTCTTTGAATATACAAAGAAATCATTAAAAGCAAAATACCAAGTGTAATATTAAAGCTTATCGCAAAGTTAACAATAATAGGAGGAAGTTCACAAATAAGCAAAACAATAAGCAATATTACAAATACTGCCAATCCTATTTCACTTACCAATGACGGCTTTGCTCCTTGTGGCTGAGCCATATCCCTTAATTATCCTCCTTATTGATGTTAAGAGCTTTTTCTATTATCGCTACTTGGGTTTCTATAGAAGCATCTATTAATCCATTTGAAGTTTCTATAATAACTCCACCTTCTTTAATTGTTGCATCAGGAATAACTGATACTTTTGCTTCAAAATAGTTACCTTCAAAAATTTCTGGAATTTTATCTCTAACTATTTCAACATCTTTTGGCATAACTTTTAAAGTTATTTTATTTTCAGTTTTATTAATTTCTTCAACAGCACCTTTTATTATTGAGAGTGTAGTTTCTCTATCGGTCTGCACTTCTTTATTAATTATTTTTTTTGCAATTTCTACTGCAATATCCATAATACATTCAGAAACTTTTTCATAAACTTCTTCTTTGTAATTATAAAATTCTGCAAATTTTTCTTTTAATAATTCAATATCCTTTACAGCATTATTTATGCCTTCTTGATAACCCTCTTGTTTTGCAGCTTCTTTAATTGAGACAGCCTCTTCTTGCGCTCTAGAAACGATTTTTCTATCCTGAGTTCTTCTATAGCCTCTCCTTCTGGTTCCCTCTCTTCTTTCTTCGCGCTGCTCAAACTTAATGTTATCTAGAGAAAGATTAAAATCATCGTTTGATTTTTTTGGTGGTTCCTCAATTTTTTCTTCAACAATAACTTCTTCTTTTTCAATAGCAGTTTCTACTTCTTGTTGAACAAAATCAGACAAATCAACATCAGGGGTATCAATAACCTCTGGTTCATCTAATATTTTTTTTATATTAGTGTACTTCTTTTTTATAATCATTAATTTTTTCTTCTATACTTGTCACTAAAGCCTGAATTACATGAGGAGAAAATACATCTGCTGCCGGAAATTTAGAATCCAAGATAAAACCTTTTACAGCTTCCCTTTCATTCATAGCAATTTTACTCAATATTTGAGGAGGAACAGCACCAATTAATTTATGATATCTTTTTAACAATCTTGGAACATTGATTGTCTCAGATGCTGGAATAATTTTTTTAATTTCTTCTAATGTTTTTATAATTACAGAATGGTCAATTTTATCTTCTAAATTGCTCATTTTCATATAATTAATAACATGAACCACATCATCATTTTTTAACGTATTTAAGATGGCATTTGCTTTATCTTTAGGCAATTTTTTCATTATAATTGCAAGTGCAGCAAGCTTAAGTGTTTTCTTATCTTTATCTGAAGCATTTTGATTATCTTCAGAAATATTTGCAATATTTGCATCATCCTCATTTTTTTGAACCATATCGTTCAAATTTGATTTATTAACAGCAAAATCAAACTGAGCCTGAGTTAAAACTCCTTTTTTTACAAGCTTTTGTAACTCGTCAGAATATACCTGCTTTACTTTTTCTACAATTAAATTAATCAAAGTATCTTGCGGCATATTTTTAATAATAGCTAATTTGGCAGTATTAAAAATATTTGCAGCAATTACTTGAAGAACTGCATCTCTATTTGCAGGAGGAATTTTTCCATTAATTAGGTCTATTGATTTATGAAATGTCCATTCACCAATAAATTGAGTAACTAAACTTGCTTGTTCAGCGTTGAATTTTAATTGCGGATCATTACTTAATGCTTCACCACACATAAAACAAAATTTTCTTACAGTTTCAAAAATATTTTTCTTTTCAGCATCTGTAAGTGTTGATGGTGCTGCATTTCCATCTTTCTGATTTAATATTTCTAGTGCTTGCTTTGATAAATCTTGAGCAAAAGCTTTATAATCAAACCCTTCAATAGGCATTTATAACTAACTCCGTTATGATTTTTCTATCCAACTCTTTAATTCTTTTAATGTTTTATCGTTATCTGATTGAGCCAAATCAGAAGAAACTTCTTCAATAACTTCATCTAAAGAAATTTCAGGTTGTTTTTTCTTTTCGATTTGAAGTTGTTTTTGTTGTTCTAAAAGCTCTTGGGTTAATATAGTTTGCTTTTCAATTAATTCAGCAGCCTTTAAATTAACATCCACAATTTGTTTTTCTTGTTCAACTGTTTTTCTTTGTAATTGTCTTAGCGCTTCTTCTTGTTCTGATGAAGAGTCTTTCAATTTTCTGTGTACAAAGACAAAACCAAGCATTAAGCCAACCACAATAAGAACTAATGCAAGCCACCACTGATTACCAGATGCATCTGGAACCGGTAAGTTCACAGGTCTATCTGAAGCCAAATATGGGTCAATTGTTTCAGCATAAGCGATAGAAACATCTTCAGGATTAACTTTTGGAGATGCTGCCCTTGCAATTTGTGATTTCAAATCAAATTCACTCATATTTGGAGGCATAGCATCAGAATTCATAGTAACCGCAATTGTAATTTTCTCAATTATGCCTGTTTTATAATATCTTGATGTATGTGTTTTTCCAACACCATAACTTGTTTCTTTTGCTGTTCTTTCGTAATTTTTGTTTTGAGTAGATGTTGAAGAAGAATTTTGTAATCCATTTGGGAGATAAACACTAACTGCATCAGAACCTTTGCTTGTATCTTGAGAATTATCGCCTAAACCTTCTCTAAATGTTTGTTCTGTAATAGATGTTTTGCTATTTGGATCATATTGAATGCTTGTTTCTTCAACAGGAACTTGATTCAAAAAAGTACTTACAGTAACTACATAATTACCTCTACCCAAAAGCATATCCAATTGTGCAGCTACTTTATTTTGCATATATGTATCATTTTCTTGAAGTCTTGATACTTGATCATCTATTGACTTAACTAAGCTACTATACACATTACCATTTGAGTCAGTAATAGAAATATTTTCTGCAGTTAAATCAATTACACTTCCAAGCAATAAACTTTTAATTGCCTTAATAATGCTATTATCAAGCCTAACACCACTTGGAACAGTAAGCATAACAGTGGCATTAATTGGTTTTTTATCAGCTTTAAACATTGAATTTTCAGGAATTGAAATCAAAACAGACGCATTATCAATGTTTGGCATTTGCCTAATAAGTCTTGAAAGTTCACCATTTACAGCCCTTGCAAGCTTAATTCTTTTATCTTCTCTTGTTGAAGTAAAGTCACTTTTATCAAAAATTTCAAGACCAACATTTTGGTCAACTAATCCACTCTTAACAACAGCCAACAATGCTGCATCTCTGTCTGTATTTGTATATTTGCCAGCTTCTAAGAAAACAGTTGTTTTAGAACCTTCTTGACTTCTTTTTGCAGCAATACCACTTCTTGCCAATAAAGTTTGTATTTCAATTGCTTTACCAGTGTTATCTGTAGTAACAATGTCAAATTGTTCTTTTTGTACTTTTTCAACAACTTGTCCTTTTGGAGCTGATTTTCCACCTGAAGAAACAGCAACAGTCAATATAATTAGAAAAACAAGTAATAGAACCCCGCCAATAACGGAGTACAATACTACTTTATTCTGCATAAGTTCTTTTATATTCATAAATCCCTAATCTGTATACTATCATGCACTTGATATTATACTATTTTTTTAAATAATGGGTAACTGCTTAACACTATTTATTATATAGAAATATTCATTATAGTATTATATGCAGTAACCACCTTTGAAGTTACTTGAGTTGCAAGGTTGATACCAAGTTCAGCTTTTGCAATAGCAGTTGTAACGTCATGGATATCTACATCTTGATTGCCCATCATTTGTTGAGTTAGTAACTGATCTGGTTTTTCTACTTCATGATTCAAATTGGAAACTAGTCCAGATAATACTGTTTTGAAATCAGTACCTTGAGATTCTTTCAAAGAACTAATACCAAAACCTTTCTGTGAAAATTCATCAATAGGCATAGATGCATTCATCTTTGAAAAGATATTCATACTTGGGTAAATTTTGTTGTCTATCATTTATATGCCTTTCTTATAAGTAATTTGCTAATATATTTTTTACGTAATTTTCTGTTTCGCGAAATGGTGGAACACCATCATATTTATCAACATTTCCAGGTCCTGCATTATAAGCTGCAAGCGCTAAGACAGTATTTCCATTGTATCTTTCTAACATACTCTTCAAATATCTAACCCCACCATCAACATTTTGTGCAGGATTATATGGATCTGCCACACCTAAAGACTTTGCCGTTGCAGGCATTAATTGCATTAATCCTTGAGCACCAGCAGAAGATTTTGCTTTAGGATTATAACCTGATTCTTGTTTTATAACTGCATTTACCAACTTTTCGTCCACACCATGTTTTTTTGAAATTGTTGAAATCAAATCTTTAAAATGTGATTTATCTGTCACTTTTTGTGGAAGAGAAAAAGATGGCATCGTTGCTGGTTCTTCAGTAAATATGTTTGTAACAACAGGTTTTGCTTCAACTTTCTTTTGAGTTAAAGCACCAAATTTAACAACAGCATTATCTTTATTAACATTAAACCTTGTATGAACGTTCAAAGATGAGTTCATAACATCTTCAAAAGTTTTAAATTCAACACCTTCAGAAGATAAATCTTGAGTTCTCGTTCTAGTTTGAACATAATTATCAATCTGACGAGCTCTCTGAAGTGCCTGAGCTTGTCCTGAAGAGTTTAATAAATTTTGTATCATCCCTGTAAACATTTTTACTTACACACTACCCTTAATACTAACTACCGATTGTTGCCGCCTTATCTGCCATTGATTTTGATAGAGTTATAATAGCCAAGCTTGCTTCATATGCTCTTTGTGCCATAATAGCATCTGACATTTCTACAAGAGGATCAACGTTTGATGTTCTTATATAACCATTTTCATCAGCATCAGGATGTCCAGGTTTATAAATTCTTTCACCTAAAGTTGGATCTTCAACAACACCAGATAACGCAACACTGCCAGATGAGTATGGAAGAGACCCTGGTCCAAATACAGATTCTTTCATTTGATTCATTACACTTAAAAATGAAGTTCTATCTGTTGATACAACCATAGGAATTTTTCTTGTATAGTTTGGAGTATCAATATTAGCAATATTCTTAGATGCCAAATCTAATCTTGCTGCATGTACTCTTAGACCATCACAGCCTACATTCATCGCGTTAAATATACTCATTAGCCGTTACCCATGTTTATTACTGTTTTCATTTCTGTTATCAAAGAAGTAATTCTTCTTGTTGCCACTGTATACAAAAGAGAGTTCTTTTGTATTTCAGATAATTCATTGGCTGGATCTATTTTTTCATTAGAAGTTTGCATAGTTACTGGCGAAGGTCCTAGTTTAGAAGACAAAGCTGTTTCTAATGGACTTGATGCCGCACTTAAATACTGAGAAAATGAAATATCTTTTCTTCTATAGTTTGGGGTATCCATATTCGCAAGATTTGAAGCTAGCGCTTTATGTTTTTCCGCTATTAAATCTAATGCACCTAATGTTCTTGAAATCGAATTCATTTACTCACCTTCTATTGATTTAATTGTAATGCTTTTGCATACATATCATTAACTGTTTGCATAACTTTAAAACTTGCAAGCATTGAAGCATTTAATCTTAAAATAGCATTAACTTCATTTAACATATCGATATTTGTAACTTCAATGTTTCCTTGTTTGAATCTTGTATGATTTTTGACTAAAACTGGTTCTCCAGATTCAGCAGTCAAATAATACTTGTTATTATCAGACTTTTTTAATCCTTCAGGATTTTGGAAATTAACCAAAGGTATAACACCAAGAGTTTCTCTTTGTGTTCCATCATTAGAAAATACTTCTACTTCGCCGTTCGGTTTTATAGCAAAGTTATCATAATTGATTGGAACTTGAATACCATCACCAACCAAATAACCATCATTTGTTATCATATAACCATCTTTATCAACTCTAAAAGAGCCTTCACGAGTATATGTGACGTCACCTGTTGGAGATGTAACAGGAATAAATCCCATACCATCAATCGCAACATCAAATTCACGCTGTGTTCTTTGAATTGCCCCTTGTGAAAAATCTGTTCTTTCTACGCCAGATAAATAACCATTTTCACTAAGCATTTGTTCAAATCTAACAGCTTTATAACCGTTGGTGTTGTAATTTGAAACATTAGTAGAAATATACCCCATTTTTTCAAATTGGAGTTCGGAATTAACTACACCTTTATTTATTATTCCTTGTATTGTTGTCATTAATTACCTTTCTAGCTACTTAATGTTGAAATTGCTCTTTGTAGATTTGAATTTTGAATTTGATATAATTGTCGATTAGCTTCAAATGTTTTTGGATATTGCATCGCTTGCATAAATTCAGATTGTAGATTTACATTTGAAAACTCGTTAAATCCTTGTCTAACATTTGGCGACATAACTGCAATACCATCTTGAGTAACAACAGAAAGTGTACCAGCCAATTCAAATGTTCTTGTTCTATTATTCAAAACTCTAACAACACCATTCAAGTCAATAGAAATATCTTCCAATTTCTCTGGAACTACCGGTAAAACAAGCGGTGTTCCCATATCTGTTAACACTTTTGACCCATCAAGCGCCAATATTTGGCCATCTTTAGTCATTTTAAAACGACCATCTCTTGTAAGTTTTATGCCATCTTTTGTAAGGATTTGGAAGTATCCTTTTTCTGCAAGCGCAACATCTAAAGGATTTTTTGTCAAACCGAGTCTTCCAACACTATCATCAGTAGTTGTAGATATAGCCTCTTCACCAATAAACTCAGCAAAAGAAGAAACAACTGGAATTTTTCTTTGATAGCCAATTTTGTCAAAACCAACAACGTTGTCATTAGTAATGCCCATAAGAACTGTTTGCATTCTCATAGCACGAATGTTTTGGACTATTCCTTTTTCTGTAAAATGTACACCGCCGTTTATCATACAACTTACCCTTTTTTACTCTATTTAATGATATAATATTGGAAGTCAAAAGTACCCATATTTATGGTTGAAATATAGTATTTTATCCCCATCTTTCTCATCCATACAGATGATTTTTTCGTTAGTAATTTTTTTATGTGATATTATGTTCTAAGTTGGATTCTACAATGGTTTGGAGTAATGAATTTCAGAAAAATAATTCTGACAATTTTTTTAATATTTCTCTTTAGCAATAGAGCCGATGCAATAAAAATCGGATTAATAACAGAAGCAAAAAATGTAAAAATTGCCTCGTCAGTTTCTGCTGAAATATATGACGAATATAGAAAGGCTGTTCTATATGAAATAAAGCCTATGAAAGTATACGAAATTGAACCAAAAGGAAACCAACTTGGAATTGTTATAGATAGAGAACTTATAGGTCTTGGCACAAACAGCATAAGAATTCGCCCCAAAGAAGCAGGATTTTTGTGTGTTAAACGAGCTTGGTATAGGGGCGACTTTGTAATAAATAACATGGGGGTTGGAGCAACACTTATTAATGATGTTCCTCTCGAGGAATATTTAAAAGGTGTTGTACCTGCCGAAATGCCTTCAAAATGGAACGAAGAAGCACTAAAAGCGCAAGCAATCGCAGCAAGAAGTTATGCGGTAGCAACAAGAAACGCAGGCAAGCACGCATCCAAAGGATTTGACCTTGTAGCAACGACAGCTGACCAAGCATACGGCGGAGCAAGCGCAGAAAAAGAAAGCACTTCAAAGGCGGTAAATGACACAAAGGGTATTGTTCTTGTTCAAAACAATCGGGTTTTACCAACGTACTATCACGCCAGTTCTGGCGGAAAAACAAAAGTATGGAATTCAGGAAGTTCATTTTTACAATCTGTTCCTTCATTTGACTCAGGCACTAAAAAAAATGGTCACGGCGTTGGGATGAGCCAACACGGCGCAAACAACCTTGCAAAACAAGGTTATAACGCATACCAAATTCTTAACTATTTTTATAAAGATTTCAAATTTGCAAAACTAAGCGATAATTGGGATTTATAAATTTTTCAACTCATCAGGAATATATTTATTCCAATCCTTTTCTAATTTATCAATAAAATGATGAGCATCTAAAACCTCATCATAAGATATTGGCATAGGACAAGGCTGAAATTCTAAAGGTTCATCTTCTACATCTTTAATAGACAAAGAACCAGTGCCTAACAGTGCAAGCCCAAATCCTTTCCCACATTCAGGACAGACTATTTGTAATACCAATAGATTTTTTTCTTCTCTCTTCACAAAAATTGCATTTTCATCAAAATCATGCCTGCAAACACTACAGCACAAATTCGAAAATAAATGTTTAAATTTTGATTTATCCATATCCACCTCACTATTATACCCCAATGTTTAAAAAAACAAGATTTTGGGAAATGTATTAATGTGTAGTTATTAATATAAGGAATTTGCGTTATGGATGGTCTTTACTTACTTTTATTCGGAGCTTTGATGTACTTCTTATTGATTGCATTACCTTCTATGTTTGAAAGACACAGCAACGCTCATTAAAATTTTATAGATTTAAACAAAGGAACACGGCAAGGTTTTGTCGTGTTCTTTTGTTTTATACCTTCCAGAACCTATTCTCAATGTACTAAGACATTATTGAGAAATAAAAGTTCCCTATTTTTCTTCCCAGATTGTCGTTTCTTTTGTATCTTTTAAGACAATTGAAATATTATCAAATAATGTTCTTACTTTATCTGCAATTGCCCAATTTTTTTCTTTACGAGCATTATTTCTATATTCGATAATTTTATCCATTAAAGCATAACCAGTAAGAGATTTATCTTCATCGCTCAAGAATTCCATATCTGAAATAATTGTGTTAAGTTTTGCTTGTAAATCATCTTCTGACATTTTTTCTTTTTCAATATTGAAGCCCATTACATTAGTCAACAATAATAATATAGCGGTATATTTTTCAGCACTTGCTTTATCTTTATCTGCAACAGCTTTATTTACATTAGTTGTTGTATCAAATATTACAGCTAATGCCTTAGATGTATTCAAATCATTGTCCATAGCTTCTTTAAATGCTTTTACTTCATCAGTTTCAGAAACATCTGGAAGATTGTCTTTACCAACAAATCTTACTGCTTCATTAACAGCAGTTTGAACTCTTTTCCAACCAGCTTTAGCACCATCTAATGCAGTATCACAGAACTCAACAGGCATTCTATAATGATTTGTTAAAATGAAAAATCTTAAAGTATTAGCGTCATAACTTTCTAATAAACTACCAATAGTTACAAAGTTCTTTAATGACTTAGACATTTTTTCTTTGTTGATAGTTACAAAGCCATTATGCAACCAATAATTTACGAATTTACATCCATTAGCACACTCTGATTGAGCAATCTCATTTTCGTGGTGAGGGAAAATTAAATCTGCACCACCAGCGTGAATATCAATTGTTTTGCCAAGATGTTTTCTGCTCATTGCACTACATTCAATATGCCAACCTGGACGTCCTTTGCCCCAAGGGCTTGGATATCCAAATTCTTCATCTTTTTTCCATAGAGCAAAGTCTAAAACATCTTCTTTAATTGATGAAGCTTCAACTCTAGCACCTGCAACCAAGTCATCAATTGGTTGTTTACTCAACATACCATAATCTTTGAATTTTTTAACTCTGAAATATACATCACCATCAACTTCATAAGCAAAATCATTTTTAATTAAGTCTTTTACAATAGAAATCATTTCACCTAATGTTTTAGTTGCAAATGGTTCTACATCTGGCTTTAAAACATTTAACTTTTGCATTGAGTCTGCAAAAATATCATAATATCTTCTTGAAATCACTTCCGCAGTCGTATTTTCTTCTTTAGCTTTTTTAAGAATTTTATCATCAACGTCTGTAATATTACGGCAATATGTAACGTCATAACCCGCAAATTTTAAGTATCTATACAACATATCCCAAGTAATATAACATCTAGCATGTCCCAAGTGTGGATAATCATAAACAGTAGGCCCACAAACATACATACTAACTTTGTTACCATTAATCGGTGTGAATTCTTCAACTAAATTTGAAAATGTATTATGTAATTTCATAGCAAAAATCCTCTTTCTTTATAATATTACTACAAAGAAAAAGGATTTTTATTAATTTAAAGCTTATACTTTATAAAGAATTAATGTATTCAAGTCATCTGGTGTAATTGTAATTGGCAATTCCCCATCTTTACCATATCTTCTTAAACAATAATAATCTTTTTTATCAACAGTCATAGAACAAATACGGTATATAGTATTATCTCCAGCACGTTGATTTTTAAATGTAGTACCAATTTCTAAACCATGCTTCAGACCTTGTTTTGCATTTACACCCATAGGAGCTAAAATCACTTTATCATATATACTTTTTTCTTCTTGCCCACGGATATTTTTTTCTTCTGTTGCTAAAGATTGTGTTGTTCTATCCATCTTCTTATCTAATTTTGATTTAGAACCAGATAAATTATGCAATGTTAATACAACAGAACCTGCATCGTTATATCTAAGCATACCTTGAACAGTACAATCTTTCCATTCTGCTTCAACTTTTCCTTCTTTATCTAGTTTTATTTTACCATCATTATCTCTTGCAACGGTAATAATTGGCAGAGTAACTGTCGCACCATCATTTAATGCACTTAATTCTGGTTTCGTTCTTAAGCTAGCAATATCATTCATTTTATCATAGAATTGCCTTACAAACTTATATTCTGGTTTTTCAAGCCATTCCCAATTAATAATATTTCTATTTTGTTGGTGATAATTTTTAGCTTTTGTTTCATAACCTGTTGAAGCAACTCTATCTCCAGCGAAATCAGTAGGGCTTCCTGGCAATGTTATTAACAATTTATAAATAGAATAAAATCTATCAAATGCAGGCTCTAGAATATTGGCAAGAACCTTTGATTCAACATTTGGAGTTTTTACACTTTCTCCATTGTATTCCACTTGGTCAAGAACTGTTCTCACAGCAATTTCAAGAGGTCTTGTACCAAATGCAGTAGCATCAAACTTTTTACCCTTATGAGTGCCAGATGCCAATTCGCTAATTGCAACTTTAATGGCATTTAGTTCTGATTTATCAGTAACAACAGCAGCAAATGCATCATTTAATCTTGAACCCATTGCTACAGCCTTAGAGTTTACATTATCAAAATCTTTAATTTGCTTCATCAGAACTTTTTCTGCTTCTGCTCTATGTTCAGCTTTTGAAAAATCAGAATGGAATAATCCCATATCTAAAGAAAGACCGTGTAACAATCTTGGTTTATCGTGGTTTCCAACGAAAGTATAAGAATTTGTAACACCATCAGCTGGACTTTGGAATAAAAATCCTGGGTTTGTTCCAGACCAACCTTGATCAAGTTTTTCTCTCAAAGAATGATTTTCTGACTTTTGAGCCATCCAATTATCATCCGTACCACCATTTTCTATTGAATTATGAACGAACATATTTGGCAATAAAGAGAAGAAATAGTTATAGTTCGCAACAGCTGTAATACCAGTTTCTTCTAAGAACTTTCTTTCAGCATCTGCATCACTTGTAAAAATTGTTTTATCTTCATCTTTAAACAAATCATACAAGTCAGTAATTTCAGCAGTTGTATATGCGTGTGGATTTTGAGCAAGTACAGCTTGATTATATGACTTCCAGAAATCAATTACATTGTTCCAAGCATCTGTCATACTGTCAACATCCGCCCTTACAGAGTCAATTGAAGCAATATCTTTTGCTGCGTCAATTCTCCATCCAAGACCAGATTCTGTTCTATCATGAATCATTTCAGCAAGTTTAAAGCTATTTTCAGTTCTATCTGAAAATCTATTTGCAATTTTTGCTTTTAATTCATCAATTTCATCTTGAGGAATTTCTGCCAAACCATCTTTTATTTTGTTAACTACAATTTGGGCTTCTTGTTCAGATGTTTTACCTTCAAAAGGTATTCCTAAAGATTGAAGAGTGATTGCACTTTCATCAACTTTAGAGAAATCAAATTTACCATCATCACTAACAGTTACTTGTGCTGTTGGTGCTAATGCTCGTAATAGAAGATATTTTGTTAAATCTGGTGCAGCTTCTGTTATTACATATTTACCAAAAGCACTAACATTATCGTCTTCTGATAAGCCTGGAACAGAACCCATTATTTCACCAATTAATTCGGCAACATCTTCTTTATATACATCATCCATTTGTGAATATACATTTGAATATTTTTCTGGAAGATTTGGATTTTCTGCAGAATACAAGTCGAATCTTGAAACGCCAAGTTCTTCAGATACACTTGCTTTTTTCGCAATGTATGGAGATGTTAAAATACCCAATAAATTTGTTGCAACAGGCAATGTTTCTAATGGAACATCCATTGCTTGTTTTAAAATGTAATCTTCTGTTGAATAATCATTTCCAAAGTAGCTTTGAGGATTAATATCAGAGCGCATATCCGCATCATCTAATAACCTAGAATGATAATTTCCATCTAATACATTTTTAACAACTTCTACATCAACAACATCAAGAGTTGAAGCAGGCAAACTACCATCTGAAACTAATTTTCTAATATGGCTCATTGCACTATTTGCATTAGATAAGTTTGCATCAGGACCAAAAAGTTTTGAAGCATATGATAATTGTGTATCAGTTGCCAATTTTGTCCAATATTTACCAGAATTGATAGCATAGTCTCTAACAGCTAAAGCACCTCTATCAAAGTTTTCAATTGCTTGTTCTTTTTGATAGTCTGGCAAATTAGAGAATCTTTCATCATCTTTATCCGCTCTATAGAAGTTCAATTTAGCAATATCAACGTTACCATCCCAAACTTCTAAACCACCTGCAGCACTCTTATTTACTACATTAAAATATGTAAAGTCAGTTGCAGCTTTAATGTTATCAATTTTAGATAAATCAACTGTTCCACCATTTCTTTTAGCTAATCTGTTGATATTTCTTGATAATTCTGCAGGATTAACTTCAACTGGGAATGGATAAACTGCATCATCATGACGAGTTATATCATAAATATTATCTGTATTTTTATTTGCATATGTTGTCATATCCATTGGTTTATCAGACGCTTTTTGTTCTGGTGATGCTAATCTGTCATCATAGAATTGAACATATGTCGGTTTCTTTGAATCATAGTTTGGATTTTTTGGAGAATATGTTCCATCAGAATCAATACTAAATGGAGCGTTAATTATCTTCATTCTTGTATAATCACACTTATCAGGAAGAATACCCAATGAAACTTTTTCACCAGCTCTAAACATATCTTTTGAAATAGACTCTGGACCTCTTCTTAAGAATTCAGATAAATGGATACCACCAAAACCTTCATTAACTAAAGCAGCATCTGAAATCCAGTTAATACCATGTTTAAATAATTCTTCTTGTAGTATTTTAAATTCTTCTTCTGTACCCAAATTTGGAGCTACTCTATAAGCATTTTCCGTCCAATATAAGTGAGAAGAAATAGTATCTTTTGTAAAAGGTGTACCAACTATTCTTTTAACACCTTCTTTTTCTAGTTCTGGTAATCTTTGAATAATACCAAAGAAATTACCACCTAATTTATTAGCATGGTTTCTAACACTTGTAAGTGCTTTTGCACGTAAACCTTCATTAATTGATGGTTTTCCATCAACATTTTCAACACCAGGATAGTACTCATCTGGCATGATTAACTGCATAGCACCATTTTTATTAATAGTTGCACGATTATTCAATACAACATTATATTTATCATCTTCTTTATCACTAAAAATACCAATTACAGTACCATTATCAAAAGCATAAGTTGGTTGTGCTTTTTTATCATTTTTATCAGTTAGTTTAAATCTATATGCAAATCCAATATCAGAAGTAATAGCTGTTTGAGAATCAATATCTACAGTTACATTACCGTCTTTTCCAAGTGGGAACGTTAATACTGGTTTTTCACCTTTTAATCCCAAATCACCTTTTTTATTTTTTGAAATATTATAAAGCTCAACTTCACAATTATACTTATCTGCATCGTATAAATAGAAGAACTTATGGACTGGATATCCTTGTTTATCAAGCTTTTTGCTATGTCCTTTAAATGCTAAATTTTGTGCGGTAATATTGCTTTTTTGAATATTCACTTCTAACTCCTTTGCATGCAGAAATCCATATTGTCTTAATTCTTCTGAACCTATTTTCTTGCTTTATTATATCCTACCTTTTAACAAAAATTTACATAAAAAAGCTGTAAATATTTGTTAAAAAAAAATTTTAAAATTTTTAAAAAGTGACAAATCCGAATTTCTTTGTATATTATTCCTATGGGGAGTACTTATGCTTAATATTATAAATACCCAAATACCCAATAATGATAACATTATTGCGGCAAGAAAAATTTCATCTTCAACAAACAGAAGAGCTGTAATTCTTGATGCTCCACAATATGTCCCAGAATATTCAATAACAAAAAGGATGGAAGAGCAAGACTTGTTTAGAAATACAGCAATTCAAGCAAGCATTATAAAAACAGAAAATAAAAATACAAGAAAAAGGGTTCTTAAAGGATTATTATTGACTGCTAGCGCAATAATTGGAATTATTTTATGTAAAAAATCTTAACTTTAATAAAAAAAATAACAATTTTTTATTTCATTGTTTTTATATAAAACAAATCCCCGCGGAGCATTATTAATGTCAATAAATATCTCTCAAAAATTCCCTATATACAAACAACAAGTAAATGTAGAAAGAAAAAGTCTTTCTACTAGTTTGTCTTGTGTAAACAAAGACACATTTGTTCCATCTTTTGGGTTCAAAACGAAGAGAGAAAATTATGGACTTTTGCATTCAATAAGAAACATGTTTAATGTAGAACACACCCCAGAAATAAATCCAACTGTCGAAGAGATATTAAATAGTAATTCATCACCATATGCAGTTGAACTTTCAAAAGGCGTAAAAGCCCGTTTTGGAGAGAATATACCAGCAAAAAATTTCGAATGCATCATGTCTCCAGATGAATTCAGGAAAAGGCTACCTGAATTGAATGAAAAAAACTTTAAAGGTACAACTGAAAACATCGTAAATGGCTTCTATTGTGCAGATTTAGATTATGCAAGTAATTTTTCAAATGGAAAAGGAAGCATTTACGACATTTTAGAAGACGTTCTAGAGTATGCAAACCAATATAAAACCAACAATCCTGATGGAGAAAAATTTATTTTTGCACTTACCGATAGAGACTCTCTTGAAGGAATTCAACGCATAATCAAAATAGTTGGAGAAAATCCAGAAAAATTCAAAAATGTACAGATACTTCCTGCCGTAAAACTTTCATTTACGCATGAAGCGCCAGAATCCAATATTGGATTTGAGAATAGTGAAATGTTAGTTTATGGAATAAATCCATTTTCACCAGATTTAACTAAATTTATCGAAAAATTAAGTAGCAAAAGAAAAGCAATGGTATTAGATTTCATAAGAGAAATTAATAGATTATATCCAGAATTTTCTTATAATATCTTAGATTTCGCAGAACAAAATAGCTTAAAATACCTAAAAGATTACACTACAGTATCAAACTTATACTGGAGAGCAAGAGAATATGCTGAGTCAAAAGGTGATACAGTAATCAGAGGGAAGAAACTAGTTCCTGAAAAAATAAAAAAAGATGCAGATGGAATCATACAAGAATTAGACAGAATTTATAGAGGTTCTGATGAAAGAAGTATACCAAGGTACTCATCTAGTTTGATTGATGAAAATTCAGACTTAAACAGAGATATCAGAACTGTATTTAGCACTTTTTCAACTCATGAAGAGAAAGAAGATGGAAAAGTAACTTCTTCTGCAGAAAGTTTGTATGATGAAATGGTTGATTGTTTATCAAAAACAGAAGGAACAAAACCTATTATGGCGATATCTTCTCCATTTTATTTATCTCACTATTTTGAAAAAAGGAATACAAAAACATACGACAACGTTGTAAAATTCATAGAAAAACTTCAAAAAGAATCAAACGGAATGCTAGTTGCTTTTGAGTCTTTTTCTCCAAACTATAGAAAAGACCAATACATAGATATGGATGAAGTTGAAAGATTTAATGACTATATGAGAAAGAAAACCGGTTTGTATGAAGTAGGTGGCGACTTCGATCACGCATTAAACGGTTCTACTTAGTATTTGCTAAGTTGTAAGTCAAAACAACATCATTACCTTGTTCTGAAATATAAAGAACTTCATTTTTTATATATAAGAAATACGGTTGTGAAACTTTTTCCATGAAAACACTTACACTTCCGCCTTTTGTAACTTTTAATATATTATTCGCATCATAGTTTGCAATATAAATGTTGTCATAAGAATCTATTGCCAAACCAATTGGACCATCTAACAAGTAATCTTTAATAAAGTTTGTTCTGTTTTTCTTTTTATCAATTTTTACAATTGCATTATCTGAATAACTAGCAACAAACATATTTCCCTCAGAATCAACAACCATTCCAGCAGGGGAATTAAACTTATCTATAAGAACCTTTTTATTTTCATTTGCTGTCGTTATTTTAGCTCTTTCAATCTTATTTTTTTCAGCATCAAACAATGTTTTTGCATCACGATACATTTGATGAGCTATATGGAAGTATTCGTAATCTTCAGGAATATACTCTAAATATTTCATTGCTAAAGAATAATTTTTTCTATTATAAGAAATCTTTGCGGCTTGAAGAATAGAGTCATAATCCTTTGGATTAAGCGCAATAATTTTCACATAGGTTTTGTAAGCTTCATCATAATTTTTTTTAGCAACCTGAATTGATGCGATATTATAGTATGCATCTGTCATCTTAGGATTATATTTTAATGCTTCTTGAAAAGATGCTAATGCACTATCATAAGCCTTAGAACGGTATAAAGAAACTCCGGTTTTATAAGCTTTCATAGCTTGTTGCATTAATTCTTCATCAAGTTCTTCCGTATTGGCAAATGAAACCATGCCTGCCTGTAAGCAAACAACTGACATTACCAAAACTAAACCTTGTAATATTTTTCTTTTCATTACACCAACGTCATTGCGGGAACATTATATTTAAATTGTACAGCTTCTTCTAACTTAAAGGCAACATTTAACAATTTGTTTTCATTTAAGCAATTAGCTTGAAGTTGTAAACCAATTGGCATACCAGTAGAATCAAGTCCAACAGGAATATTCATAGCAGGAATACCAGCAAGGTTTGCTGTAATTGTCGCAATATCTGTTAAGTACATGCTTAATGGATCAGATACTTTTGAACCAATATCAAACGCCGTGTGTGGACAAGTTGGAGAAATTAATACATCAACTTTTTCAAATGCATTATCAAAGTCTTGTTTTACTAATCTTCTCAACTGTTGAGCTTTTTTGTAGTAAGCATCGTAGTAACCTGAACTTAGAGCATAAGTACCAAGCATAATTCTTCGTTTAACTTCTTCGCCAAAACCTTCAGCACGAGTTTTTACATACATATCATAAAGATTTTCTGGGCTAGCAGTTCTATATCCATATTTAACACCATCAAATCTTGCTAAGTTTGAACTTGCTTCTGCAGTTGCAATTACATAATAAACAGCAATTGAATATTTAATTAAAGGAAGTGAAATTTCAACAATTTCAGCACCTAATGCTTTATATGTTTCGATTGTTTTTTGCATTGCAGTTGCAACATCTGGAGTTAAACCTTCAGAGCATAACTCCTTAATATAACCAATTTTTACGCCTTTTAAATCTTTTCTTAAATCAGCTGTAAAATCAGGTGTTGGACGATTTAATGATGTAGAATCTTTTTCATCATGTCCAGCGATAGCATTTAATAATAAAGCAGAGTCTTCAACTGTTCTTGTGATTGGTCCAATTTGATCTAATGATGAAGCAAAAGCAATTAAACCATATCTTGAAACAGTACCATAAGTTGGTTTTAAACCAACCAAACCACAATAACTACCTGGCAAACGAATACTGCCACCAGTATCTGAACCTAAAGCAATAGTTGCTTCACCAGCTGCAACAGCAGCTGCACTACCACCAGAAGAACCACCAGGAACTTTATTTAAATTCCAAGGATTATGAACAATTTTTGTTGCAGAGTTTTCATTACTAGAACCCATTGCAAATTCGTCCATATTAGCTTTACCAATGATTGGTATTAAATTAGATTTTAATTTTTGTGTAACAGTTGCATCATATGGAGATACAAAATTAGCTAGAATTTTGCTTGATGCAGTTGTTGGATAAGATTTTAAATTGATATTATCTTTTAATGCTAAAGGAATACCAGCTAAAGGAGCAATTTCTTCTCCATTTTTAATTTTTTCATCAACTTTTTTTGCAGTTTCTAATGCAAAATCTTTTGTTAAAGAATTGTATGCACCAATTTTTTCTTCTACTGCATCAACTTGATTATAAACAGCTTCAACTAATTCTACTGCGCTAACTTCCTTATTTAATAAAGCCTTTCTTTGTTCTGATGAAGACTTTGTGATTAATTCACGAATATCCACTTTAATACCTCTCATGCTCTAATGTAAACATTATAAATTAAAGAAACTTTTTTGTAACTTTTTTGGCATAATGTTATTATATATAAAAAGAGGGATATGATTTGGCAATTATTTCAGATGATGACAATATAAAAAATGTAAAACCGCAAAAAAGTGAAGACACAACAGCGGAAGAAACTTCTTATGATATGTCATTTGAAGCGAATATCAGACCAAAACACTTTGACGATTATGTTGGTCAAGGTGCATTAAAATCTACTCTAAAAATTTCAATTGAAGCAGCGAAGAAACGTGAAATTCCATTAGACCACATTCTATTTTATGGGCCACCAGGCTTAGGGAAAACAACTCTAGCGTCTGTTATTGCAACAGAGATGGGAGCGAATATAAAAATCACTTCCGCTCCATCATTAGAGCGTCCTCGTGATATTATCGGAATTTTAATGGCATTAAAAGCTGGTGATGTTTTATTTATTGATGAAATTCATCGTTTAAACAAAATTTCAGAAGAAATTCTATATCCTGCAATGGAAGATTTTTATCTTGATATGACAACAGGAAAATCTCAAACATTAAAATCTATTAGAATACCAATCCCAAAATTCACCTTGATTGGTGCAACGACAAAGGCAGGTTCTTTATCTAGTCCATTGCGTGACCGTTTTGGAATTATCCATAGACTTGAATTTTATACAGAGGAAGAACTTACAAAAGTTATTCAAAGAACTGCCAATATTTTAGATATTGGAATAAAAGAAGAAGGTGCAAAAGCTATCGCAAAGCGCTCTCGTGGTACACCAAGAATTGCAAACAGATTAGTTAAAAGAGTTCGTGATTACGCTATTGTAAAATCAGATGGAATGATAGACGAAAAAACAGCAAACGAAGCTTTAGATATTCTGCAAATAGATAAATACGGCTTAGATAATACTGACCGTTCTTTATTAAATATCATTGCAAACAAATATAGTGGTGGTCCTGTTGGCATTGAAACTTTAGCAACAGCACTAGGAGAAGACGTTAAAACAATAGAAGATGTTTATGAACCATATTTAGTTCAACAAGGTTTTATCCAACGAACACCAAGAGGAAGAAAACTAACACCATATGCTTGTAATTGTTTTGATTTAAAAGATATCGATATTCAACAATCTTTATTTTGATAGCATATTAACAATTTCTTCGTGATGATTTTTTAGCGCAATATCTAAAGGATAAAGCCCCTCAAAATTAGTAAGTTTTTTATCAACTTTTCTAGTTGATAAAAGATACTCAACAACTTTTGCCCTGCCATTTTTTGAGGCAATAAACAATGGTGTTTCTTGAAGTTCATTTTGAGAATTAATATCAGCACCATTCGCAACAAGAACTTTTACAGTTTCTAAATTTCCAAAAGAAGAAGCATAATGAAGTGCAGTATTTCCAAGTAAATTTCTCAAATTAGGTTCGGCACCAACAAAAAGTAAATACATAACAATATCATATCTATTTACAAAAACAGCTTGAATTAATGGAGAATCACCTTTTTGATTAACAGTATTAGGATTTGCACCTTTAGAAACTAAAAAATGAACTAAATCAAAATTTCCATGATATGCAGCATAATTAAGTGCTGCATCACCAACATCTGTTTTTATATTAGGATCAGCACCAGCTATATTAACAAGTTCTTCCGCATAATAATTATTACCAGTAATAGCCGCAGCAATTAAAGGAGTAACACCTCTTTTATTTTGTTCATTTACACTTATTGTTGAATGTAAGAAATAGCGAAATGCTTGGTCATTAGATTTCATAACAGCATCTATAAATGCCTTTATGTTGTATCTATAACCTATTCTTTTTAATTCATCTTTATAATTATTTCCAGCAGCCTGAACCATAGCTGTTGAAAGGAATACAAAAAGAATAAATAACGCTATTTTTTTCACAAAAACCTCACCTTTAGCAACAATTATAGATATTTTTCATTTTTTTAGCAATTTTTTATAAAAAATTTTCTTATTATATAAACAGGTTGACAAAATGAAAAAAAGTGTTAACCTTAAAATTGAAGTTATTGGGAAACTCCTCGAACGAGGGACTATGCCGTAGCTGTGAGGGAAGATTTTAAATCTTCTGGAGTCAGAACACCAATTACTGTCTGGATACTTGCGAGCACGAGGTGAATTTTATGAAAAAGATTTTAGTTTTTGCTATGGCTGTTATGGCTATGTTTAGCGCTGTTCCTGCATATGCAGTTGAAGAAGAAGTTACACTTGATAATTCTGAAGAATCTTTGACAAATTCGCTTCTACTATTTGGAGATGTAGAAGAGAAAGAGTTATATTCTTACAGTAATTACGCAGAATCAATTGAATCTGCAGGTGCAAGTGTTGATATTATTACAAGAAAAGATATCGCTAAACAAGGAACACCACAGTTATCTGATTTATTAAACCAATCAGGTAGCTTGTTTGTACAAAACGGAAATGGTTCAGATGGTTCAGTCTCGTCAATTAGAATGCGTGGCACAGATAGAGTCCGCATGACAATTGATGGAGTTAGAGCCGATAGAACCTCAACAACCAGCCCTGGGGTAGAACCTCAGTTTATTTTGGCTGATGACTTAGAAAGAATCGAAGTAATAAGAGGACCTCAAGGAAATGTAGCGGGAACTAACGCTTCTGGAGGTCTGATTGCTCTTCAAACAAGACGTGGACGTGGCCCATTATCTATTGAAATGGGTAGCGAAATGGGTAACTTAGGAACAGTAAAAGAAAGATTTGCTGTTATGGGCGGTGACCATTCGTTAGATTACTATATGGGAGTAACTTGGTTTAAAACCGATGGTGGTATGAAAGTTACAAACATGGGTAAAGTTAAAAATGATGACTACAACAATTTAAGCGTTGTAGCAAACGTTGGTAAACGAGTACTTGATGAGAAAGCAGAAGTTCGTAATATTTTTAGATTTGCAAGAGCAAGAAAAAATATTGGTATTGGTTACCAACAAGCTGCTCCTTATGGTTTGTACCAAGCACCTAATAACTATGCATTAAATTATGACATTATGAATGTTACATCTTTTACTCATAATCCAACAGATAAATATAATTATGATGCAAAATTTAGCATTTATCATAACGAAAACAATAGTTATATAATGCCTGATGATTTAAGCGGTGACCCTAAGTATGAATCAATTTCTAAAATCAATTCAACAAGGTTAAATGCACAAACTCAACACAATTATAAAATTACAGACTGGAATACATTCAGCGCCGGTTATAATTTAGAAACAGAATTCATTGATGGAAACACAAAAGATGTTGGTATGTGGAGCGGAACAGTTCTAAATGGATACTCTGGAAACACAATCCAAAATGATATTTTTGTTAATGATTCTATTAACATTAAAGACAAATTATTTATTCGTGGTGGTGCTAGGTTAATACACAATTCCGATTTTGGAACATATGTTACACCAAACGCATCTGCAGCATTAGTACTTCCTACTTTCAAACTTGCTGGTGCTAAAACTAAGTTTAGAGGTTCTTGGGGACAAAGTGTAAATAACCCAACTCTATACCAAAGATTTGGTACAGTTAATTCTGCTTATATGAAATCTTTAGCAAATCCAAACCTAGATGCAGAAAAAATGGAAAGCTGGGATGTTGGTGTTACACAAAGCTTCTTTGAAGACAAATTATCTTTTGATTTAGGATACTTCAATAGTAACTATAAAGATTACATCGGTCACCACGGATCAACAGACCCTGTGACTTGGATGTACACTGGTAAATATGTAAATATTGATAGTGCAAAAATTCAAGGTACAGAAGCAAAAATCACTTGGGAACCAAAACCTTGGATTAAAGCAATTGCAAGTTATACATTTACTGATTCAGAAGATAAATCAACAGGTCATTCACTTGCTGGCGTCCCAAAAAATTCATTAAAAGGAACAATTTATTGGACACCAAATGACATAGTGAACTTGTTTGCTGGTGTTGAAGCAAATGAAGGTCGTTATATGTCTGCAGCAACAAATGCAGAAAAAACTGGAAGCTATGTTGATGTAAAACTTGGCGGTAAAGTTAGATTAATAAAAACAGAAAACACAGAAATTGCACTAACAGGTACTGTTTATAACTTGTTAGACCAAGATATTTCAATGTATAAAGGAAGCGATGGGGTTTCATACTACGCTCCTGGAATTCATTTCCGTGCTGGTTTAGCAATGAAATATACGCTTCCAGAAAGAGATAAAAAGAAAAAAGAAACAGAAAATCTGTGATATAGTTAACTTATGACTAAAACAAAAAAAATCACAACAATCTTTATTCTACTTGTTATATTATTAATTTCTTTGTACCTTGCAATGTACGCAGGGTACAAAGATTTTGGTTATAATATGCTATATAAAGCCTTTAATTTGGGCGAAGATACAGATAGTATGATTTTAACCGTACTTCGATATCCAAGAGCATTAAAAGCGTTTATAGCTGGTGGTTGTTTAGCTTTAGCTGGGATGTTTATGCAATCTGTATCTAAAAACCCATTAGCAGAACCTTATATCACAGGTATTTCTGCAGGCGCAGGTCTTGGAATTGTTCTATCAATCCTGTTATTTAACAGTTCAAACTATTCAATTTTTGGATTTATTGGTGCATTAATTTCATCTGCACTAGTTATTATATTCTCTGGTTTAAGCAGATTTTCAATAACTAAACTAATCTTAATTGGTTTATCAATGAATATATTTGTAAGTTCCTTAATTTCACTAATAATTCTAGTAAACCCATTAAAATCTTATATGATGATGTTAATTTTATCTGGCGGAGTTACAAATAACGAAATAATTTCTAATAAAATGCTTGTTATTGTATTTTGTTTGTTAATGATTGCAAGTGCGATTTTCATACCAAAACTAAACTATTTAAGATTAGATAGCGAACTGCTTGAAACAAATAAAAATAAAAAATATTTATACACAGTTATTGTAATTATAATTGCATCATTTTTAACATCTTTAAGCGTATTTGCAGCAGGCATTTTAGGTTTTGTTGGTATTATCGCACCACAAATTTCAAGAATGCTTTTAGGACAAGATTATAGATGGTTATTCATTGCAAACACTCTAATCGGTGGAAGCTTGATTTTATTAGCAGACTATATAGCAAGAACAGTAATCTATCCACTTCAAGTTCCATTAGGTTTAGTTGTAGCATTTATTGGCGCACCTGTGTTTGTGTTCTTTTTAACTAGAAAAGGAGATATGTTCCGTGATTAACATTAAGAATTTATCTCTAAAAGTTGATAAGCTTACAATTTTTGAAAATGCTGATATAAATATTCCAAAAGATAAAATAACAGTCCTAGTTGGACCAAATGGCGTTGGAAAAACTACACTTTTAAAAATAATTTCTGGAATTATAAAACCTCAAACAGGTTCTATAGAAAAAAACTGCAAAGAACTATTTTATTTACCTCAAAGGATAAAATATCCTTCTGGAATAACTCTTCAAGAATATATTGAATCATCATTTTACAAGCAAAATTGGAAATGGTTTTTATCAAAAGAAGAAAAACAAAAAATTGATGAAACACTAGAACTTTTAGAACTTACTGATAGAAAAAATACACTAATAGATAACCTAAGTTCAGGTGAACTTCAAAAAGCGAATATTGCACTAGGGCTAGTATCTAATGCCGATGTATTTTTACTTGATGAACCAACATCCAACATGGATTTAATAAATCAAATAAAAGTTTTAGATATCATCAAAAAGCTTACAACAAAAGGTATTTCTTGTTTGATAGTGTTGCACGACATCAACCTATCAGCTAGTTATGGTGACTATTTTATCGGACTTACAAAACAAAATAGAATAATCTGTGAAGAAAAAAATAAATTTTTCACACCAGAAACACTTAATGCAATTTTTGGAATTAATTTTAAGGTAATAAACAGCGATGAAGATTTCCATATACAAATATTTAATTAGCACTGTTTGCCTAATAATTGGATTAACTTCATATGCAACAACATATGCAAGTTTATCACCTGTTCCAACAGAAATTATTTATGCACTTAATGCTGAAAAAAATCTAGTTGGTGTTTCTACAACTTGTAATTTTCCAGAAGAAACAAAAGAAAAACCAATTATTGGCGATACCTATTTTGTTAATATGGAAATGATGGTAAAACTAAAACCAGATTACCTTTTTACAATGTCATCTGCAAAACCAATGCTCGGACAACTATCTCAAACAAAAACAAAACCAATTTATTTTGAATTTACGAAAATAGAAGAAATTTATGATGCTATAAACTATATTGCAAAACTTACAAACACAGAAGAAAATGCACCTAAATTGATAGCTGATATAAAAAAGAAAGTCGAACAAAGCAAAACAAAAAATTCTAAAAGAATTCTATACGTAGTTCAAACAGAACCACTAATTACAATTGGAGAGAAAAGTTTTATAACAGATATTATCGAAAAATCAGGTCACACATCAGTTACTTCAAATATTGAACATTATTACCCTAATATTACGTTAGAGTATGCAATGAAAATGGACCCTGATGTTGTTATAATTTGTTTTCCAACAAACGTTGAAAAAATACAAAAACTGTTGCCTAATGCTAAATTTTTATACTTAACAGAAAATCAACGTGACATAATAAACCGTTCTGGTCCAAGAGTTTATGAAGCAGTTAAGTTATTTGCAGATTTAAACTTGAATGAAAAACCTACAAATTAATTTTTATCTCTGTCCACTCATCACCAATTTGTTTTCCTTGAAGAGTATTTCTCTTTAGTCTTATTTTTTTATAATGTTTATCAGAAATCAACTTTCCTGTAGAATCATAAATCTGATATAACTTTCCTTTTCTTACAAGAATATATTCACCAAGATTTTTTATTTTGTCATATTCTGGAAATAAAATAAGCGTTCCCTTATTATTAGTTAAACCATATTTTCCAGATATTTTTAAAACATATGTGTCATAAAGTGATTTTATTTTGTCATACTCATTTTTCACTAAAATATTATTAGAACTATCCATCATTCCATAGTACCCATTTAATTTAGTGATATATAAATTTTTACCGACTTCTTCTATTGATTTATATTTTAACGGAGAAATAGTATTTTCACTTAAGTCGATAATTCCGTACTTCTTATCTGCTCGAACAAGCAACCTATTCGGCGCAATTTCTCGCATCGATGTATATTTTCTTGATGAAATAATTTCACCATCTGCTCTCATCAAATTATATTTTTTATTTTTTCTAAATATAAAATAATGATTTTTCTTATATACTAAATGACTTGCATTTGTACAATTATCCTGTATTATCGAACCATCTTTGTTCATCAAAGTATAATATGTATTCGAATATCTTCTACCATCTGAATAATAACGAACAACTGTTTCGGAAGTCATTTTATGTTCATCGCAATCAGAAAATTTATGTTCTTGGGAATATGAATCAGTTCTAATCAAATATGAACTTGAAGAAGAATGATGCCTGTGAGGAGGTGGAGTCTTTGGCGGCTTTGCAATTGCTAAAGAACTAAAGCAAAATATTACACATAATAGCAATATAAATTTTTTCTTCATCACTTTTCTTCAATTCCTACATTTATTATAACGATAAACATAAATTATAGTTCAATTAGCAAGTTTGAATTTGTTCAGGTTTAAAACATATGACCATGAATATTTCTTTAAATAACACATATGGAATATTTCAATCAAGCACAGTTAAGAGAAGTGCAAATTCATCGTGCTCATTTTCGAAATTAACATCTCAACCAACAGACGATTGTTTTATAAGAAGCACTAATTTAATAAAAAAGATTACAAATAAACAAAGACTTCAAAACTTATATAATCGAACATATGATGATACATTAAGACTAATTACAAAAGTAAACCCTGTAGTTAGTGAATTAAAATTACAAAAACCAGAATTTAGAATAGAGAAGTTTGACGATCCACAAAAAGGTGGTGGATACGGTTTTGCTGATAACTGCATAACCATAGCAGAAGATATGTTTGATTATTGTTCTTACATTATAGGAACGACTGATGAAAATGGAGAGATTGATAGTTTTATAGGATTTGCTTCTGAAAACAATAAAAATGAGAAAATAAAAGAAGCAAGAACTTCAACCCCTAATGCAACTCTTATCAAATTAACTGAGGAAGAAAAAGATATATATGTTCAGTCTGCAATAGCACACGAATTAAGACACTTTGTTCAAAATCATTTAATAGCTTCAACCAAAAACTGTGGTGAAATACAAAAAGCCGGTTTTAATGATTTCTTAAAAGCCGCAAAAGATGAATTAACAAAGGTTAAAGAAGAATACATACAAGCTTGTAAAGAAGCAGGAATCACACCAAATCCAGAAATAATAAAAGACGATACCCAATACTACGAAACCTATACCCCTAAAAAATTACTACCAGAAACTACTACATTAAAATTTTCTTGTTTTTCTGATGACAACAGAAGATTATCAGTAAAAAACCATCTATTAAAATCACAAATGGATGCAACAAAAGGAAAAGGAATTAAAAGTTACGACGATGATTATCATTCTAGTGCATTAGAAATTGATGCTTATAATTTCCAATACGAATACCTTTTATTTACAGCAGCAACAAATAAAAATGTTAGAAAAGACGTAATTACTGCACTATCTCTGTATCCTTGCATGAATAGAGACGACGGGTTAGAAATTATGAATAAAAGAGGAATTAACTTCGTTTAAATAAATTTTCTTTTTTTCTAGCTTTCTTCGTAATAAAATTCTTTTTGAAACATCAAAAAGAAAGAGTTTAAGAATATGTTAAAGGATATTTTTGAAGAAAAAAAAGGTTTTAAACTTGTTTGTGGCGCAGGAAATGAAGATGCTGAAGAAGTAGAAAAATTAGTTACGATATACTCTTTAGCTGGGTGCCCATTTTTTGATGTTTGTGCAAAACCAGAAATTGTAGATGCAGCAAAAAAAGGCTTAAAAAATGCAGGCATTACAGAAAATAGATATTTATGCGTTAGTGTAGGAATAGCTGGAGATCCGCACATAACTAAAGCAGTAATAAATGAAGAGAAATGTATCAAATGCGGAAATTGTAAAAATATTTGTCCTCATGGTGCAATTACAGATAACTTTGAAATAAAAAGAGAAAGATGCTTAGGTTGCACTCAATGCGCAAAAGAATGTCCAACAGAAGCAATATCAATGCAATCTCAAATTCAAGACTACAAAGAAGTTTTACCGCAACTTATCGAAAAAGGAATTGATTGTATTGAATTCCACGCAATTTCAACAGATGAAAATGATGTTGATGCAAAATGGAATCAGTTGAATGAAATGTTTAACGGAATGCTTTGCATCTCACTTGACCGTTCAGAACTTGGAGACAAAAAATTGAAAGAAAGAGTTGAAAGACTTGTTTCAAAAAGAAAACCTTACACAACTATAATTCAAGCTGACGGTGTTGCAATGAGCGGCAACAATGATGAATATGGAACAACACTTCAAGCTGTGGCAACTGCTCAATTGTTCCAAAATTCTAAAATCCCAGCATATATTATGATGTCTGGAGGAACAAATACAAAATCAACACAGCTGACAAAATTATGTGGAGTGCAACCTCATTGTTTAGCTGTTGGTTCATTTGCAAGAAAAATTGTTAGTGACTATTTAAAACAGGATAATATTTTAGAAGATAAAAAATCCCTAAATGAAGCTGTTAAGATTGCAAAATCATTGATTGATATTTCATTGGAGAATATGAAAAATGATTAATCTTTGTACTAAAGATTGGGAAATAAACAACATTGAAACTATTCTTTTTGACAAAGATGGAACATTTATTGACCTGCATTATTTTTGGGGTCAAATGACAGAACTAAGAGTTAAAGAAATAATAAAAAGATTCAACAAAAATAACGAAATTTTTGAGCAACTATGTCTATGTCTTGGATATAATCCAAAAACAGGCAAAATGCTATCCGATGGAATAACTGCGCTGTACTCTCGTTCAAAAATAATAGATATTTTTAAATATGATTTAAAAAAATACGATATTTATACAACAGATATTGAGCTTGAAGAAATTTTTGATTATGTAAGTAATATTTTTTACGAAAATATGCAAAAATATACAAAGCCAATCACAGAAGCAATTGAATTTATAAAAAAAGTTCGTGCATTGGGAATAAAAACAGGTATTGTCACATCTGACGCCAAAAAATCAACAGATTTAACTATAAAACATTTTCAATGGGAAAATCTTTTTGATGTTGTAATAGGAAGAGAATCATCAACAGAAACAAAGGAAAGTGGTGTTCCAACAAAAATGGCACTAAGGGAATTAAATGCAAACCCTAAAACAACTGTTATGATTGGTGATGCACCTATGGATTATATAAGCGCAAAAAACGCAGACATTAATAAAACAATCCTTGTTGCAACTGGGCAGATTGATGAAAACAAATTAAAAGAAACTTCTCAATATACAATCAGTAAACTTGATAAAATAGAAATAAAAAAGAAAGACCCACTTTCGTGAGTCTTCTTTTTATTTGCACATCTTTTATTTAATGAAGTCGAAACCGAATCCGCCCCAAATGCTGTTAAGAAATCTATTCCAAAAACCACCAGCATCAATTACGTCATGACCAAATCCACCTCTAACGATATTGCCTTTGCCTTCAATTCCTATCTTATCAGAGCCTGTTCCGCCTTTTACAATATTTCCATTACCATTAGAATATACGCTGTCTTTGCCACTATCACCATCTACATAAGAGTGGTCACCATATGATGCAAGAGAATCTTTTCCACTTCCACCGTGAAGAGTGTTATGGTCACCGAGTACGTCAACCATATCTGCACCTTTGCCACCATTAGCAATTACATGGTCACCTTTGAACTTAATGTAATCATCGCCTTTGCCACCATTGATAGAAACATGATTAATATCTTCACCATAAATTAAGTCATCGCCTTTTCCGCCAGTTACTTTTGAATGGTCAGTGTTATACAAACCAACATTGTCATCGCCCTTGCCTGCATTCACATCAACTTTAGATGAATCTACAACAACAATATTATCATCACCTTTTCCAGCATCAATATCTATATTTTTAGAATTTGAAATACTAATATTATCTGTACCAGTACTTCCATCAATATCTACATTTTTAGAATCTAAAACCACAAGATTAATACCTTCTGATTCCAAATCAATTTTTGCATTATCTGCTTCAGCAAATGTATATGTACTATTTGCATTTCCACCTTCAATGCTTATATTTTTCCCATCAAAACCATCAAAAGTATATGTTCCAGTTTTTTCATCATATGAAATTGTAGGCTGATCTTCGCCCCAAGTGCCTTTCCATACAGAATCATTATCATAAGTTACTTTAGAACCATCTTTAAGAATAACTGTTGTTTGATTACCATTGTTAAACGAATGCATAACTGCATCACTGTTGATACCGTTCATCATAAAAAACTCTCCTCTTTCTCCAATGTATAGATATAAAGAATTTTTTATAAAAAATATTGCTTTTTTATATACCATTTATTTAACTTTTGTTAACAAAACTCTAAAAAGCCTCTAAACACTACCTATTCAGAATTTTATCAAATAGCTTTTGAAGAGGATTTCTAATATCCGTTTTTTGAAGATTAACTAAAATTGGATATAGAGAAGACGGATACTTATACATATTTTTATGATGTAGAACTTTTATAAGATTTTTATGTTCTTTATGATTAGAATTGGTAATACATAAACTTTCATTATATTCCGTATATGCACAACAATCTTGTTTATACTCCCAAAAAATAGGAAATGCGCCATATTCATCAGCCATATCAATAAATGCCGGCATATCCTTGTAATTGTTAGACATAACTACAAATTGAATTAAAAAATCAAAATTATATTGTTTCTTTAATCCGCTTAAATATTCTAAATTTTGAAGCAACATATCAAACAGTTTTTCACCATTTTTAACAACTTTACCATATGTTTCCTTTGTTGCAGCATGAATAGAAATACGTATAGTATCTATCTGACTAGGATTAATATTTAACTTATTAAATATCTTTTCATTACACAAAATACCATTCGTTGTAAAATCAAACTTAAGTTCCGGATATGTTTGTGCTGCTTTTTGTATAACTTTTCTACTATGTCTTGAACCAAAAGGATCACCATGTGTATTTATAACTAAAATTTTTGTAGTTTTTAAAAATGGAATTAAAAAATCATCAATTTTATCATCCCATTTTTGTAGTTCTTCTTTAGATAAACGTTTTACTTTGTTTCTACAGATAATACATGCAACATTACACTCATAATCATAACCATATCTAACCCTTAATGGTAAGGTTTCCATTTTCGGTTTAAAATCACTCTGAAAATCAGAAAAAAAGTTTCTATTATGTAACATAAAGCATTTATCTGCTTTACATAAAGAATAATCATTATTTAATATTCGTTGTCTTAAATCAATTGCTTTTTCAGAGTTCCAAACATCTTCCACACTATTTTCAAAAACATTTCCTATTGAATAATATTCATTCCAACTTGGGCAGCAAACATAAACACTACCATCTGAGAATATTTCCATTTCTTGAAAAGGTGCTGGGCAAAAATCAAATTTATAACTCATGTTTTTATCCACATATTAAATAACGAACATATTTTTATAGCATCGTTTTTCTTAATTCTTCATCAGTTTTTGAGCTCAAATATTTTGGAGCAATATCAAAAACTGTTTTACAACCGGTTTCTCCTTCTTTTGAAAGTCTATAAATAGCCCTTGCATAAGCAACTAAAACACTTGAAGTAAACTCAGGATTTGAATCTAATTTTAATGAATATTCTATAACGTGGTTTTTATTTCCAGCAGTTTTTCCTGTTCTTATAACAAAGCCACCATGAGGAATTCCACCATGTTTTTCATTTAATTCTTCTTCAGAAATAAAATGAACAGTTGTGTCGTAAGGCTCAAAATAATTTGGCATTGTTTTTATCTCTTGTTCAATTCTTGCTTTGTCAGCCCCTTCTTCAACAACAACAAAACATTCACGAGTATGCATTTGTCTTGCAGTAAATGTTGGATTTTCACCTTTTCTTACAGTTTCTAATGCTTCTTCAACAGGGATTGTATATTGTTTAGCGTTTTTAACACCTTCAATTCTTCTTATCGCATCACTATGACCTTGACTAATTCCTTTTCCCCAGAAAGTATAATCTTTACCTTCTGGCAAAATTGCGTTTGCATAAAGTCTGTTTAATGAGAATAAACCTGGATCCCAGCCTGTTGAAATCAATGCCAAATGATTACCTTCTTTTGCAGCATTATCAACATTTTCAAAATGAGTAGGAATTTGTTTATGGTTATCATAACTATCTACGACATTGAACATTTCTGCATATTTAGGAGTTTGAACAGGCAAATCAGTTGCACTACCACCACAAAGAATTAATACATCAATTTTGCCTTGCCATTGTTCAATGTCATTTAGACTAACAACTTTTGCATTTGAATTAATTTTCAAATCTGACGGATTTCTTCTTGTAAATACAGCAACTAATTCCATATCTGGATTTTGGCTAATAGCATATTCAACGCCCCTGCCAAGATTTCCATAACCTAAAATTCCTATTTTCATATATTACCTTTTCTATTTTTCAATAACAATTCTCGAAAAAATTATTGCACAAAAACAAGTAAAGTATCAAAAAATTAAAAATATTAAAGTTTTATTTAAACATACCGATTATAAGAAAATGTATTACTTACAAATAAAATAGGTAAAATCTTTTAATATTATGAGTAAAAAGAAATTTTTTGTGGAGAGCACGTGCATTTTATCTATTGCTTGTTTGTTGACTCTGACAACAAGTAGTATTAGTGCGAGTGCATACTCTCCAACACTTCAAGAGAAATCAGCTTATAGAGCAACGCCTGTCCAAGATGTTTCTAACTCAATGTTTACAATACACCAATATAACTCAGAAACAGGAATAATTGACGCAATCAATTACGAGTTAGGACTTAAAAAAACAGAATATGGAAGTGGAAATGCATCTAAAACGTATTCAATAGGAGTGTTAGAAAATTATAACATTGATATCACAGGGAAATACTCTAGTGAAAATTTAGGCGACCATATTTACATTAAAAGTAAAGACTATTCTTCAACAAATTACACATCAGACTACGTTGAGATGAGCAAAGCTACTGTATGGTCAAGTTACGCTTTCGGTGGTGCAATTACGAACTTTCAAGGTAAAATGGGTGATATTTCTGGTATTTTTATCGGAAACAGCGCTATAACAGACAAAAAACAAGCGTGGGCTGGTGCAATATTAGCAAGAGGAAGTATTGGAGATATAACATCTGACTTCATTGGTAATTTTGCAGATTCTAGCGTTACAGAAGCATCTGGTGGTGCTATTGCTGCAGCACAATACAACGTAGAAAGCATTACAGGTGACTTTATTGGTAACTATGCAAAAGGAGAACTAACTTCTGGAGGATTTGGTGGTGGCTTGTATATTGTTAATAACTCAGTGATAAAAACAGTAACTAGTAATTTTATAGCAAACTCAGCACGTTCAGAAACTGCCGGAGCTTACGCTGGGGCAGTAGATATATATAGAAATAGTAAAATAGAAAACTTAACCGGTGACTTTATCGGAAACTATGCAGATGGATATAGAGAAGCTTACGCTGGTGCAATTGAAATCGTTGGTTCTGCAGATTATATAACAGGTGATTTTATAGCAAACTATGCAACATCTAAAAACGGTATTGCACTTGCAGGTGCTGTTGAAATAATGGGAACAGTTGGAGATATCACAGGAAACTTTATTTCAAACTACGTAAAATCAGAAAATGATTCAGCCTTTGGTGGCGCTTTTTATACAGAAGGCAGTTTAAACAATTTAAAAGGTGATTTTTTCTCAAATTATGCTATTTCAGAAAAAGGAAACGCCTATGGTGGTGCAATATATTCATCAGACGCAATAATTAACGAAATTGATAGCAGTTTTTACGGCAATTATGCAACAGCAAAAGAAGGAATAGCACAAGGTGGAGCTATTTATACTAATAATGATTTAAATTTCAGTGCAGATAATAAAACTATCGCATTTGCAGAAAACTACACGGAATCACAAGGTGTTCGTGACGACAATGCCGTATATGTTGATAATACTGATGCAACACTTACATTTAATTTAAAAAACAATGGTAATCTTTTAATTAAAGATAATTTTAACGGTCAAATAGGATATAACGTTAATATAATTGGCGATGGAACAAATACCTTATTTTTACAGAACGACCTTAATAATGCAGATGTTCTTTTTAACAATATAATGTTAAATACCATTGACGGCAAAAGCAAAGTTTACAATTTTAATTCACTTTCAATTGCAAACAATATTAATTTTATTGCTGATGTTGATTTCCAAAAAGAAGAAATGGATAGATTCTATACAAATGATTCATATAATATTCAAAATGGTTCACAACTGAATATTAATGCCTTGAATTTTTTAAACGAACAAAAAAAGGATAAAGTTTCTATATTTTTTGCCGAAAAAGGCTTAAAAGATAATGTCGTATATAGTGGAACAAAGAAAATTGTTACCCCAATATATGTTTATGATATTGCATACGAAAACAAAGATGACGCTGGATATTTTGTATTTACAAGAGGTTCAGCATCAAATGGTGTTAGCGGATACAACCCTGCAACATTGGTTTCTGAAACGAACTCAACTGTTGGTGCAATAGGTACAATGAACCAAGCTATGACTTATGCTTTTGTTCATTCTGATACAAGTATGAACATTCCTTCTGCAATTCGTATAGGAATGAAGAATCAAAACAAATACGCTTCTGCTTCACTTGCAGATATTTCAGGTGCAGGCAGATTTTCACCACTATATCTTCCTTCTAATGAGGGTGCAAGTTTTTGGGTAAAACCTTACGCTGTATTTGAAAACGTACCATTAAAAAATGGACCAAAAGTTTCAAACATTTCTTATGGTACATATATCGGGTTTGATACAGATATCAAAGAACTTAGAAGAGGCTGGCAAAGCGTATATACAGGTTATATTGGATATAACGGAGCTTCTCAAAGATATAGTGGTATTGATACAGTACAAAATGGTGGTTTACTTGGTGGAACACTTACTTTGTATAAATGGAACTTCTTTAATGCAACAACACTAAGCGTTGGTAGTAACGTTTCTGATAGCCAAACAATGTATGGACATGATGACTATGCAACTTTATTATCTGGCATAGGGAACAAAACAGGTTATAATATTGAATTCAAAGATGGAAAAGTTATATTACAACCAAATTTATTACTATCATATACTTTTATAAATACATTTGATTACACAAACTCTGCAGGTGTAAACATTGATAATAAACCACTACATTCTTTACAAATTGTTCCAGGATTTAAAATCATAGGAAACCTAAATAATGGATGGCAACCTTATTTAAGCGTTTCTATGAATTGGAATCCATTAATGGGCGCAAAAACGAAAGCAAACAATATTGAGCTCCCAAAAACAGAAATTAAACCATACGTACAATATGGAGTAGGCGTTCAAAAAACAATAAAAGACAATTTAACAGCATACGGACAAGCAATGGTTCAAAATGGCGGAAGAAACGGTGTATCCTTAACGGCTGGAATACGTTGGCTACTTGGCAGTAAAAAAGAAAAACAAGAAAAAGAAATTATAACAACTAGTAAAAAAGTTTTTAAAAAGCTATCACAAGAAGAAAAAGAAAAAATTATTAAAAAAGAATATGATGTATAAAAAGAAAGAGAGCTGAGCAGCTCTCTTTTTTTTATTATTTTATATATTCAAATATTTAAAAAATGCCTCACATCCTTCAACTACATCATCATATGTTTCATCAAAGTTGCCTGTGTACCAAGGATCTTTAATATTTCGTGGATTATTTGTATAATCAAGAAGTCTTTTGATTTTATTATCTTTATCTTGCCCAACAATACACTCAATATCTTCTATATTTTCAGCATCCATAGCAACAATATAATCAAAATATTCATAATCTTTTTTACGAATTTTTCGTGAATAATGTTCTTCAAAAGGAACACCTTTTCTTCTTAAAATTTCCTTTGTTCCTCTATGAATACCGGCGTGACACATTTCGTTATAGCCTTCAGTCCCTGCAGAATCTATCTCAAAATCAGATGCAAGCCCTTTTTCATTTATCATATTTTGAAAAACCATATGTGCCATTGGGGAACGACAAATATTACCTAAACAAACAAATAAAACCTTTATCATAAATTCCTCATTATAAATACGAAATTACAAAACAATTATAACATCTTTCCTAAAAAGAAATATTTTGACTAGAATATAAATACTTAATATAATTTTTACATCAAAAGGGTAATAAAATGTTTTGTCCACAGCCATTTGAGCAAATAGAAATATATGAAAACGGTGACGTTTATACCTGTTGCCCTAACTTTATAAATTTTTTCAGCATTGGAAACATATACCATCAATGTTTTGATGAGATTTGGAATGGAGAAAAAGCACTTAACTTTAGAAAAAAGATTTTATCAGGCGATTTTTCACTTTGCAGTAATAATTGCAATCGTAAAACTTGTTTAAATGAACAAAAAGATTATTTAAACGAAAAAGTAACAATGTATCCAAGAGAAATTGCCGTTAGTTCTGATAAATCTTGCAATGTTCAATGCAAAATATGCAGGGACAAACTGATAAATATTAAGCATAACGAGAACAATATTAAGGAAGAAATAGAAAAATATTGGCTACCAATATTTAAAGATGCCCAAATTATAAGATTTGGTTGCACTGGCGAGCCGTTTTTCTCTGTCAAAGAAAAATTAATGATAAAAATGGTTGCAGATTCATATCAAAAGGCAAAATTTGATTTTCACACAAATGGCATACTCGGAAATGAAGTTCTTCTAAAAGAATTAAATGTATATAGTAGAATACGAGAAATTACAGTTAGTGTACACGCAGCTACGGAAAAAACATACAATTCTATAGTAAATGCCGGAAACTATAAAAAAGTTTTGGAAAATTTAAATTTATATTCAAAAATGAAAAAAAATAATTTACTACACAGATTTCGTTTAATTTTTGTTGTTATGTCGTACAACTACAACGAAATGGTTGACTTTGCAAAACTATCACAAGAATTGGGTGCAGATGTTGAATTTTGGGCATACCGCAAAAATGATACAATGCTATCTAACATTTATAATGAAGTATCAGTTGTAGAAAAAAGCAATCCGTCACACAACGATTTACTGAAAATATTAGAAAATCCAATATTTGACAGTCAAAATGTTACTTTATACCCAGAATTAAAGAACTTACGCTAAATCATCCTGAATGTTTTCATCAATTTGCATTTGAACAGCTTTAATATCAGCATTGGCATCTATTGTAACAACCTTTTCTCCGTAGTAGTTTACTAAAGTATCCTTAACTCCATTGTAAACATCAATTCTTGTTTTTAACTTATCAACAGTATCATCTTCTCTACTTTGATGCTTTGCTCTAGATGTCATTCTTTCAATTAGTTTATCTTCGTCAACCACAAGCTGAATAACTTTAATTTTCGCATTTTCTTTAGAATTTAATTCATCAATCATTTGTGCTTGTTCTTCGGTTCTTGGGAAACCGTCCAAAATATAACCATTTTGGCAATCTTCTTGAGAAATTCTATCCACTAAAATTCTGCCAAACAGTTCTGTTGGCACAAGTTTTCCATTATTCATATATTCTCGCGCTTCAAGCCCCAATTTAGTTTCATTTTTTACTTCTTCTCTCAACAAATCACCAGTTGAAATATGCGCAATATTCAATTTTTTAGCAAGTTTTTGTGCTTGAGTCCCCTTTCCACTAGCTGGCGGACCAAGAAAAATATAAATCGTTTTTTCTTTTAATCTGGATTCTTTATTCTTATCTTGAACCTTTCCACTAAAAGAAAAAGTATCAGCTTTTAATGGGCTTAACATTCCACTTCTTTGGAAAGAATAATTATTTTTATAATTGTTCACACGAAAACCACTTGTAACTTTTGAAATAAACATAAAACACTCCTAAACTACCTAATTACTATAATAAATTTAGCTGTATATAGCAAATATTATGATAAAAAATGTAAAGTTAAGTAGAAAAAGAGTAAACAATTCATTAAAATGAAAATACTCAAATTAAATTTTGTACAAAAAACCACTCAAATAAAATTTTACATAAAAGGAGACAAAGTTATGAAATGCTTCAACCATCATGATAGAGATGCTTTTGGGATTGACATAATCACTGGAAAAGGACTTTGTTTAGAATGTCTTGAAGAGAACAAGGGTTTTATAATAGAAAAAAATAGCAAAATTTCAAAATTAGCCTCACAACATCTCGCTCGATTATATAAAAGTTCTGACCCACAAAATCTACTCAAAATATTTAAATATATTATGTTAACTAGCTCAGCACTATATTTTACTCTTGCTGGTTATGAATACTTTGTAAAATCAGATATATATAAATGTTTAGATGATTTTATTCTTGGTTGTGTAGCGTTAGCTGCACTCTTTATTGTTTTTTCTTTTAGCAAAATTTTAAAAAGGGAAGGAAAATAATGAAATGTTTTAATCATCACGATAGAGATGCTTTTAGCATTGATCCAATTACAGGCAAAGGCCTTTGCGTAGAATGTCTTGAAGATTGGCAAGGGCACTTAATTGAAAAAAGTAATAAAACATCACGAAATGGAGTACAATACAAAATCAAAGCAATAAAATATAGTAAAATGCTTACATTAAGTAGTATATTATTTGGCTTATTTGCAGGTGCCCATTTTTTCTATTTATTTGTATGCTTTTATTTCTTTACAGAAGAAAAAACGATATATGGATCTTTTATTTCTCTATTAGGTACAGTCACTATGTTTTATTTCTTAATTGATGCAATAAAATACGGTTATTTACAGATAAAAAACAAAACTACTCGTTTGTAGAAAATCTGGCAATTTCATAGCAAATGTAATTGAAAATTAATCGCTAGAATGTTTGATTTGTTTGAACTTGAGGCTAACTTCCCGCAGTACCATAGCAAAATTTTATTTTTGCCACTTTTGCCGAATTCTTGCCAAAGTTTTTGCCGTTTTTTCAGTTGTCCTTGTTGCATTTTGGCGATTTTTGGCTTGAGCTTTGAGAGATATTAAAGGAAATTACGGTTAAAGATAGCAATTAAGCACGCTATTTTTATGTTATTTCATCAATTTTTTTTATTATAATTTCATCAACAACTTTAAAAGCCTCTCGTAATGTCATATGTTTGTCATTTGTTGTGAGTAAGTCGTCGTTACTGATAATTGTAATATCTGTAAAATATTGCATAATATCAGCTATTGAATAAATTGCTTGGTTAATACGTTTTCTTCCTTCAAAATTAAAGGGAACAGTAACAATTATTTCTGTATTAATTCCCATATCTTTTGCGATTTTTGCTATTACAGGTGTAGCTCCAGAACCTGTTCCGCCACCTAAACAACTATAAAGAATTAATGTTTCTGTATCATTAATAAGTTCTTTAATTTGGTCTTTTGCAAGTTCTGCCCAAGCTTTTCCTTTATTAGGATTGCCACCTGCACAATGACCGTCATCTCCAATTATTAATTTTTTATCAGCGAGGCTTAATTCCATCAATTTCTCGTCGCTGCCAATTGAAATAAGTTCATAGTTGCTAATATGGCTTTCTTTTAATGTTTTTGTAATTCTGATAGCACCTGAACCAACAGTAACTATTTTAATTTTCTTTTTCATGAGTTATCCTCCAATTTTTTATTATAATTTGAGAATAATGCATGAACATGTCAGTTATGGACGCAACTAATAAAAAATATCTATTTTATTTCGTAAATGTATTTTTCACGAGTTGTATCTACATTTATATTTTGAAGCGTTACCTTTTTTTTATCATTTAAAACTTTTTTTCTAGCTAAAAGATGATATGGTTTTTCATTTATTTCGTGAAAAAATGTTTTAAATTGGCAATTAGAGTAGTGGCTTTTAATTAAATTAATTATTGTTCTTTCATCAAAATCATTGTTTCCAAATGCAAGAACAAAGTCTTTTGATATTTTTGTTTCAAGATATTTTTTTATAAAAGATATATTATCTTCTTTTTCATAATTTGTTGGGATTTTTTCTTCGTTACTTAAAATCCTTTTCAGTTCATTAGGGCAATGATGTCTGTATGAATATAAGTTAATGACAGCAAAATATTTAAATCCAACATTTTCTTCATTATTACAAACCATTGTTGCCCACTTCCTCGCTCTATTCATTGTGGGGTCAGATTCGTTTGAAGATGCATACGATGGATTTAACATTATATAAGTTAAAATTCCTTTTCGTGTCTTATAAAAATTGTCGTTAGTTATTTCTTCAATATAAAAATATCTTGAACAAGGAATATTCTGCATGTTTTCATAAATATTTTTTAGACACTTTTCATTTTTATAGGCTTTGAATAATTTCTCTTTTTCTTTTTTTTTATATTTTTCTTTTGAAAAAATAATAAAACCTTTAATTTGTTTTTCTATATCTTTTATTTCATATTTTTTTGGTTCAAGTTTTTCTTCTATTATACCTTTTATTGTATTTATATCCTCTATTTCCAAAATTAAAATCCTTTGTTTAAAAATTCTTTATCAATAATACTTTCTTAATTATATTTGTTTCTTCTTAAAATTCAAATTAATTTAATCTTTGTTATTGTATGTCCATATGTGACGCATATTTGTTCTATTGTTTATATAGGAGAACTAATCTTATGAAATTAGAACAAATAAAAAATTGCAAAGACGAATATTGTACACAATTTACATTTAATCTTATAAAAATATTAAAAAAAGAGTGTAATCTCCCAAATAATGTGAGACTTTTTTGTTTATCGTATAGAAATTTAGTTTATTATTTCTTTTATAAAAATATTGTTTTTGCTGTATCTGGAATTACCGTTGAAAACAAAAAAGAAATTAAAAATATCGATTGTATCTATAAAATTATTCTATTAAAAAATACGCCAATTTCTGTGGATGATATTGAAGTTGAAGTAGTAAAGTCTAATTCTGATAATAAATATTCACTAGAAAATTTTTTAGATTTTTTAAATAGTCCTTCAAATATAACCGAAGACATTGATTTGCCCTATTATAAAATCATATATTTATTTCATCAGATAAATAGAACTAGATTTGAATATGGTGATTTCGTTTTTTATATAAAGCGTGATAATGACTACTCTCTTTATTTAAATCTTTATGCTAAAAATAAAAAAAATAATAATATTGTAAAATTATATCTTCCATATATTTGGGAAAGAGATGAAAAAACTTTTCTTTTTTATAAAAAGATACCAACTAACTTAAGAAAAATATATGTGGATGATTTTTCTAAAAATTTATCTGATTATCAAAAGAGAAAATTTAAAACAAGTCTTCTAAAATTTATACAAGAAGAAAATAAATTTTTTAATATTAAAAATTTTTATGTAATTTATTTAATAAAACAAATTATTCAACCTGTTGAATTTGATACAGGATGGATGGCACTTCGTATTTTTCGTTCATGTTCTGAGTTTTCGAATATATGGGTTGATGACTTTTTATCTTACGGTAATAAACCTTATTTCTTAATTGCAAATAGTAGCAATGTATACGACATTACTAAAATCGCTATTATTGACTTTAAAGAACCCAAATATGTTACTAAAGATATATATAAACAAAATCTTATCAAATTTCTTCATTGGGAACTTTCAAAGGATTATTTAAAAAAGTTAGTTGAATTTTTAAAACAACCATATAATGGGTGGGATTCTCTTTCTATAAAAAATGGAGTAAAAACAAATTGGCAAAAATTAATATTTAAATATAACTTTAATACTGTTCTTGCTTGTGATTTGGAAAATAAAAACGCCATATTGGACTATGAAATTTTGCCATTAGATTTACCAATTCCTGATTATACAAAATTATTGAATTAATATAAAAACATAGGAATGGATTATGAAAAATAAAAATAAACAAAAAAATAATACAGAATTTAATCAAGATGAAATTATAGAAATGGATAAGCGTGCTGCATTAATTGGAAAAGCAGATACATATTCTTCAGAAGAAATATTGAAAGAATTTGGTTATTTTAGCTTGAAAGATGAACTAGTCAAAACTCATTTATTTAATGCTGAGAATAATGAAACTCCAGAAGAAACTGAAAGTTTTTTTCTAACACCATTGAAGCAAGATGAAATAGGGCTTCCAATGTGTGTGCATCTTCGATGTATACCAAATAAAGGAGAACCTCCTTTTTTACGTTTTCAAAATGATAGAAATAATACATTGAACAGTAATTGGGTAAAAATCTATATTGATGGTCAAATCGACAATTATGAAAACAAAAAATTAGTTTTTACACAGTCCGAATTAAATGATTTAAAAGATTGGATAAATTTAAATAAAGAAGTCATAACAAAACATTATTATAAAGTTTATAGTTCGTTGGAAGTTTGTCACAAGTTAAGAAAATTCAAGTAAGAATATTTAAGAAAAATTATAAGGAGCAAAACAATGACAAAAGAAGAAAACAAAAAACGAATGTATTTTCACGGCGAATGTGTAATTGCTGAAATTACAAAATTACCTAAAAATCTCAAGGCTAGAAATGACAAAGATTCTATAATGATTGCTGAGTCAGAAACAGTCGGCAATGAACATAGAATTAGAGTCAAAGAAGGTGTTGAATTTTATGAAGATGCACACGGGATTCTGTATATGAAAAATACTGTTCCAACAGAGGTTTATTGCTTACACGCAGAACGCCACGATACAATCACTCTTCCCGAAGGACTCTGGCAAATCGACAAAGCTCAAGAGTATGATTATTTAACTGCAAAAATTGTATATGTTGCAGATTAAGGAGAGTTTATTTACAATGACAATTCCAAATGTTTATATAATTAAATCGGATAATGTTGACGAGATTGTAAATGAACTAAAACTCTACAGGCATAAATGTCAATTTTCTATTGTTGAGTCAAATAGTGCAAAAGATCTTCTTGCACAAATTGGTATTCTAGAAGAAGACAAGAAAATTTTTCAAGATTTAAATAAGCGCCATTCCCAAATAATTACAGAAAACTATAACAAAGCAGTTGAAAATATCAGATACAATAAAAAAATTGAACAAAGAATGGCGATAAAAAAATACATTGATTCTATTTTAATGGATGACACAAGACAATTATATGATGATCAAATCAAAGCACTTTGTAATGAATTTTATTTTGAATTTATTTATTCAAATAAAAAATTGTGTACACAGTTACCAAAACCCAATATAAAAATTTTAAATTATTTTGATAAAGACATTCTAAAATCTTTACTTACAACTAATGCTTATAAAAAAGTTTTTAATAATTATTTTAAAAAAACATTTAAATATATAAAAAGACCACCTTATGAAGAAATATATTTCCCTTATTATGACCGTTTTGAGAATTGTGATAATGGGGTTTTGAATTATTATTCAAGTTTTGGTGGTGTTTTTCAAGCTCCGGAAGGATATTATAATCTATATTTTGGCGATTTCAGAGAAATTGATTCTAAATGTGAAATATTTCTTAATTGGTATAAAAAAGCTTTTAATGTACTTGCAATGTTTTATAACGAAAACAATAACACTATTTATGTTATAAAGCGTCCCCCAAAAGGCTGTTTTACGATGGCAGAAAATGGTGATATTACCATTATTTCTGAGAATAAAAAACAATTTATTAAAGGTCATTTATCATTTGACTATATAGTTAGAACCCCTGCAGAAGAGTTAGATATCAAAGACTATGCATCAATAAGAAATGCAGATGCAAAGGCTAAATTTGTCGAGAAAGTTGGATTTGAGAAATTATTTAAATTTGGCATTTTAATTGATACTTATGAAAATTATCCGGAAAATGAAATGTGGGCAAAATCCGAATATAAAATTATCGATATGCATAAAATTATTCCTCCGAGAAGAAAACAAAGCCAAGTTGGCGCCAGTATGGGCATTGCAGAGCGTTTTTCATACGCCCCATTTTTATACATGAAAAACCAAACAACAGGTGTTTATCATTTGGAAGGCTTGCACCCACGTTGCAAAACTCTCTATGATGCACTCAAAATGCGTTATAACGGTTTAAACATCAAAGATTATGACATTAAAGATATTAAATAGTTTATAACTATTTTAAAATAAAATATAATTATATAGAAAGTGATAAGTAATGAATAATAATTTTGCTGATTTTTCTTGTGTAAGAATGGATGAACAAAACCCAAAATGGGAACACTCTATTTCTCGTGAAATTGAAATATATAAAAAAGATTATGATATAAGAAACCCATTTGAACGTGATTTACATAGACTTACTCACTCAAATGGTTATAGAAGATTAAAGAATAAAACACAAGTATTCTTTGCACCACAAAATGACCATATTTGTACAAGAATAGAACATGTTACACATGTTTCTTTAGTTGCTGAAACTATTGCAAGATATTTAAGATTAAATACTGATTTAGTACGAGCAATAGCGACAGGTCACGATATAGGGCACGCACCTTTTGGACATCAAGGCGAAACTATTCTTAATGAGATAGCTAAAAAATACGAGCTAAAAAAATTCTGGCACGAAGGAAACAGCTTACATTTTATTGATAATATTGAAACTCTACCAGACTATCAAGGTTATCAAAGAAACTTAGATTTAAGTTATGCAGTTCGTGATGGAATAGTTTGTCATTGTGGAGAAGTCGATGATAAAATTCTTTTACCGCGCAATTCAGAAAGAATTTTAAGTGAAATTAAAAGAGAAGAAAAAGAATGTGCATTTACATATGAGGGTTGTGTTGTAAAAATTTCAGATAAGATTGGTTATATTGGTCGTGATATTGAAGATGCACTATCTTATGGCATATTGTCCGAATATCAAATACAAGAATTAGAAGATATTATTCAAAATACATACAAAGATTTAAAATTAACTGAAATAAATACAACAGTTTTAATGCATAAATTCATCATAGACTTGTGCGAAAATTCATCACCAGAATTGGGTTTGTGTTTTTCTGATGATTGCTTTAAAGCATTGCTAAGAATTAAAAAGTTTAATTATGAAAATATCTACAACCACTCAAGGCTATTACCATTTAAAAACTATGCAAGACTTATCATAAATACAATTTTTGATAAACTTGATGAACTCTATGGAATAAATTTAGTTTTAAATTTTAAAAAAGAAAAAAACTTTTTCCCTGAGCTAATTAAACATTTTGAAGATTGGTTAATAAAATATTCAAACTATGATTTAGAAAAGAAAAAAGAACTTAAATTAGAAAATAAAATTGTTTATAACTTAGAAGAACAAGACGAATATCGAAAAGCTATTATAGACTTTATTTCAGGAATGAGTGATAACTTCGCCATTGCAACATTTAACGAAATAATTAGTTTTTAAGCAAATTTAGAGCCTGTAGCGATTCCATAGAAAATGAATTGCAAACCCTTGCTATGAAACTGTTTGACACTTTTTATAAAACTGCAAGACTGTTGTTAACAAAAAACAAAACTACTCGTTAAAATACAACAACGAAACAAAAAAGAGAGCCTTTCGACTCTCTTTTATTAATCTGGGGCGGAAGGATTGTCTTGAATTTGCTCCACGCTCACAGAGTATCGCCTTTGTGGCTTTGCCACAGTCGGCTTTTTCTGTTCGCTATCCGGCATAAATGCCGTACGCAAATCCGCTCGAACCTCCTTCTCCGATTCTCTTCCTTCCGCATAAAAAAAGAGAGCCTTTCGACTCTCATTTTATTATTCTGGGGCGGAAGGATTCGAACCTCCGAGATGCCTGGACCAAAACCAGGTGCCTTACCACTTGGCGACGCCCCAATAAGGCTGTCTGTCTCTCGACTCTTATATATTATTAAGACCATACACAAAAGTCAAGAGATTTTTTAAATTTTTCTATACTTTTAATTATTTTTATGGCTTAATTAGTATAAACATACACGACACAAAAAAAGGAAATTAAATATGCAAGCAAGACGTGCTGCCAGAGAATTAGCTTTAATATTATTTTCTCAAATGGATACAATAGAAAACCTTAACAAATGGGATTTTCAAGATATAGTTCTGAAATCAGTTAGAACACTCACAAACAATTCCGCTGACGAATTAAAAGCTGCTTCAGCTGCAATTATGGAAATGAAAGAATACATTGAAGAATACGAAGCAAATCATCCAAAAAATTTGGAAAGACCAATTGATGTTTCAAATGTGCCAGTTCCAATGCCAATGACATCAGATATGCAAGGCAGATTAGATGATTTATTAAATATTGCAGAAAAAACAATGTTGGCTCTAGAAATTGCTGAAATGGCAACTTTAGAAGAGAATTCTGATGTAAAAGAATACATTGTTAAAATTGCAAATGCCTTCAAGGCAAATAAAAATACAATCGATGAACAAATTAAAAAATTCGCTTTCGGTTGGGATATCAATCGTTTAGTTAAAATGGATAAAGATATTCTAAGAATTGCAATCTGCGAACTTTTATATGTTCAAGATGCACCTTTAAAAGTTATTATTGATGAAGCCCTAGAATTAGCTAAAAAATACTCAACAGACGATTCTGCTGCATTTGTTAACGGCATTTTAGGCAAAGTGGTTATTGAAAATAACTTAAAATAAACTTAGGATTAATCAATGTTTAATTTCTTTAAAAAGAACGATTCCAATAATGAACAAATTGAACAAAAACAAGAAAGTTCAAAGTCATTTTGGAATTTTTCTTTTGAGGGACTAAAAAAAACAATCTCAAATACAACTCAAAACCTTGTAAACGACGTTGTTGCAAGTATTGAAGAAGAAGAAGAATTTGATGATTTTATCCTTGATGATATGGAAGACCTATTAATTAAGGCTGATTTAGGTGTAGGATTAGCTTCATCAATTACAGATAAACTTAGAAAACAAACAAAAGTTAAACCATCACAAATAAAACAATTTTTAAAAGAAGAATTTTCTGCAATTTTATCAACAGCTGGCTCATCTGATTTAAATATTTCAGACAACGAACTAAACATATTTTTTATAACAGGTGTAAATGGCGCAGGGAAAACAACATTAATTGCAAAACTAGCAAATAACTTTCGACTTTCTGGCAAAAAAGTTTTAGTTGCAGCAGGCGATACTTTTAGGGCTGCAGCCGAAGAACAACTTGATATTTGGGCACAACGTGCACAAGTTGATATTGTTAGAAAAGACGGAATTGATTCAGCTGCTGTTGTTTATGACGCAATAAAAAAAGCACAAAATGAAAACTATGATATATTATTAATCGATACAGCGGGCAGGCTTCAAAACAAACGTAACCTAATGGAAGAGTTAAACAAAGTAAAAGCTGTTATAGATAAACTTGCACCAAACTGTTTAAAAGAAAGTATGCTTGTTTTAGACGCAAATACAGGCCAAAATGGTTTATCTCAAGCAAAATTATTTTCTGAAGCTGTTAATCTTACATCTGTTGCGCTAACAAAATTAGATGGAAGTGCAAAAGGTGGCATAATTATCGCAATAGCAAAAGAATTTCAACTTCCTGTAAAATTAATTGGCGTTGGAGAAAAAATAGACGATTTAAAACTTTTCAATCCTAACGACTTTTTAAACGCTCTTTTCGAAAAAAAATAAAATTTCAGGCAATTTCTTTTCTTCAGTTGTTTTACAAAGACAAAAGGAGAAAAGTATGAGCATAATCAAACCAGGAATTGATACGCCACATATCATAAGGCAAGCATTAAATGCCAAAGGTCTTGCAACATTAGCACGCGAAGAAGATACTCTGCAAGCAAGAAATTCAAAACCAAAATCAACACAATACGCAAAAACGAGCCAATTTTGTCCGCAAGATAAAGGGAAATACACAGACAAATCCCCAGAAGAAATTTTTGACAGAGCTGGAATCAGAACAAAAAAACTACAAGATGGAACTTTGGCTATTTCTGAATACTATAAACCAGATTTATGGTTAACTTATAAAGAATTAGGTATAGATGAAGAAAGACTTGTTGCGAATGTAAGCAAAGTTTTAGGTAATATGAACTTGGTAGATTCAAGCCTTAAAACAACAGGTGGAATAAAAGTAGTTCAAGGAGATCTTTCTATTCCTGCTGATTGTAAAATGGAAGACATGAGTTCTATAAAAGAAGTTTATGGAAGTGTCCTAATCCACTCCGATACAAAAGAAGAAGCAAAATCAATGCTAAAGAAAATGAAATTTAGACCAGATTTTGTGGGCGGAAAAGCAATAATTCTTCCAAAAAAAATCTAAGCTGAAATAAAATCCAAAATAGCATTAATAAAGGTTAATGGGTGAACCGGACAACCTGGAATGTATAAATCAATAGGGTATTTTTCTAAAAATGCCCTATTTAATTTTGTAGAATTTTGGAATACACCACCAGATATTGCGCACGCGCCACAAAGCACAACTATTTTAGGAGCTGGGGTAGATTTATAACAATCTTCTAACGCATGTGCCATATTTTCTGAAATTGGACCTGTTATAACAATACCATCTGCGTGTCTTGGTGAGGCAACAAAGTCTATTCCAAATCGGCCCATATCAAAGTTTACGTTAGAGCAAGCATTTAGCTCCATTTCACAACCATTACATCCGCCAGCTGAAACTTGTCTTAATTTTAATGACTTACCAAAAACCTTTTTTATTTCTTTTCGAACTTCAAAAGCAACTTTATTATATTCTTCACCAGTCATATTTGGTGTAATAATCAACTTATTTCTATCTGTAGAGGCTAATTTATAGTAGTTAGAAAACTTTATTGAACTACATTTTCTTGCACAAGCACCGCAAAAAGTACATTTTCCCATGTCAATTGATAATGGATTATTTGAAATAGCACCCGTTGGACATATTCCAACATCAACCTGAGCATCAACAATTGTAGGAAAACCTCTAAACTGTTCTCTCATTTGAGCATTTGGAATATCTTTTATAAATTGTTGTCCTTGATATATTCTTAATTTTAAAGTTTCTAACATAATCTATTCCTTATAAATCGTTTCCACAATATGAAAGATTAAAACTCTTATTACATAATGGGAAATCTGAAATTCCATTATTTCTAACTGCCATAGCTAAAGCAAACCAATTATTGAAAGATGGGTCTTTTATTTTATAGCGAGACAAATTCCCCTGAGAATCTGTTAAAGCAATATGAACGACTTCACCTCTCCAACCTTCAGTAATCGAAATAACAAAACTATCTGGTTTTGAAGATGATACATATACATTCATAGGCTCATCATTATATGTTTCTAGTTTTGATAACAATTTTTTTATAATATGGAATGATTGTTTTATTTCCTTATATCTTAAACGAGTTCTTGAATAAACATCACCTTCTGCTTTTATTGTTCTGTTTTCAACATCTTGATACCACTTATCTGGAAAATCAAAACGAGAATCTAAATTAATACCAGAAGCTTTTGCAGCCATACCAACAAGCCCTAAACTTTTTGCTTGTTCTTCACTTACAACACCAGTTTTTTCAAGTCTAGAAGAAACTGTAGGCGATTTAAGCATTGTTTTAATTGTTCTTTCAACATCTGTTGCTACTTTATTTAAAACTGAAACAATTTTTTCTGATAACTGTTTATCAATATCAAAATTAACACCACCAGTCGTAATTAAGCCACGACCAAAACGGCTTCCTGATATTTCTAACATTGTGTTAATAACTAAAGTTCTTGTTGCTCCAAAAATAGATGCACCCATTAAATAAGCAATATCACCAGCAATTGCACCTAAATCACCAATATGTATTGCACTTCTTTCCATTTCTAATGCAATTAGCCTAATCAACTGTGCTTTATTAGAAATTTCACAATCTCCCAAAGCTTCCATTGCATTTGAATATGCTAAATTGTATGCAATTACGCTATCTCCACAAATAGATTCTGCTAATTGATTTGAAGGCGAAGATATCATTAATTCTTCAACACCTCTATGTTGCCAACCAAGTTGAATTTCTAAATCATATATTTTTTCACCATGACACATAAATCTAAAATGACCTGGTTCAATAACACCTGCGTGAATTGGTCCTACTGCAACTTGGTGAACTTCATCCCCTTCCATTTCAAAAAATTTATAATCATTTTTATGATTTCTCATTGGTTTTAACCAAGGATGATTTTTTGGTTCAATTCCAAATTCTTCATAAAATTCACGCTCAAACACATGAAAAGCAGGAATTTCTTGTGTAATAGATTCATATTCTTTCTCTTCTTTTGCAAAAACAGAAGATGAAATATAAAGTTTGCCTTCTATATCATCAGCCATTACAACAAATAATCGAACATTTTCTTCTTCTTGCTTACCAAAGAATCCAATAACTCTTTTGTTGATTTTAATTATTTCCTCTCTTAAATTTGGAAAATTTAAAACAGGAATTTCTGATATATTAACTCTTTTTTTATTTTCTGTAATTAACCAATTCATAATTAAACTCACAGTCCTAAAATACTTAATTGTATTAATTCATTTAAATGCAACGGAATATATATTCCAAGGATAAAAGCAATAACTAAAAGACATACTTGAGGCGCATACATAGAGAATGTAAGCTCTTTTGTTTTTTCTATTAATAAATCTTTTTTATCCAATGAGATTTCACCATAGCACATTTTTAAAACAGCTTTAGCAAGTCCATACAATATGATTGTCAAAAGAACCAAAAATGCTATACATAAGAAATATTGTTCTTTTTGAATCATAGTTTGAACCATCAAAAATTCTGAAATAAAAAGAACTGATGGAGGGAACGCTGTAATTCCAATCATTGATAATACCCACAACCAACCAGTCTTCTTATCAACAGATAAAAGCCCATTAATTTTTTTTATCTTTTTTGTTCCATAAATTTCTAAAATATTGCCAGATGTTAGGAAGAATGCTGCTTTTATCAATGAATGTCCAACAAGATGAACTACAGCAGCAAACATACCAACACCACCAAGAGCACATCCAATAACTAAAATACCCATATTTTCGATAGATGAATAAGCAAGCATCCTTTATAATTATTAATATGGTAAATAAATACAGCTGCAACAAACAAGGATAAAAAGCCCATAACAAACATCATTATTCTTGCATAACTATCACATTGTGCAGCAACCATAATATTAAATACTTTTAAAATTACAAAAAATGCAGAATTTAAAAGTGTTGCAGATAATAATGCAGAAGCTGGTGATGGTGCTTCAGAGTGTGCATCAGGCAACCAAAAATGAACAGGTGCTAGTCCCATTTTTGTACCAAAACCAAACAAAATAAAAATAAAAGATAACTTCAACCAAAAATGATTAAAAGTTTGTGCATTTAAAATCAAGTCATAGAAATTAAGAGAATTTAAATCACCAGTGGCAATTGAAAGTATAATTATTCCAACAAATGCAAGCGCAATACCAATAGAGCATATGAATACATATTTCCAAGCCGCTTCTATTGAAGTTTTTGTTTTGGAAAAATAAATCAAATAAGCACTAGCCAGCGTTGTTGCTTCAACTAAAACCCAGGATAAACCAAGATTATTACTTACAATTACACCGGTCATTGCCATTACAAAGATTAATAACATATATGTATAATGTCTTTTTCTTCGAACAGCGACATCTTCTAAATTCATATAACGTTTGTTATAAATTGCAACAGCAAGGAAAATAACTGATAAAACCATTAAAAATATCACATTAGAATTATCTATATGACAATATCTATCAGTAAAACGCGCTGTCTCATTTATAAAATAATATCCGCTAACAATAAAATGTATTATTGCATATACAATCACGAAAAAATTATTTAATTTTTCTTGTTTAAATAAAAACAACAAAATACAAGCTAATATTGGCAATACTAAAAGCAAATTAATCATCATATTCACAATCCCTCAAATCAGATAAATGAGATACTTCTAAATCATCAAATTTGGTATTTATATGTTTTACAAGTAAGCCCAAAATAAATACCGCAATAAATAAATCAAGAAGTACGCCAAGATTAACTATCATTGGCATTTCTTTTGCAACGGATAAAGAAAGCAAGAAAATACCATTTTCCATTGTAATAAAATCAATTACATTGGAAACAACTTTATGTTTTACAGTAATTAAAATCAAACTAATTATAATTACAGCAATTGAAACACCAAAATACAATGGATTAATCATCTTCATTGCTGGCATGTTAATACTTGAAACTAAAAAACCAGCAAAAAGAATTACAGTCGCAATAAATAAGCTATAAAAGTGATGAATATTCGCTTCTGTATCTCTATATTCTTTTGTACGTTTAATCAATCCACCTAAAAAAGTTGGTATAATAACAGATTTAATTAGTAATGTTTCAAATGCAATGAACAATAAATTGAATACAGAAAACTCATTCATTCCCAAAACACAAATCAAAAACAATAATATACCTTGCAAAACAAGAACATTTACATGAGCAGCCAATCTACTTGTAGCTGCAACATATAACATTGTAAAACCAAATAATATTATAAATGCATTTTCCATAGTTTAACCACCATAAATCCTAATTGTAATCAAAGATAAAATAACTAGCGCCACAGCCGACATTGCAAAAACGAACTCAAAAACATGCGACATTCTAAATCTTGCAATAGCAGATTCTATTGTACCAATTAGAAATGCAATGAACATTAATAATACAATATACAAAGCAATTGAAATTCCGAATGGTAGATTATAAGGAATTACAAGATTTGCAATTATGGACGAAATCAAAACCATTTTAATTGCACTAGCCCAGCTTAAAAAAGCCAAATCACAACCAGAGTTATCTAGAATCATTACTTCATGAATCATTGTAAGTTCCAAGTGTGTTGCTGGGTCATCAACAGGAACTCTAGATGTTTCTGTAAGCAACATTATCATTAACGCAACAACAGCAAGTATAATAATACAAAGACCTAAAATATCAGCATTATATAAAAATACATTTAAACTTTGGAACGTATAAAAACCAGCAACCGCACCAATAGATGCCATTATTATAAAAAATGCAGGTTCAATCAATGAAGTAAAACAAGCTTCTCTTGATGCACCCATACCTTCAAAACTACTACCTGTATCCATCGCACTAATTACGGCGAAAAACTTACCAAGTCCTAATATATAAGCAAAAACAATAAAAGCAAAATCAATGTTTATAATACTAAAGCCCATAACTGTTGGAACAAATAAGCCTGCTGTTATAGAAGTTGCTAGCGCAATAACGGGCGCAAGCTTGAATACAAATGAGGTTGTTGAACTAACAACAGGCTGTTTTTTTAATAATCTTACAAAATCATACAGAGGTTGTAATAACACAACACCTTTTCTTCCACCCCAAAATGCTTTTGTTTTTTTTATAATTCCAAGCATTATAAAAGGAAAGAATAAAATTAATATCAAATTTAATAAAATAAGCAATATAATCATCCTAAAAATACCACTCCTACTAGCGCTAAAATTAAGAATATTAATCCATACAAAATATAATGTTGAATATTTCCATCTTGAAGACGTTCAAACTTTGACAAGAATTTTTCATCAAATTTAACTATAGGATTAATTAGGTATGCTTCTTCTACATCTTCAATCGATGAATTATAATGAGCATCCTTAGGGAACAATCCTTTTGGTTTTTTTACATCAAATATTTTTTTAAATAATGGAGTCATTATTGAAGAAAATGGACCAATATATGATGAAGCTGTGTATTGAATATGATTATTTCCTTTATCATATCCACATCCCCAAGTATTATAAACAATAGACTTTCTGCAAATTAGCATTCTAACAACATAAACTATTACAAAAATTAGAATAAACAATCCAAAACAAAGGAATAATTTAACAAGAACAGAAAGTATTGCAACGAAATCTGTATAGAAATATTGAACACCAACAAAATCGGCAACTGAACAAGAAACAGGAACAAAGACAATTGGTGCACTTATACCAATAAGCAATGTTAATAATGCTAAACAACCCATTGGAATCAACATTGTCTTAGAAACATCCGCATCTACTTTTTGGCTACATTCATGTCGTGGCAAGCCTAGAAATGTAATTGAAAATATTTTTGTAAAACATAATAAAGCTAAAGTTCCAACAAGAGCCAATCCAGCTGCTGACAATATAATTAGTATAAATAAGCCAGAAGTATCCATTTTTAATGAACCAAATAAGCCTAAATAGATTAAGAATTCGCCAATAAACCCGTTAAAAGGAGGCAATGCACAAATAGAAAGACAAGCGATTAAGAAAAATACTGCAGTCTTCGGCATTGATTTTATAAGCCCACCTAATTTTTCAATATTTTTAGTATGAGTTTTCAAATAAACACTACCTGCGCCCATAAATAATAATGACTTAAATATTGAGTGATTCAAAATATGGAAAATAGCACCAGAGAAGCCAAGCAATGTAACAACCGAATTATTGTAGAACATTCCTATCATTCCAACACCAATCCCAATACCTGCAATACCAATATTTTCTACAGAGGAATATGCCAAAATCTTTTTAATATCTTTTTGAGTAACAGCATAAACTATTCCATACAACGCTGTTAATACAGAAACACAAAGCATAAAAAATGCAATTAAGGCCGTTGGCTTATCTATAATTAATAAGACTCTTAAAATACCATATAGTCCTGTCTTAATCATAACAGCAGACATAATTGCAGAAACATGGCTAGGTGCAACAGGATGTGCATCAGGTAACCAATTGTGCATTGGAACAAAACCAGCTTTTGTTCCAAATCCTAAAAATGCCAAGAAAAATATAATATCTTTCAAATAAGGTTTTTCAATAAAAATTGTTTTAAATGTTTCAAAGTCATAACTTCCTGCCTTAACAGACATCAAAGCCATTAATGCAATAATAAATACTACAGATATATGCATATAAATTAAATACTTAATACCAGCAGATAAAACTTCTTTTTTATCATCTTCAAAAATAACAAGAAAGAAAGAAGATAAAGACATTAATTCCCATACAACTAAGAAAAATAATGCATTCTGCACTACTGTAACAAGAAGCATAGATGCTGTTAACATTGGTAAAAAGAAACAATGAGATGCAAATTTTTTAGATTTGCCCTCATACGGTTTCATATATCCATTTGAATATAAAACACCTAAAAAACTAACGAATGAAATTATAATTATAAAGAAAGCACTTAAAATATCTATTACAAACGGAACTTCTCCGAAAACACCATTCCAATTACAAATCAATCCTTCTGGCAACCCCAAAAGCAAAGTTTTAAACGCTGGAATAATTGCAAATATAGAAGCAAAAAAAGACAATACAGTTATCATTTTTAACTTTATATTTTCTCGACAAAAAAGCGAAAACACTCCGCTTAAAACGAATAATAAAATCCCTATAAAAAATATTTCCATAACTCTCTTCTGTTATTTTGTTTCAACTAACAGCTTAATTATTACGCTAATAAAAATTTAATACAAGCAAATTTTTCAAAAAATAAAAACACATATTACAGTTGTTAATATTCCAATTACAATCAATGCTAAAGTAGCCAAAACAACTTGTTTTGGGCGTTTCTTCTCAATGCAAGTTGACGTACCAAGAACATGGCTTGTAGAACCAATTGCAAGTCCCGTTGCAATATCACTTTTTATCTTAAAAACTTTTAAGATTTTATGACTAAACACTGCACCATAAATACCAGTCAAACAAACAAAACAAGCTGTAAGTTCGGGAATACCACCAATTGCCTTTGATATTTCTATAGCAATTGGCGTTGTTACAGTCTTAGGCATTAATGATGTTATAAGCTGCCAATCTACATGAAAAATTTTTCCCAAAACTATTGTTGTAATAATAGCTGTAACTACGGAAATAACGAACCCAAAATAAATTGCTCTCTTATTTTTTAGTAAAATTTTAGCGTTATCAGATAGTGGAAGTGCAAGTGCAATAGTTGCTGGGCCAAGCAATAAAGTTAAGAAACAAGCAGATTCATTATATGAATTATAATCAATTTTAAATGTACATAAAATAACAATCAAAATTATACTTGTCATCATCATTGCTGGAATTTTAATACACTTAATTCTTTTTACAACTTCAAAAATTAAGATAGTTAAAATAAGTCCCCAAACGTTAATCATTTTTCAATTTCCTCATTTTTTGGAGCCTTACAAATTTTATAACATTTTCTACAAAGATTGCTGTTAAAAGTAAAGTAAGAGTCGTTGTAACAACAACATTAATTAATATTGGAATTAAATTTTTTTCAATAACACCATAATATGTAATAATACCAACAGCTAAAGGAACAAAAAGTAATGGCATATATTTAAGAATACAGTCGCAAATATCCTTAATCCACTCACGTTTAAGGAAATTCAATTGCAATAACAAAAACATAACAATAATACCCAATATCGGTGCAGGAAATGGAATATTTGAAAATTTCACAAATAAATTACACATAAACTGAATTGTGCAAAGTATAACAAAACCTATTAAACATCTTAAAACTCGGCTAATCATAAAATTATGTTAGCACGAAAATTTATTTAACAGTAAATGTAGCAGTTACTGTTGCAACAACTTTTTTCTCAACAGCGGTTGTATCATTAATTCCATAGTCATTTACTTCTGTTGAATCAACTGGAACAATTTGAAATACACCCATTCTTGCAGAATTCATAACGCCAATTTTACCATTTGTACCAGAAACAATGCTTTCGGCTCTTAATTTAGCGTTTTTTGAAGCTTCTCCAACCATTTGAATTTTAATATCATCTAAATTAGAAACAAAATACTGGATTCTTTCTGCATTCAAATTAATATCTTTATTAACAAGCTCATCAACTTTTTTTGACATTTCTGTAAATTTATTTATATCGTTAGATTTTACAGTAACACTTTGATAAACAGTATATGTATCAACATCATTAGACGTATGTCCATTAGGCAATCTTTTATAATTTTCATAACTATTTATTGATGAAAAAGAAATATCATTTTCTTCTATACCATTTACAATCAAAAATTCTTTTATTAACTTTGCATCAGAATTTAGTTTTGCATATCCATCCTTAAGCAAAGGTTGTTTTGTTCTAAAATTAATAGTCCAAGAAGCACTATCAGATGTTACCTTTTGGCTTGCACTACCGGTAACTCTTATTGTTTGATTTTGCAATTTTTGAAATTCAACAACAGATTTAGATAAAATCCATGTTGAACAAACACTACCCAAAGCAATTAATAATCCCAATATAACAATCTGATAATCTTTAATTTGCATATAAATATCCTTCAGTCAAACATTAAACTGTACAATCTAGGTGTAAAATTATCTTTATATTTCATACATAGAGGATTTCTTAAAACCTTTTTTAAATCTTCATGCAAAGGATGATCTGGTTCAACAATAAAGTCATTATCTAAAGCAGTATAATTATATTGAACCTGCCGCAATTCCCAAAAAAATGGACGAGCACCAAAATGTTCTGCCATTCCTATAAAATCTGGTATTTCTTTGTAATTGACTGCAGATACAACAAAATGAAGAAAAAACATAAAACTATGTTTTTCTCGAGCCAAAGACAAAAATTTAAGATTTTCCAAAATAACAGGAAAAAATTTCTCGCCATTTTGAACTATTTTCGAATAAGTTTCTGCAGTTGCAGCATGAATAGAAACCCTTATTGCATATATACGATCAAGTGAAATTTTTAACTGTTTCAACATATTCTCAGTACAAAGAATACCATTTGTTTGGAAATCAAATTTTATATGCTTATACTTTTTTGCAACTTTTTCTGCTAGTAAACGACTATGTCTTGAAGCAAAAGGATCACCTTTTACATTAACCTCTAATACTTGAACATCATTAAGAAGTGGTATAAGCAAAGAATCTATTCTAGAATTAAACAATTGTAATTCTTCATCAGAAAGACAAATAATTTTATCTCTACACATTTTACAAGCGATGTTACATTCAGAATCATATCCAAGCTTAACAGAAACTGGACTTTTTTTCATATGAATTTGAAAAGAGGGATGATCTTTCTTCCAAAAAGATTTTTTTAAAGTTCTTTTTGAAAGAGGAAACAACTGCCTTTTACAATATGGACAAGAATTCTTATCACATAAAGAATAATCTTTATTTAAAATTCTTTTCCTAAGTTCCTTTACACGTTCCGGATTCCAAATTTCTTCATAATTATCAGAAAATATGTTTCCAATCGAATAAAAATTATTCCAATTAGGGCAACAACAATATACATCACCATTTGAACCAACTTCAAAAGTTTCAAATGGCAACGTACAAATATGTTCAAAACGTTCTTTATTTTCTGAAAAATTGCTATTCAAGCTCATCTGTTTCTTCAGCCCCAGCTTCATCGTTTTCGAATGCTGCTACATCTTCTTCATCCATAGCATATTCTTCTTCTTCACGAATTTCTTCAGCAATTTCATCAACTTCATCTTCAACAACGTCTTCTTCATAGTCATCTTGATGTTGAGCGTGTGGAGCATATTCCATTTTTGCTGCTTGAGATTCACTCTTAATATCTATCTTCCAGCCTGTTAATTTGTGAGCCAATCTTACATTTTGACCGTCACGACCAATAGCTAAGCTTAATTGATCATCTGGAACGATAACAAAAGCTTCTCTTGAATATTCATCATCAGCTAATATATCTACAGAAACAATTCTTGCTGGAGATAATGCGTTTACAATGTATTCAACAGGGTTTTCGCTATATCTTACAATATCAATTTTTTCATTTTTAAGTTCGCCAATGATAGTTTGAATTCTGCTACCTCTTGGTCCGATACAAGCACCTACTGAATCTACGTCTGGATCATTACTTGTAACTGCAATTTTTGTTCTGTAACCAGCTTCACGAGAAATTGATTTAATTTCAACAATTCCATCTTCAATTTCTGGAACTTCAAGTTCAAATAATTCTCTAACAATTTCAGCGTGTGCATGAGAAACAATAACTTGAGGTAATCTTGATGTTTCTTTTACGTTAAGAACAAATACTCTGATTCTGTTGCCAGATTTATAGTATTCACCAGGAATTTGTTCTTTTTGAGGCATAATCGCATCTGTTTTACCGATGTTTACGATTACGTTTCTATTTTCAACACGTTGAATGATACCAGTTGTTAGAGTACCTTTCTTTTCCATAAATTCATCAAGAACAAGTTTTCTTTCAGCTTCTCTAATTCTTTGAGTAATAACTTGTTTTGCACTTTGAGCTGCAATACGACCAAAGTTTTCAGGAGTTACTTCAATTTTAACTTCGTCTTCTAATTCAACTTCGTCATCAAGTTCTTTTGCATCTTCTAAAGAAATTTCTAAATCTGCATCTTGTACTTCTTCAACAACTAATTTTGTTCTGAATACACCGATTTCACCAGATTGTTCATCTAAAATAGCTTCAACATTTGGAACTTCTTTTTGTTTTAAATGTTTTTTATAAGCTGTAACCATAGCATCACATAAAGAAGCAATAATAACATCTTTAGATATGCCTTTTTCTCTTTCAAGTTCTTCACAAGCTTCAAATAACGCTGTTCCGATTTTAATCATTGTGTCCTCTCCTATATCTCACTTGAATATAATTTTGCTGAAATAATATTTTCTTTTTTAATCAAAATATCTTGTTTATCTTTGTAAGCAAATACTGTTAAACCTTCTTTTTCATCAAAATCAACAATTTTTGCTACAAACTGTTTTTCACCAGATTCATCAACTGCTTCTTTTAGTTTTAAGTTGATATCCTTGCCTTTAAAAATCAAATACTCTTTATCTGATTTTAATTTTCTTTCAATTCCTGGAGTACTAACTTCTAGGTAGTATTTGAATGGAATCAACTCTTCTAAAAAATCTGATAGACTTCTTGAAACATTTTCACAATCATCAAGTCCAACATTTCTTTCAGTTGAGTATATGAATATTCTTAGAAACCATCTGTGATTTTCACGAACTAGCTCAACTTCAACAGGAATTAAACCAAAACGCATTAACGTATTATCAATTAATGGCTCTAATTTTTCCATTAACTCTCTTTTATTTACGTACTCAAATGGCGCATTATCACTTGACTGAGATTTATGGTGTTTATCTCGTTTCATGGTACCTTCCTTTCCGCAACTAAAACCGTTAAGTAAATAAAAAAGAAACGGGGCTCCGTTTCTCTAATCAACATAACTATATATTATCATAAGATATTTTTTTTTGAAACAATCTTTTTATATGTTTAATTAAAATTAACAAATTAATTATACAATTCTTTTTCTCTTGGTTTTCCAGCTTTTTGTTTACCTTTTTGTGAATAATCAAATTTAGAAAGAGCTTTTTTAATATATTCATCTATTTTTTCTTTTGGTAAATTCTCAGCATCAAATTTTTGATATTGTTTATAGCCAATACCTTTTAAATCTTTCTCAAATTTATCATCTAATTCATTCGGCAATGATACTCTAGCTGCACCCGTTTTAGAAGAACTAATCAAACCACCATATTGTTGAGTTAATGTTCTTAATTTATCTTTCTTTGCATTATTAACTCCAGGTTGAGTTATTGGCACTCTATATGTAGATGAAAAACTTACGTTCATAATATCCCTTTCTTTTCTCTCAACAGAAATAAAACACATAATAATATTTTTTGCTAAAAATTGGGTATAATATATATAAGAGGTGAAGAATTATGAAATCAGTAAAAGAAATAGCAACAGAATCCAAAATATTAGAAAGACTTAAGGATTTTCCTATGTGCACGGAAATCGTTAAGTACTTATTTGCTGATGAAGAATTGCAAGAAATGCAAGAATACGCAAACAATGTTTCTATCAAACGTCTTGGTTATAACGACCACGGACCTGTTCATATGAAGCAAGTTGCAAGCAATTCTATTAAAATGCTAAATATTCTTCACGAAGCTGGTATTAAAACATCTTTAGAAGAAGAAGAAATTGGTTCTTTTGAAGATAGTATGTGCGGGGTTGTTATTGCCTGCCTAATGCACGATTTAGGAATGATGATAGGAAGACAAGGACACGAAGAAATGTCTGTTCGTCTTGCTTTACCATTAATAGATAGAACCCTAATTAAATTTTTCCCAGATGATATTCATAAACGAGTTGTTATAAAATCACTTGCACTAGAATCTATTATTGGACATATGTCAACAAGAAAAATCCACTCATTAGAAGCTGGCATAATCTTGATTGCAGACGGTTGTGATATGACAAAAGGTAGAGCAAGAATACCAATGGCACTTAATAGCACACCAAAAGCTGGTGACATCCACAAATATTCAGCCAGTGCAATTACAAGAGTTAAAATTTATCACGGAGAAAATAAACCAATCAAAGTTGATGTTGAAATGGCAACAGAAGTTGGTTTCTTCCAAGTTGAAGAAGTTCTTTTAACAAAAGTTGAAGCTAGTACTGCAAAACAATTTGTTGAACTATATGCAGGTGTTACTGGAGAAGAAAGAAAACGTTATTTGTAACTTTTTCTTTCAGCAAACTGAACAAAAGAACCAAACTCCCTTAACTGTTCAAACGACAATTTAACTTTAACACACCCCCAAGGATCAAAAACGTTATAACTTAATATATTTCCTTGTTTATCAGTTTCAGCAGGAGTGATAGGATATGCATGATTTTCATGTATACCTAGTGTTTCATAATTATTATTTCTCAAGCCTTCTTTTGTGGTCCACACTACAATATACTTATCAAAAGTTTTTGGATTTGTTACATTCTCTTGAGTTTTTTTATCCGCAATATGTTCCCAAAACGAATTTTGATATCCTATTCTTTGATAGAACTTTATAGTATCACCACCATTGCGGCCTTGGGTTTCGGCAGTATTATAGCCATCTATTGTTTCTTTGAACACATAACATTCCCATTCATCAGTTTTATCATTTCTTCTAACAACAAGATTTTCAATACCTAATTCTATTAATTTTTGTATTTCCTGTAATTTTTCTTGTGCAATTTTCTTTTCATCATCAGTCTGACCACTGGCAAGTTCTTTCAATAAATATAAGAAATAATTTTTTATACGATAAGCTTGTAATTCTTTTCCATCAGCATATTCTAATAATTTAAACCCCTTTGCTCCTTTTGAATAATTTTTAGCCAACTCAGAAGAGGGAAGATTTCCATTTTCAAATCTTATTTCTTCATATTCCCCTTTTGGAAACTTTATTAAAATATCATCACCATCTTGATAAAACATTTTTAAGATATTTACACGTTCATTTGCATCTCTAAAAATAGAATTCATGCCCGCCATTTGCCAACAATTACCAATTTGACCCTGAGTTGTTGCATATCTTTCTACTGGCGGAAATAAATCAAAATAGGTTTGTTTTGAAATATTTAACTGAGTTGAAGTATTTTTACCAGTAACAATACGAATATATTCTTCATCTTCCAATTCAAAAACATCACCGACTTTTAATTGTTTCAATGCATCATTTTCCTTTACAAAAGTAGGGATAAAAGCATCAATTGGCTCTGTTCCATTTATATATGCTTCATACAGTAAATCAATATCAGAAACAACAAGAGAGTTTAACTCAACCTGCGTTGGCAAATAATCAAATACATGCTTATCAACAACTCCATTTAAAACCAAATCAAGTAACATTTGCATATTACTCGCATTAACAGACGCTGGATTAATATTTAACATATATTTAAATGCTTCTAATTGGCAAATTTCTTGCTGTTTTTGAGGAAAAACAGGTTCCCCATTTACATCTCTTAATTCTTGAAAATATGACAAAGCGTCCATTCTTTGAATAGAATCGTATCTATCCGCAGCAAAACAAGAAACAAAATCTAAAATTTCAAACAACTCATATCGCGTATAAAAATCTATTCTAGATTTAATATCAGTTACGAAATCTAAAACACTATTCGGATCAAATTCTTTAGAGTAAAAAATATCTGAAAAGTTTTTTTCTGCCAAAAATTTTTCTAAGAAAGTGCTATCGTTGTATCTTTGCTTATTATCAAATAAAAAAACAAAATCACTCCAAGATTCTGGATCAAAATCTTTTTCAGCAACAAAAGAAAAGTCATTTAATTGAGATAATAATGTTTCACCATTTGCATAAGTCGTACCTAACAAATTTAGGAAACTTGCCATGTTTTTTATATAATCAAAATTTATATTTTCAAATTCCCCTGTTTTTGTGAGTAATCTAGCAAAATAAGTTCCTTTTTTATCAACAGAGTTAATATGTTTTATAACTTGATTATCCAACATTCTTAAAAACTTTAGTGCATCCATATGAACTTCTGTTTCAGAAAATCCAGCATCTTTTACTAACGAAGGAGACAGTGATTTTTTTCTCAATGTTCCATTTAAAGTTATTTGACGGCCCTTAAATGACACTGTTTGTTTTCCAGTCAAATTATTTTTTTTAGCAATATCAACAATTCCGCCAATTTCTTTTATTTGTTCATAACTAATAGGAATTTCTATTATGCTATGAGGATCTATAAGTTTAAATTTTGAGACTCGTCCATTTTCATCCACATCTAATGGATACATTCGGTAAGAATGGTCAACAAGCAAACCTTCTGGCGCTTTTTCCTGAGGGAAACCTCTTGGTATGCCATAAGTCACAACATTATTTTCAAAATTTCCCGCATAAGATATAAAGTCATTTCTCGCCATTTCATCCTTGTTATAAACCTCTATAGGATATAAAAGACGCATAAATAACTCTGAAGAATTGCCACCATCTCTACTCACTGTTGATCCACTATCAAAGCCGTGCTTTTCTTTTTTCCATTCTTCAAAAGTCCAGTCTTGTTTTTCATCCAGAGAGACAACAACACTATCCCAATTTTCTTCAAGTAAATCTATTAATCTTGATGCTTTTTCATCAATAAGTCTTTTCTCATTTTCTGTTTTTGCAGAATCATAAGCCTGTCTATATTGAAGCATTAAAAATCTAATTTTATCGGCATGAGATTCTTTCCCGTCCGCAAACTCCAAAAGTCTAATACCCTTTGCACCACGAGAGAAATATCGTTTATCTGATTTTGGAGGCAAATTCCCATTTTTAAAAATATGTTTCGTATAATTTCCATTAGGGAATCGAATTACAACATCATTACCTTCTTGAGAAAATAGCCCAAGTATTTTTTCTCTTTCTTGTGGGTCAGCAAACAAAGCATTTAAAGCAGTTAACTCCCAACAATTACCAACATCTCCTTGCGTAGATGCATACCTTTCAATTGGAGGAAAAAGGTCAAAATATGTTTTTTTATCTAGTCCAAGCTGTGTTGATAAACCGTATCTATTTACGATGAAAATTTTATCTTCACCATCCAGTTCATAAACATCACCCATTTTTAGATTATTTTGTGCATCTCGTTTTGTTTTATAAGTAGGAACAAAGGCATCAATTGGTTTTACACTCGTTGAATAAGCAACATACAATTTATCAATATCATCTAAAACCAAAGAATTTATTTTTCCTTTTACGGGAATGTTATTAAATACATGAATACCAACAACGCCATCTTGAACTAGTTCTAAAAGCATCTCAAGATTGCTTGTATCTACACTTCCCTTATCAACACTTAAGACATATTTTAGTGCATTAATTTGATTCTTACCCATTCCTCCATTACGTTCAGCAAGAACACTTTGTCCATCTTTAGTCATTAGAGAACGAAAATAGAATAAATCATGAACAAATTCTTCTACAGGTTCTTTTGACTTTGCAGCTTCAATCATAAAATCAAGTTGCGCTTTTATAGGGAATTTACTTATTTCTTCATCATCTCGGTTATAATATTCATCCAAAAATTCAATAGCTTTATTAGGTTTAAAATCTTTTTCATTGAATAATTCAGAAATTGGTTTTACTGAATTTAAAAGTTCTAAAAAAGATTTTTCATAAACTGTTGTTTCATTTTCAAATAAAGCAGTAGCACTATCCATCTCTGAAAGGAAATTTGTCCAAGCCGGAATATCAAACCCCTTATCAAAAGCAAAAGTATAACCATTTAATCTACTAGCTAATGATTCGTTTTCAATCTTAATTGTCTTTAAAAAGTCAAAAAATTTCTTCATTTCAGGAGACATTCTATCCACTAATGAAGGAGGTGCATACTTAGCACGAATGTTTTCACTGCTATATTGAGAATATGGCACAATAACATTTGGAGTATTTTTATTACTCACTTTCTTATTCTTAAAAGATATAACTTTCTCTGTATTACTAATCGCGTGTATTTGCATATAAGACCTTACGCAAATACAATAACCAAACAGCATTTTTTTTGCGCGAAATAATATTCAAATTAAAAGACGGTAACATTTTTTGAAGACTTAGCAATTTTAGATATTTTTGAACCTTATATAGAATATGAACATTGGCAAAAGTAGTTCAAATATAACAAGTCAAATTGTAAAAAAAGGTGTTGATTACGCAAAATCAACATCAATTAAGCTGAGTTCAATTGCGGATGATACAGTATCTTTTACTCAAAAAGCAGCATCTGGAGCATTAACAAAACTATCAAAAGTTGCCAATTTTCGACCAACTAATAAGGAATACAGAATTATTTCTCTACCTCAAGGCTTAGATATAATTGACGGAAAAATAGATGGAAAAACTTCTGTTCCAACAATGGCAATTATCGATGTTTTTAGCGATTTTGGGAACTATAAAATTGGAAAAAAAGTAAAATTACCTCACGGAAAAATTGTTTCAAAATTTGCCACATCTGGTCTAGATGATAAAGTTGGTGTTTTAGCCTTTGATACTACCCCAAAGGGCAAAAATGAATGGCAAGCAATGCAAGATTCATTAGAAGACCTTGTAAAAATTGTAAAAAATGGAAATGATGTTAAAGCGTTAAACTTATCTGTAGGTGTTCCGGCAGATTTTGAAAAAATTTCAAATACAGTGGGCGAACTTATTACAGAAAAAAATGTAAGTGAATACAAAACAAAAATATTAGAAGAATTAAAAAAATCAAAAACACAAAAAGATAAAAACACAGTCGGAATGATTAATGCAATAAACGAACTTGTTGAAAATGGAGTGGAAGTTTTTGCTGCATCTGGAAATAATCAAGGAAGAGGTATTGATTTACTTTCATTATCAAATGCACAACACATTGTTGGAGCAGATGATTATGCAAAAGCAACACAAGCATTCTCAAATTCAACATCAAAAGGCGTTCATACTTTTGAAATGCTATATGATAACGCTGGTAACTTAAAAGGATTAACCAACGGAACAATAAGTTTTGATACAAGTGATATACCTAACCTACCAAAGAAAAATGGATTTCTAGGACAAATATTACAAGAAAAAAATGCCACCATAAAAGGTACATCTTTTTCTTGTCCAACAGCACTGAATGAATATTTAAAAAAGATTCTTTAACTATTTTTTCTTAAATGCATTTTTGGCAAGTTCTTTAAATTCCGTTTCCCAGAATGTTTCCCAATCTATTTCTTTACCCTGAACCATGCTTGATACGGTTCTTGACGCTGTTTTACCTGTAGCATTCGCGATTCTTGCCATAATTTCCTCATAAACAGTATCAATTTCACCTTTTATAGCATTGGATGAAGCATTATGAACGGCTTCTCTTAATTTCTTGCCAGCAGTAGCATTAAATGTTTCAAATAACGACAATAAAACACCAGTCACTAGACCACTAATAGCTCCAGACTTAACAGCATCTAATAATCCATCTTTGAATTTTTCTATTTCTTCATCAGTAACTTCTTCACCGCTAAGTAATTTTTTAACAAAATTTTCATTTTCTTCGCTATCCATTATGAAGTTAACCGCATCTTTTATAACACCAGCAGTTACACCTTTAATACCAATTAATTCTACATATTTCGGAAGTAATGATTTAAGAGTCTCACTACTCCAATTCTGAGTTAATTTTTTTATTGCATAGTTAAGAGAATAATTTGTTCCCGGAACTTTCAAATTCATAATATGTTTTGCCGCACCTTGGAATACCGCAGATACAAAACCGGATGTCATGTTTGCTAAAATTTCTTCACCTGATTGTCTTTGTGAACCTTGCGCATTTGAATTTGCTGCACTGGCCATTAATTCAACAGCTGCGCCAACCGTTCCACAAATCAAGATACCCGCACCCGTTGCAGAAACAGCAGCAACAGCAGCCGTTCTTGCTAAATCAACAATAAAATCTCGATGTTCAGTTACTGTATTAGCATAATCATCTATTGTTTTACCAAGCGTTGAATTGTCCGCAGCAAGTCCTTCTGAATATGATGCTTTTATTAATGTTCTTAAATTATCATAGTCTAATTTTGTATATGGGTAAGTTGCATATGGTACACCACCAGGGAAAGGAGGTGGCATCATTTCCATTCTTGAATAATCAGTAACATGTGCATCTTGAAGATTTATACCTAAATTTTCGGCTTCTTCAAGTAATTCTTCTTCAGACATAGAATCGGCATAATTACATAATACTTGAGCCGAATATAAATTTTGTAATACTTCGTCTGAAAAATCATCACCAGTTAACGCTTTAAAGTTCGAAACGAATTCATCTCCTTTTAAAGTTGGAAGTTCTCTGAGTTTTTGTTCGTACATTTGGAACATTTGTTCTACTTCAGCTTCGCTTGTACCCAAACCAAAGATATTACACATAGAAACAATTCTATCAAATGAACCCATATTTTCTTTGTACATTTCATATTGTTCTCTCAGTTCATCCATTTGACATAACAATATTTCACTATATGTTTCAGGGACATCAGTTTCATAATCAAAGTCATCTCTAATAGCAAATTGTTCACCAACAAGATCATCACCCATTTCGCTATAGAATTGTCTTGCACGTTGTATTTCCATAAGCTCATAACTAAAAGAATTATGAGAATCGTCAGGATATAACCTTTCATTTATTTTTTCATAAATTGCCTGTATTTTATTTATATCACCACTATTTATAGCTTCATCTAATTGTTCTTGAAGTTTTTCTTTATCCTTAAAATCCATATTCATTAAAGAAAGTTTTGCATTTAACTCTGAACCAATAGAGGTTATCATTTCATCACTTAATTTTGTTACTTGACCATCAACCAAAGGAAGTGATGCTTTCATTAAATCATATAACTCATCAGAATTAATATCTAAACCACTATTAGCTAAGGCATCTTGAATTGTTTCAGAAGCTTGAAGTTCTTCATTTAATGGATATGCTTGTTTTAAAAGACTTAGCAAGTCTGTTGTTGTTCTAGTTTGCAGAATAACATTATTTCTTGCATCTTTTTGCGTCACATATTCTTCCATAAAAGTGCAAACAGTTGGATTTTCTGGGTCATCATAAAGCAAGTTTGTTATTTTTTCTTCACTACGTCCATCTTCACCAGTTGCTTTCACATATTCTTGAATAACATTTCCATTTTCATCTAGTTTTTGTGCAATTCTTAAAGTTTCATTACCATCACTATCATAGGTAACTGAAATTTGTTCTCTAAGTTCTCCATTTTCATCATAAACATATAAAACCGATGTCGTACCAATCAAATTACCATTCAAATCATAGTTTTTTGACTCAGAACTTAAAAAATCACCATTAGAATTATATTTAACATCAGAACTTGAATGACCAGTTATCTTACCTTCTTCATCATAATTTCTACTTTGTTCTTCAACAGTGTTACCCACAGCTGTGTTGTATTCATCACCATATTTTGTTCTATCAGAAGAAAACCAAGTATTAACAGTTATAATATCATTATCATCAGATTCCGAGATACTACCAGTTATAACCGAATCAGTAATTGTAATTTTATCTTGACCATATCCTGTATAAATATCAGATACTGTCGAATCATTATTAATAACAACTTTATCAGAGCCATCATCGCCTAACATTGGGTTATTAGAGTATAAAAAGTCTACTTCAGAATTACTAACAAATATATTATCATTACCCAAATTACCAACTAGATATTCAACATCAGAAGAATTAACACTTATTGTGTCATCTCCAGAACCAGCATTAAGTTCTCCAATTTCTGAATCTTTAACGGTAATTTTTTGACTACCTTCACCTGAATAAAGAGAATCTACATTAGAATTATTAATCTCTATATTATCATCACCCCAAGAATTTGAGACATCCTCAACAGTTGAATTTTCTATATACAGATTATCATTACCGGTTCCTAAAAAAAGATAATCAACTGTACTATCATATACACTAATTTTCGAAGATACATCACTACCATAAATAGTTGCATCCTTTGCACCAATAATTACAACTTCACCAGTTTCACTATTTTGATATACTTCAACACCATCAAGATCTTTTAATTCAATAGTTGTACCATCTGCGGTAGTAAAGGTGTATTTACCAGTATTCCAAAATAAAAATTTATTGGCTTCTGGTTCTACAGCTTCCCAACCATTTTCTTCAGAATAAAGTTCTTCTGATATGCTTCCAGCATCTTGTTCAGAATCAAATAAAGAAACTTCGTCATCAACATTACCAGTACCAGGAGTATTAGCAACATACATATACTCGTCGGCGAGTGCAGTTTTCCTTATTTCCATTACAAAGACCCTTACATTAGAACACTTATTACTATATCGGTAATATTACAAGATATCTTTAAAAAAACAATCAATTTGTTAAGAAAATATAAGTTTATCCATCAATCCACAAAGTTCAGCATAGCGCTCTTTATTATAAACATAATTGTATCCAAGAACAACTTCTAATGATGTTGCAGTTGAGTGAAGCGCTCTATCTATTCTTCGTGATGATGAAGTTGGAATATTTCTCGCTCTACGTGCAAGTTCAATTTCTTGTTCTGTCAAGGACGGCATTAATTTTTCTAATAATTCTGTTTGAAATTTTGCATTTACATATCCCACCGTTAATTTATGCAAACGTTGAAGATTTGATGTCATAAAAATTGTACGCTCACGAATAAAAACTTCGTAAACAGCATCTCCAATATGAGCATAATTTTTAATATTTAATTCCTGCAAAATCGTCTTTCCGTTTTTTACAATAATATAGTAATATTTATAATATGAAAATACTTTTTGTAACAGATTTATACCCAATAGGTGAAGAAAAAATAGCAAAGGCACTATTTTACTTTGTGCAAGAATGGCAAAAATTAGGGCACGAAGTTGATGTAATAAGAGCAAATTTTATTACTAATACATTACTTCGAGGACGCAAAATTACAGAAGAAAAATTATATGAAGAAAGCGGAACGAAAATATACAATCTAAATTTTCATACTCCGTTTTTCTTTAACGTTTATAACAAACTACCAAAAGATTTTTCACTAAAAAACTATGATGTAATGATTTCTCATATGCCTTGCGGGGCTTTAATGGCACAAAAACTTTTAAAAAAAGAAAAAATAAAATACATTTGCAGCGTTCACGCTTCAGACATCACTGTTTTAACAGATTTTAAATATCTACCTTTCAGAAACAGCTTAAAAAAAGCATACAAATTAGCAGATAAAATTTCTGCAAGAAGCCCTATTTTAAAAGAAAAAATAGAAAAAATCATTCCAAATAATAAAACTTTTGTAGCGTATTCTGGAATAGATATTGAACCAATTGAAAAACCACTAAATAAAGAACTAACTATCACAACTGTTGCATCTTTAATTAAAAGAAAAAACATTGATGTAATTATAAAAGCATTAAATGAAATGCCACAAATAAAATTAAATATTATTGGTAGTGGACCAGAAGAAAAAAACTTAAAAAAACTTGCTAATGGTTCAAATATTCAGTTTTTAGGGCAATTACAAAAACCTTTAGTTATTGAACAACTAAACAAATCAGACATTTTTGTTTTGCTTAGTGATAACGAAACTTTTGGATTAAGTTATTTAGAAGCTATGGCAACTGGAAATATTGTTATAGGTAAAAAGGGTGATGGTATAGATGGTATTTTAAAAGACAATGAAAACGGATTTTTGATAAATCCAAATAGCGAAGAATTAAAGAAATGTATAGATAAAATTCTTTCTATGAAAGAAGATGAAATATCAACAATTAAGGCTAATTGCGCAAAAACAATCAAAGAATTAACAAGCCAATCAGCAGCAGAGAACTATCTAAAAAACATACAATAATTTTGTTTGTTATATAATTAATTTCGTTGCGCAAAAAAGAAACACAAGGAAGAATGAAAAATAAAACATTAGCTGTAATTAAAAATATGCTCAGCAAAAAATCAACTGACGCTTTTATTGCTGAGAGTAAGTCAACAGAATTAAAAAAGACTTTAAATATATTTGATTTATTAATTTTAGGTGTTAGTGCGGTTGTTGGTACCGGTATTTTTACAATTATTGGTAGTGCAATTGTTGGTAGTGCAGATGGTGCTGGAGCAGGAACTGCCGTTGTAATTTCAATGTTAATTGCTGCAACAGCAAGCTTATTTTCAGCATTAGCATACTCAGAAATTGCCGCAATGATACCTGTTGCAGGTAGCGCATATACTTTCACTTATGCAACAATGGGTGAATTTATGGCGTGGATGGTTGGTTGGGTATTAATGCTAGAATACGCAATCGGAAACATAACAGTTGCAACAGCTTGGACTGGATATTTAACTCAATTATTAAAAGGTTTCAAACACATTCTTCCTGATTTTGTTGTTAATTGCCCTCTTTGGCTTAGAAACGATTTTCGTTCTATGTATGCAATGTGCGACAAATACGGATGGGATGTTCACGACAAAATGCCTTTTGTTCAATTACCTTTCGGTGTTGAAATGCCAATCGCAATAAATATTCCCGCTATTTTTATAGTTTTAGTTCTTACAATTCTTCTAATCAGAGGGGTTAAAGAGTCAACAAGGGTAGCTGGTTTGATGGTTTTTGTTAACCTATCAATAATTATTTCATTTGTTCTTGTTGGTGCAAAATATGTTGCACCAGAAAATTGGACTCCATTCGCACCAAACGGATTAGAAGGTATTTTAGCGGGTACATTTATTATCTTCTTTGCTTATATCGGATTTGACGCTATTTCAACTGCCGCAGAAGAAACTGAAAATCCACAAAGAGATTTACCTGTTGCTATTTTAGGAACACTTACTCTTTGCACAATTTTATATGTATCAGTTGCCTTAGTTTTAACAGGTGTAATTCCACTTGATAGTATTAACACCCAAGCCCCATTAGCTGATGCAATGAGAGCTATCGGTAAGAACTGGTATGCAGGCGCGATATCTGTTGGCGCACTTTGCGCATTAACATCTGTATTATTAGTTTACCAATTAGGTACAACAAGAATTTTCTACGCTATTGCAAGAGATAACTTCTTACCTAAAAATATAATGAAAATAAATAAAAAATATCAAACTCCACACATTATTACTTGGATTTCTGGTTTAATAGTTATAATTGGTTCATTGTTTATGGACTTAAATATTTCTGCAGAACTATGTAACTACGGTACATTTGCTTCATTTGTAATTATATGTATTGAAGTTCTTATTTTAAGAAAAACAGAACCAAATAGACATAGACCATTCAAAGTTCCTTTCTGCCCATTATTCCCAATTTTAGGCATTGTGATGTGCAGTTGTTTTATGATTTATAAAGGGATGTCTGGTGGCACTTCATCACTTTACTTCCTATTGTGGATTGCAATGGGATTAGCAATTTATATTGCTTACGGTTACAAAAATAAACGATTAAACGACTAATTTTTTTGTTTGTTTTAAAATGTTGTAAAACAAGGATATAAAGATGAAGCACTCAAAATATTCTGCTGTAGTTGTTGGAAGCGGTATAGCTGGTCTATATGCAGCAATTAAGCTTCATAAAGAAGCCCATTTACCTAATGGAATATTAATAATTACAAAAACAAAATTAATTGAGTCTAATTCTAAATATGCACAAGGTGGTATGGTTAGCGTTATGCCAGAAAACAAGTTAGATTCTTGTTCTCTCCATATTGAAGATACAATAAAAGCTGGTGCTGGGCTTACCGACGCTAAAGTTGCAGAATATATTTCTAAAAGAAGTGCACAAGTCGTAAAAGAATTACAAAATTTTGGCGTTGATTTTGATAGAGATGAAAACAATCAACTTAAATTTACAAAAGAGGCTGCTCACAGTGTAAATCGTATTTTACACGCTGGTGGAGACGCAACCGGTTTTTGTATGGAAAACGCACTTGTTAAATACTTAATATCAAAAAAAGACATTAAAGTATATGAACAAACCCTAGCTGTTGAGCTTTTAAAAAATTCAAAAAACATATGCCAAGGCTTGATAACATACAACTATGAAGAAAATGAATATGAGATAATTGAATCTCCAGCAGTTATCCTTGCAACAGGCGGTGTTGGTCAATTGTACAAATATACAACAAACCCAGACATTACAACAGGTGACGGTATTGCCCTAGCATATAGAGCTGGTGCTATTGTAAAAGATATGGAATTTGTCCAATTTCACCCAACAGCATTCGCACTTGGCGACAATGGAACAATGTTCTTGATTTCAGAAGCCGTAAGAGGAGAAGGCGCAAAACTAGTTGATAAAAATGGAAAAACGTTTATGGAAAAATACGATAAACGTTTAGAATTAGCACCTCGAGATATCGTAACAAGAGCTATTTTCAACGAAATGCAACTTACAGGCGCTAAAAATGTTTATTTAGACGCAACACACATAAACGAATTGAAATTTGAAAAACGTTTTCCAACAATTTATGGCACTTGCAGAGAATACAACATAAATCCTGCAGAAAACTATATTCCTGTTTCACCATCTGCACACTATTATATGGGCGGAATTAAAACAAAAGTTGATGGAACAACATCTATGGAAGGTTTATATGCTATTGGAGAAGCTGCTTGCACAGGCTTACACGGAGCAAATAGACTTGCTTCAAACTCTATTTTAGAATGTGCAGTAACTGCTTTTGAACTTGTTGAATCATTGAAAAATAAAAATTTATCTAATAATTTTGTTCAAGACGAAAAAACACAAAAAACAATTAATTTCTACAAAGAAGAAACAATAAAAACAGAACATCAAAATGTTGACGCAATTTTAAAACATTTAAAAGAATTAATGTGGGATAAAGTTGGAATTATAAGAAACCAACAAAAACTTGAAGTTGCAAAAGCAGAAATCGAAAATTTAAAAGAACAATTTGCGTTTGCATACAAATGTCCAAACCGAAACCACTATGAATTAAGAAATCTATTAACAATTGCAGAACTTATAGTTGAATTTGCACTTAATAGAAAAGAATCTAGAGGTGCTCATTTTAGAGAAGACTATCCACAAAAAGATTTGATAGCAGAATCTCACCAATTATCAAGAAGTACAAGAATGAAAGGGTAATTATGTCATCAGTTTTATTACACGATTTTATAGTTGAAGAACACGTTAAAAATGCACTTAAAGAAGACATCGGTTTTGGTGACATAACAACTGATTATTTAGTTCCAGAAGATGAAGTAATTACTGCGAAACTAAACTCCCGAGAAGATGGTATTTTATGTGGTATAGATATAGTCGAAATGGTATTTAAAACATTATCAAAAGAAGTTAGGATTGAAAAATACTTTAAAGATGGAGAAAAAATAAAAAAAGGTGATACATTAGCTGTCATTACAGGCCCAGCAAGAGCAATCTTAATTGGAGAAAGGACAGCATTAAACTATGTTCAACGTTTAAGCGGTATCGCAACAGAAACAAACAAATACCAAGTTGCAATCGGCAACAATAAAGCAAGAATAACTGATACAAGAAAAACAACACCAGGCTTTAGAATGTTTGAAAAATACGCTGTATTTACAGGTGGTGCTAGACTTCACCGTTTCAACTTAGCAGATTGCGTTATGATTAAAGATAACCATATTCAATTTGCAGGCTCAATTACTAACGCTGTAAATAAAATTAGAGAAAGATTATCTCATACTCACAAAATTGAAATTGAATGTGACACAATTGAACAAGTTAAAGAAGCAATTAATGCAAAAGCTGACATCATTATGCTAGATAATATGAACTGCGATTTAATGAAACAATGTGTTGAATTAATTGGTGACAAAGCAATGGTTGAAGCAAGCGGTAATGTTACAATCGAAACAATTGGAGAAATAGCAAAAACAGGTGTTGACGTTATTTCATCAAGCGCAATCGTTGCAAAAGCTAAAACTCTTGACGTAGCATTAGACATGTAGTTATTTTTGTTGCAAAATAAAGATAGTAAAGGGGTTAAATATTTGAATATTGTTGTATTTGTCAAACAAGTTCCTGATACAAATGACGTAAAATGGACCGAAAATAATAATATAGACAGAACCAATATGGAATCTGTTATTAACCCTGCGGATAGACAAGCCCTAGAAGCAGCATTAATTTTAAAAGATAGATATGGCGCAACTATATCAGCAATTGCAATGGGACCAGCAAAAGCTGTTGAAGTTTTAAAAGAAGCCATTGCAATGGGAGTTGATGATGCTTTTTTATTGTGCGACTCAAAATTCGCTGGTTCTGATACTTGTGCAACATCAAAAGTTTTAGCTGCTGCAGTTAAAGAAAAACTACCACAAACTGATTTAATTCTTTTTGGACAAACAGCAATTGATGGGGAAACTGGACAAACAGGGCCATCAACAGCAACAAGACTAGGATTAACATCAATATCCAATGTAATTGAAATCATTGAAATTAATGAAAAGTCAATTATTGTTAACACAGAAACTGAAAAAGAAAAAATAACATTAAAAACAGAATTACCTTGTGCCTTATGTATTAACAACTACGTATTTAAGCCGCGAGTTCCAAGAATTAATGGTTATATTAAAGCACAAGATTATGATTATAAATCTTACAACATATATGACTTAAATCTTACAACAGATGATGCAGGTGTAAAAGGTTCACCTACTTACGTTTCAAAAGTATTTAAAAATAAAGAAGGAAGAAATTGTAAACTTTTGAATTATGAAGATGAGGGTTGTATAGAATCACTTAAAAAAGAAATATTGGAGCAGTAATGGAACCAAACGGCATTTTGATATATGGCGAATTAAATGAAGATTTGAACGTTCATAACGTTGTTCTTGAGCTACTAACAAAAGCCAGAGAATTAAAAACAAAAATCTGGAATCAAAGAATTATGGTTTGCATTATCGGAAAAAGAATGAACTATGAACCAATAATTCAAGAATTAGGAAATCACGGTGCAAACGATGTTGTATTAATAACAGATGACAGATTAGCAGAATACAACAATAATTATTACGGAGAGATTTTCACACAAATAGCAAAAAAATATCCACCAAGAATAATTTTAATTGGTGCAACAAATCAAGGCAAAGAAATTGCATCATACACCGCAACAAAATTAGAAACAGGCTTAACTGCTGATTGCACAAATTTAGATATTGGAGAAAATAATTTATTATTATCAACACGTCCAACATTTGGCGGTCAATTAACAGCAGATATTTTATGCAAGACATTTCCTCAAATGGCAACTGTTCAAGCAAATACTTTTAAAGCGACAACTTGCGAAAACTATGTAAATGCAATATTTAACTGGATTGATATAGATAAAATTGAAAACCATATTGAAATAATAAACAAAATAAAAAAGAGTCAAAACGCTAAAGATATAAATACTGCACAAGTAATTGTATGTGGTGGCGCTGGTGCTTGTAAAGATAATGGATTTACTTTAATTTATCAACTTGCGCAGAAACTTAATGGAGCTGTTGCTGGGACTAGAGAGGCTTTTGAAAAAGGCTATATTACAAAATCTCAACAGATAGGGCAAACTGGGAAAACCGTTGCACCAAAGTTGTATATAGCTGTTGGCATTTCTGGCGCAAACCAACACTTAGCAGGAATTAAAAATAGTGATAAAATTATTGCTATAAATAATGATAAAAATGCACCAATCTTTGAACACGCAGATGTAGGAATCGTTGGCGATTTATTCAAAGTATTACCAGATTTAATTGATAATATAGATAAATAAAAAGGGAAAAAGATGAGCAGCGAAACAAACACAAATAGCTTGAAACCATTTTCAACAATGCAATTGTTGAACTTCTGTCTTGGTTTTTTCGGTTTACAATTCGCTTGGCAAATGAGAATTATTTTGTCAGGTCCTGTAACTGAAGGTCTAGGCGCATCACCGTTATTATTTGGTCTTATTTGGTTGGCAGGTCCTGTAACAGGTATGCTTGTACAACCAATTATTGGAGAACTAAGTGATAAAACACATACAATTTTTGGAAAAAGAAGACCATATTTATTTGCAGGTGCATTATTTGCCAGCTTAGCATTATGGGCATTCCCAAACTCAGCTTTTATTTGGGATAAAATTGCAGCAACATTCCACTTGCCAGCATTAGCATTTGGTGGATTAATTATTGCCGCAATTATGATTTGGGTTATCGATGCTTGTGTTAACGCAGCTCAAGGACCATATAGAGCATTAGTTCCAGACTTAGTTCCACAAGAACAACACTCTTTAGCTAACGCATACTTAAGCTTCGCTATTGGTTTGGGTTCAGTTGTTGCAGCTGGTACTGCCCCATTTTTAAAATATGTTTGCAACTATCAAATGAGCATTGAAGCTCAATTTATAATGGCAGCATTAGCATTCTCTTTAGCAATGCTTTGGACTTGTATAACAATAAAAGAACATAGAACACAAAAACAAGCAGTAAAAGAAGAAACAGCGGTTGAAGAGAAAGAACCTCAACCATCATTTATTAAAAAAGTTGTTGATTTCTTTAAATCATCACCAGAAGTTGGAAAAATATGCACACTTCAATTATTCACTTGGATTGGCATTATGAGTTTATTTATTTTCTTTACTCAATATGCTATCCACACCGTTTTTGGTGTTCCAGATTTAACAACAGCAACAGAAGATGTTAAAGCTTTATATACAGATAAAATTAGCCAGGCAACAAACTTCTCATCAATATGTTTTGCAATTCAAAACTTAATTTGTTTCTTGGTTTCAATTCCAATTGGTTTACTATCAACTAAATTTGGCAACAAAAAAGTACATTTTATTTCTTTACTAACACTAGCATTTACTTTTGTTGGAATGGGAGTATATACGACAAATACAGCCTTCATTCTAATTTGTATGGCTATCGCAGGTATAGGATGGGCTAGTATTTTAGCTCTACCATTTGCAATGTTATCCCAATTTATTCAAAAAGGTTCAGAAGGTTCTGTAATGGGTATATTCAATATCTTTATCGCAGGTCCTCAAGTATTAGTTTGTACTTTACTTGCATGGTTTATTAGCCAATGTGCATATGAAATGCAAGAAGGAATAAACTACCACTGGGAATATGCTTTCTTTATCGGAGCAATAACACTTGTAATTGCAGCTGTAATAACAAATTTGATTAAAGAGAAAAATTAATAAAAAATACCAATAAAAAAAGAAGTCCTATCAAGGACTTCTTTTTTATATATTTTCAAGACATAGTTTTTTTAATTTATCTATTTTTTTTAGCTTATAAGCATAACAAATTCCACATTTATTATATAAGCGGAATCTACAGTCTTCACATTTTTCATCAACATAAGCTAGACGCGCATACACATCAATCGTGTTATAGAAATATGCATAAATCATATTCAACGATTTAAAATTAGAAAGAGGAACTCTATAATATTTAGCAAGACCAAAACATCTTCCAACAGTCATATCTGGAAAAATATCTAAAACTGGCATACAAGTTAAACAAGTATTTACAGGATTAAAAGCAAGCTCTGATTCATTCGCCTTTTTTGCTAATGCGGCCATTAATCGTCTATCATCATCCGTTAAAACACAATCAGGTACTGAACAACAGTCATAGTACGGAACAATATCATTTGACAAACAGTCTTTAAGAAACGACATTATTGTCGGTTTTATTTTTTTGAAATCATCTAAAATATTTTTAGAATCTTCTTTTGTATCATTTGAAACAGACATAGAAAATCTAAGTTGAGAACATTCAGTCTTTTTTAACAAATCAAATATGTAAGAATAATCCATATTCTCTTCATATATATTTATACCCAAAACGAAATTTATATTTTTAGATTTTAAAAGTTCAATGTTTTTTGATAATTTTTCATATCTCGATCCCAGATTTTGAGGCGAATTAACATTTACCAACAAATTAAATTTTTCATGGGTAAGATAATTAACAAAGTTGTCTATTTCTAAACCATTCGTAAACAATGTAATCTTTGTAAACAGATCTTCATGTTTTAAAACATCAAGAACATCTGTCAAATATGGATACAATGTTGGTTCACCACCGATCAAACCTAGTTCAGAACATCCATCCTTTTTAAGAAACTGAACAATTTTTAAAAAATTTTCAATTGAAATAACTGAACTTGTACTGTTAACAAATTCAGACGCAAAACAATAGGAACAGTTCAAATTGCATTTATCAGTTAAAAAAATATTAGGCATTAGTTACAAACTTTACACAGCGGAATAACATGCACCGGTTATAATACCATAGGATGCACCAACTCTGCCCCATTTTGTTCCAACATAACAACAACCATTACCATGCGCATATTGTCCAGCTGGGCAACTACTTCTAAAAGCAGCAATTAGCATAGGACTTTCAATAATATCATCATACAATTCAATAATATCTTGTTCATTTAAATCATTAATGTTTTCATTTTCCATATTTTATATCCTTATTTTTTTAAATTTAGCATTTTACCAAGTTTTACATCCATATCTTTATTATCAAAAGTATAGAACCCAGAATATGGAGTAAAAGTCATTTCGTTGAAATAGAACTTATCACCTTGAACAAGCCAATCCACACGAACCAATTTAAAGTCTTTAGATAATATTTTTGCCAATTCAGAAGCTTTCTTTAAATTTTCGTCTACACATTGTTCTTCAACCAAAACATGTGAAGGATTAAACACAAATGATGAAATATCAAAATTTTTATCATATACAGAATACTCCCCTGGAACCGAATGCTTTACTTTTTGCATTATTTGTGGCTCACCATTAAAACAATATACCTCGTACTCAACAGAATACTCTGAATCAGTGTTTAACAGTAATGGTTCGATAAGAATTTGTGGAACAATATTTTTATATTGCAGTTCAAAACCCGCCCAAGGGAAAAATGTTTGTTCTAGCCAACCTGTAAATTGTCTTTTTACATATTCAACCAACTCTTTTTTTTCTAAAAACTTTGATTTATTTTTAATTTTATATTGCCATTTACAACCGTGATTAGCCTTGATAATAAATGATTCCGGCAATTCATCAAAATTAATTTCATCAAATGTTTTACATACTTGAAGAACAGGTTTTAAGTATTCTTCACCAATTTTTTCTTTAACATAATCACGAACCAAAACTTTATCAGTAAGTGTTGTCTTCAACGGAGAATTATCATAAAGTTTTAACCACTGAATTTTCTCAGAAAATGTCTTCGGATTTTTTAAATTCAAATCCCTACCAAGAAATGTTTTGTACATTTTCTTTAAATACTTTGGATATTCTTTTTCATCCAAAGATACTAATAAATCATAATCATACGGTGGTTCTCCAATATCAGGAGCTATCCCAAGTTTCGCTTTTATTTTTTCAAACATATTAATTGGCTTCTTATAAATAACTAATGCGGTAACATATACATTATGACATATTAAAAACCATTTATCAATAAAATTTATAAACTTTTTGATAAATGTGAATTATAAGTTTATAATAGGTTAATAAATTATTTTTGAAAGGGATTATATGAAATTTGAAACATTAGCCGTAAGTGGATTTATCGATTTAAAGAAACAAAACAACGCTGTATCAACACCAATATATGCAAATACTGCATATAGTTTTGATAGCGTTCAACACGCAGTTGATTTATTCGATTTAAAAGTTGCTGGTGATATTTATACAAGAATATCAAACCCATCTTGGGATATGGTTGAAAAAAGATTAGCAGCACTTGAAGGCGGTGTCGGAGCTTTAATAACGTCATCAGGACAAGCAGCAGTACTAATCACAATGTTAAACTTAGCAGAAGCTGGCGATGAAATTGTTACAACAGATAAAATATACGGTGGAACATATAACCTATTTTCAAAAACATTCAAACAAATGGGGATTAAGTTTGTTTTTGTTAACTCTGACAATTTAGAAGACTATGAAAAAGCAATTACAGAAAAAACAAAATGTATTTATACAGAAACATTAGGTAACCCAAGTATTAAAGTTGCCGATATTGAGGGCTTAGCCAAAATAGCACATAAACACGGCATTCCACTAGTTGTTGATAATACAGTGCCAACACCATATCTATGTCGTCCAATTGAATTTGGTGCAGATATTGTTGTTCATTCAACAACAAAATACTTATCAGGTCACGGCAACGCAATGGGCGGAGCTATTATTGACTCTGGTAAATTTGATTGGTCACAAAATGACAAGTTCAAAATGTTTACAACACCAGATGAAAGCTATCATGGGGTAATATATAACCAAGTATTTGGTGAAGCCGCTTTTATCGTAAAAGCAAGAACTCACTTAATGAGAGATTTAGGCTGTTGCCAAAGTCCATTCAATGCATATTTAACTCAATTAGGTATTGAGACATTGCACGTAAGAATGGATAGACATTGTGAAAATGCTTTGAAACTTGCTGAGTATTTAGAAAAACACCCACACATTAATTTTGTAAATTATCCACTATTAAAGAGCAGCCCAGACTACGAATTAGCACAAAAATATTTGAAAAAAGGTGGTTCTTCTTTAATTGGATTTGGAGTTGATGGTGATGGAACAAAATTCATTGAAGCATTGAAACTTTTTGTTCACGCAACTAATTTAGGCGATGTTCACTCTGTAATTACATATCCAGCAGGAACGACTCACCGTCAATTAAGTGAAGAACAAAAAATAAAAGCAGGCATTACAAATGACTTTATGAGAGCTTCTGTTGGTTTAGAAAATATCGACGATATTATTGAAGATATTGATAATGCAATTAAAGTTTCTCGTTCATAAAGGATAAATAGATGCAAAATAGCGTTGGAATAGTTGAAACAAAATACTATACAATAGAAGAAAAAATCAAGTTTGAAAGCGGAATTGAATTTGGTCCAATTACAGTTGCCTACGAAACTTATGGAACTTTAAACGAAGCAAAAGATAATGCAATATTAGTAATTCACGCACTAACAGGAGATGCTCACGCAGCAGGCTATCACAATGAAAGCGATAAAAAGCCTGGTTGGTGGGATACTTTAATTGGTCCAAACAAAGCATTCGATACAAATAAATATTTTGTTATTTGCACAAATATTTTAGGTGGTTGCAGCGGAACAACAGGTCCATCAAGTATCAATCCTGAAACAGGAAAGCCTTATGGTACAAAATTTCCTGTCTTTACAATTGAAGATACAATTAAAGTTAAAAAGAAATTACTTGATTGGCTTGGAATCAAAAAATTATACTCAGTTGCTGGTGGTTCAATGGGCGGAATGCAGGCTATGCAGTTTCCTATAACATATCCAGACTATGTTAATTCAGTTATTTTAATTGCAACAACATCAAGGTTATCACCTCAAGCAATAGCATTTAACGCAATTGGCAGAAACTCTATTATTTCAGATCCTGATTGGAATAATGGTGATTATTATGACAAAGAAAACAAACCAGACAGAGGTCTTTCTAACGCAAGGATGATTGGACACGTAACTTATCTATGCGAAGAGGCGATGTATAACAAATTTGGAAGAAGACTGCAAGATAAAGACCACTACGATTTCCATTTTGATATAGACTTCCAAGTTGAAAGCTATCTGCAACATCAAGGTCAAATTTTTGTTGATAGATTCGATGCAAATAGCTACTTATACATAACAAAAGCCGTTGATTACTTTGATATAGAAAACAAATACGGCTCACTTCAAAATGCGTTTAAAGAAACAAATGCTAAATTTTTAGTTATTTCTTTTGATACAGATTGGCTTTTCCCATCATCACAATCAAAAGAAATTGTAAATACATTAATGAAACTTGATAAAGATGTTTCATACTGCGAAATAAAATCACCGTGCGGACATGACGCATTTTTACTTGAGTATGATGTTCAAGACAAAATCATCAAGAGTTTTTTAAACGACCACATCAAAGGAGAAGAAAATGAATAACCATTATAAAGAATCTAAAGGACTTCATTTAAATTATTCTTTGATTGAAGAAATGATTGAAGAAAAAGCAAAGGTTTTAGATTTAGGCTGTGGAAACGGCTATTTATTAAAACTTTTAAAAGATAAAAAGCACATTAAAGGCATCGGAATAGAGATTTCTCAAAATGAAGTTATCCAATGTCTAGAAAAAGGATTAAGCGTAATTCAAGGTGACATTGATGAAGGTTTAAAGCAGTTTGCAGATAAATCATACGACTACGTGATTTTGAATCAAACTTTGCAATCAACATATAATCCAGACTATGTACTAGATGAAATGTTGCGTGTAGGGAAAAAATGCATAGTGAGCTTTCCAAACTTTGCATATTGGCGTGTTAGATTGTATTACTTTTTTAAAGGAAATATGCCAAAATCTAAGGTATTACCGTTTGAATGGTACAACACACCTAATATTCACTTACTAACAATAAAAGACTTCTTTGAGTTTGCAAAAGCACGCAAGATAAAAATTTCGCAAGCAATTTATACAACACGTGCAGAAAAAAGAACAGCTTTTCAATATAGATTGCTTTCTAACTTCTTCGCAGAAGAAGCAATATTTGTAATATCTAAGGATTAAAAAATGAAGATAGATGAGTCATTTCTTTTTGATAATTTAAGAAAATTTTATGGATGTTTGACATGTTATAATCATACAGGGTATATGTTTCCACCAATAAGATATTTTCTTGAACTTACATATCGTTGCAACCTTAACTGCAGTTTTTGTTATATAAATCACGAGAGAACAAAAGATGAAATGACAACTAAAGAGTGGTTCAACATTATTGACCAAATACCATTTTATTCTTTCATTTCTCTTGTCGCTGGAGAAGTTATGATTAGAAAGGATTTCTTTGAAATTTTAGAAAAAGCATCTAAAAAAAATGGCGGAAAAATCAGCATCATAACAAATGGAATTCTATTAAATGAACATGCAATAAAAGAACTAATAAGAAATAATGTATTGCTTCTTTCTATTTCTTTGGATGGGTACAAAGAACACCACGATGAGTTAAGAGAAAGAAAAAATCTTTGGAACAACATTATTACAAACCTAGAATTATTAAACGAAGAAAAAGAAAAGCAAAAGAAAAAACGTCCAATGCTTGATATTAAAAGTGTTGTGTTAGAAAACAACTTAGATGATTTACCTTTGATATACAAAGAAGCATCTAGACTAAATGCTTCATTCTTTTCTTTATCATTCAAAAGAAATTGTTTCCTAAGACAAAATTCAGAACAAGCAGAAGTATTTGGAGAAGAATTTTATAAGCAAGAATATCCATTAGAAATGTATTTTGATAAAGAACATTTTTGCGAAGTATATAAGGAACTTGAAAGTATTGCAAAAACAAGCAAAACAAAATTAAGATGGGCACCAAAATTCAAACCGACAGGCGATTTAGAAAGAATATTAAAATATTTTGAATTAGGAAACAAACCAGTAAAAGAAATTTACCATCCTTGTTATGTTCCTTTTTCAAATGTTTTCATAACACCAGAAGGAGACGTATATCCTTGTCTATCATACAAATTAGGAAACATTCGAGGTAAAAATATTCAAGAAGTATTAAATAATCCCAAATATAAAGAATTTAGGCAAATGATGAAAAAGCATAAAATATTTAATGCTTGTCAGACTTGCTGTGATGCGTTTCCAAGAAAAGATTTTTAAGCAGTCTTAATCCATATTTTACATAATTACAAAATAATGATGGTGTTATATCTTTATTAAATATTTTTTTGAAAATATACCTTGGTCTTAAATGATATTTTAAAATCACATCTTTTCTAAACTTTTGTAATTCTTCTATGGTTAAAAAATCAGTACCTAAAGTTGAATATTTAAAAGAATCTTTTCCAAGAACTTTTTCACCTTTTTCAAGTCGTTCATAAAGCATAGAATAAAGTTCACTACCCTTAAATGGAGTTGCAATAGATAGTTCTATAAAATCAGTATTAAGTTCAAAAATCAATTTTCTAGTTTGCGCAATATGTTCTCTATCTTCCCACGGGAAACCGATTAAATAAAAACCAAAAATTTTAAATCCAACCTTTTTTATTAATTTTACTGCATTTTTATTTTGTTCAAGAGTTGTTCCCTTTTTCATCTTTTTTAAAGATTCTTCACTTCCAGACTCTAGACCAAGCGCAATAACAGAACATCCTGCTTTTTTCATTTTTAAAAGCATTTCTTCATCAATAGTATTAACCCTAGAATTTGCAACCCAATTAATTTTTCCATTCAAATCCGAATTTATAATCAAATCACAAAGTTTAACTACCCATTCTTTATTTATTGTAAAAGTATCAGACTTAAAGAAAAAGTCACGTATTTTATGTTTATTAACACACTCTTTTAATTCTTCTATAATATTTTCTGGAGAACGATAACGAACCTTACGCCCAGAAATAATTGGAGAAACGCAATATATACAAGAAGATGGGCATCCTCTCGATGTTGAAATTGTCGCCATTGGCCTATTTGTTGCCGGATTAATATATAATGCGTTATTCATCAATTCGCGAGCAGGAAAAGGGATAGAATCCAAATCCGAACAAAATTCTACTAAATTATTTGAAACCCATTTGCCATCTTTTTTATATGAAATACCCTGAATTGATTCAATATTATTTTCTTCCAATAAATCAGAAATAATAAATTCAACTTCACCGCCAATTAGATAATCAACATTTGATAAATCCACTTCATCAAATAAATCTTGCTCTGGATTGAAAAATAAAGCCCCTTTTAAAATGACAGTAATATCTTGTTTTATTTCCTTGATTTTCGCAACAAAAGCCAAATCTTCATAAATACTTCCATTTGTAATACTTATAAAAATAATATCAGGATTAAAAGATAAAAAATCTGATTTAAAGTTTTCAAAATCAAGCTTTTCTGCAGGATAATCTTTTAGAAAAACGTAATATTTATCTTTTAAAATCGAAGCAATGCTACCCAAGTCATTACAAGCTCTAAGAGCATTTGATACTGACGCTTCAACATTTATTTGGCATCTATCTTCACCTCTTTGGTAAACTTCACCAGGTGGATATACTAACATTATTTTTTTCATAATCAAATTATATAATAAGTTCCAATTATGATACAATAAAGAAAAAAGAGGATTTATGAATTCAAAATTTTGCAGATATAGTTTTGGTTTTTTGCTTTTATTGTTGATTTTGTCTGCTTTTTATTTTTCTGATATTGCACTATTTTTAGCAGCTATATTTTTTATAATAATTGCAATGAATGAATATAGAAATATGTTTAAACAAAAAGAAATATACATTCACAAAGTTCTGCCCGAAACTATAGGAATTTGTGTCGCATACTTTTTTATCTTCTTTGACAATATTTCAATGCATATATTTATAACACCAATAATATTAAGTGGTGTTATTTTGACTTTTATCACAACAATTATAAAAAATAAAAAACCATATTTATTAACATCTTTTGCAACAATTACATCATTTTTATTAATTTTTTGTGGACTATACATAATAAAATTGACCTATTTTTTTAAAGATATAAACGCTTGGCATATGATATTAACATACTTTATGGCTGTACTTTTAGGTGACTTTGTTGCCTCAAAAATCGGACCTAAATTCAAAAAAAAATTAGCTCCAGAGATAAGCCCGAATAAAACAATTGGCGGTGCAATAGCAAACCTAATTACAAGTTGCTTTGTTTGTCTATCTTTAAGTGTCTTAATGAATTACCCAATTTTATACTGTTTAATATTAGGCGTTATAACTTCTATTTTCGCTCAAATAGGTGACTTAACAATTTCTTCCTTCAAGCGTGATTTAGGTATAAAACATTCTGGAACTATGTTCCTTGAATATGGCGGGATATTAGATAGAATGGATGCTTTTATATTTTCTGCCCCAGCTGCTTATTATTGTTTATGCTTGTTCTCGTAATCTTTCAACAAAGCGTTTTAATCGTTCCATAGCCTTTTTAAGGTTATCTAATGAATACGCATAAGATATTCTTAAATGTCCTTCACCACTATCGCCAAAAGCAGTACCAGGAACAGCAGCAACTTTTTCTTCCTGAAGTAGTCTAGTTGCAAACTCTTCACTTGTCATTCCAAATTCTTTTATGCAAGGAAATACATAAAATGCACCATATGGTTCAAAGCAAGGAATATTCATTTCTTTAAACGCATTTAATAAAAATCTTCTTCTTTGGTTGTATTCTTGCCTCATCATAGCAACGTCATCATCACCATTTTTTAGAGCTTCAACAGCAGCATATTGGCTTGTTGTTGGAGCACACATTATTGCAAATTGGTGAATTTTTGTCATTTGTTTGATAATTTCTTTTGGAGCGCAAGCATATCCTAAACGCCAGCCAGTCATTGCATAAGCTTTAGAAAAACCATTTATTAAAATTGTTCTTTCTTTCATGCCCGCAAGTGCTGCAATAGATACGTGTTTTTCTTTATAAGAAAGTTCTGAGTAAATTTCATCAGACATCACGTAGATATCTTTTTCAATAATAATCTTAGCAATCGCTTCTAAATCTGCTTTATCCATAATAGAGCCTGTTGGGTTATTCGGAAAAGGAAGAATTAATATTTTAGTTCTATCCGTGATTGCATTCAATAATTCTTCTGGTTTCAGACGAAACTCATTTTCAGCTTTTAAATTTATGATTACAGGTTTAGCATTAGCTAAAATTGCACAAGGTTCGTAAGAAACATAAGATGGCTGAGGGATAATAACCTCGTCACCATCATTTACAAGTGCTCTAATCCCTATATCAATAGCTTCTGAACCACCAACAGTAACTATAACTTCATCATCAGGATTATAATCAATACCTTGTGTTCTTTTAATATAGTTTGCAATTTCTTGTCTAAGTTCTTTTAATCCAGAATTAGAAGTATAAAAAGTCTTTCCTTTTTCTAAAGCAAAAATACCTTCATCTCTAATATGCCAAGGAGTATCAAAATCAGGTTCACCAACGCCAAGAGATATTACATCTTTCATTTCGCTAACCAAATCAAAGAATTTTCTAATTCCAGATGGTTTAATGCTAAAAACTTTATTTGATAATTCTTTTGTCATGGTGTAATTATCTCTCTTTCATCTTCACGTTTTTTAGCTAAGATTGTGCCATGATCTTTATATTTTTTAAGAATAAAGTGAGTAGCAGTACTTAGAACGCTATCTAAAGTAGATAATTTATCTGAAACAAAGTTTGAGATTTCTCTTAAAGACTTTTCTTCTAAGATAACAAGCAAATCATAACCGCCAGATATCAAATATACAGCGCGAACTTCTGGATAATTATATATACGTTCAGCAATATTATCAAAACCTTGCCCACGTTGCGGAGTAACACGAACTTCAATAAGTGCAGTTACTTTTTCAATTGATGTTTTTTCCCAATCAATTAATGTATGATAACCACAAATTACACCATCACGTTCTAAAGTTTCAATTTCAGAGAGAACGGCGGCTTCATCCGCACCTAACAATACCGCAAGCTCATTCAAGCCTATTTTGCTGTTTTTCTCGATAATTGATAGTAATTCGTCTCTCATTTTATACTCCTATCTTATAAAATTCCAAAAATATCTTTTTAATGTTTTACCCGCAGTAAGTTTTTCAAAGCCTTGCTTTTTAGCAACAATTACAGGTGATTTTTCAGGTTGAACTGTTCTAGAGTAGTTCACTTCTTTTTCACCAAATAACATTACATAGCTTGATTGATATCCTTCTGGGATTCCTAAATATTCACTTAATTCAGGGAATACAGCCATACAACTTTGAGCTAAACCACACCAACAAGTACCCAACCCCATACTTTGAGCATATAATTCAAAATAGCTTAATGCAATAATAGCGTCCTCTGCGGCACAAGGTGCTTTAACAGAATTTGAAACAACTATCATATGAGGTGCACCTCTAAAAATAACATCCTCACCATTAATCAATAATTTTCCATAATGAGAAAATTTTTCAACAACTGGTTTAATTGGTTTTTTAGTTAAAGCAGAGATAACTTTATTATTAACGTGATTTCTAAACTCATTCATAACTTCAATATCATCAATAAAATGGAAGTTTAAACCATGAAAATTACAACCTGTTGGAACCCAAGATAACATATCTTTTAACTTATCCATTTTTTCTTGAGATACATTTTCTTGCTTATAATTTCTATCACTTCTTCTTGATTTAATCAAATTCAAAATCATATCAGGGTTTTGAGCATAAATTTTATCTGAATCTTCTGGATTTTTATCACACACAGAAATAGCGCCAACAGGGCAAATAGCTAAACAATGCTGACAACCAATACATTTTTCAGGTTTTTCAACTTTAGGAACTTTATTTTCATCAAGTTCTATAATATGTGCAATACAATCTTTTGCACACAATCCGCAATGAATACATTTTTCTGTATCTACTTTAAAATTCATAGTTTACTCCCCTTTTTCTTTTAATAATATCAAGAGAAACAGGGAATTACAATTAATTTTTAGAAGATATTTGAGATTTTTTACCTGATATACCATTAGATATAATATCAAGCCCCGGTTCAACAGTTTTCTTTATAACAAAATGTTCAACAAAATCATCAATTGGCTTTGCAAGTAAAGCTAAAGCAATAAAACCACCAGCGGTTTTTATCATTTTATTTTTCAAGATTTCAGAATTATGCCAATCTTTTAAAATACTTTTTGCAGCTTTTCCCATATACCTATCAGCAGGATATATTTTTTTATACTCACCTTGAACAGTTTGGAATTTTTTAAATAATTTTTTCGATAAATTTTTTGGACGTTCATTTTGCATCAATAATTCACGCATTTCAAAAATTTTCTCTGCTTGTTTAGAAGAATAATCCGCTAATTTCTTTTTGTTCGAAAAAGCTATCGCATCTCGTTTCTTAAATGGATTTATTACATCCCAAGCTTTTTTTGCTGGTTTTAAAACTTTAAAATCGTCCTTACTTTCTTGCGCCATCGTTAAAATAGAATTTTTAAAACCTTCTTGATATTCTCCCACCTTTCCAACAAAAGAGTGTAAGCTATTGGATTGCATATATTCAAGAGAGTGGTTTAAAACCTCTTCTTTTGCCTGAGTACTCAATCCTGTTTTGGTGAATTTGTTTAAAACTGAAATTGTTTTTTGACCAGCATGCACAGCAGCGGTTGGAAGAACAACACTTGCCATTGCTTGAAACACAGCTTCTTTCAACCCTCTTTTTGCACTTGGATTATACTCTGTATCTTCATTTTTATACTTATCATATATATCAGCACCAAAATACATCAAAGCAGGCACCCATAAAGCCGTACCAACTTTGGGAGATATACCACTAACAACTGCTCCTAATTCATTTGAATATGCCATACCTTTTAATGGCCAACTCCTCAATGGATCTCGGTAGACCTGCTTATTATCTTTTTTAAAAGAATTATCACCATTACAAGACGATTCTACAACCGGCGTAATGTATTTATCTAAAACATTCATTTAAATCTCTTATCCCCAACAAACACTAAGCTAATGCACATGTACTATAACATGAACAAAATATTTTTTGCGTGATATGATAGATAAAAAAGGAGACATTTATGTATCACGTTATTACAGAAAGAGACTATTCTGAATTTTCAAGAAAACAAATTGGAGAATACTCTAACTTTGATAGAGCATTAGAAGTAGCACAAAAAGCAATCGAAGGAAAAGAAGGTCTAAGATATATTATTGAAAAAACAGATGGTCACGTAGATAGTTATGGAAACCAAATTGTAACAGTAGTTGCAGAAAGTGACTAACTTAATGATGCAGCCTTTATTGTTGAATAAAAATATTTAATTTCATCACTAAATTTTGAAGGCAAATACATTGGAGAAAGCGTTAAAGAAGTGCAAATTGGCTTTATTTGTGCTTCTTTTAATTGTTGAATAAAAATTTTAAATTCTTCTAATAATTCTTCTTTTCCAATATCAGAATTTTGTATATTTTCTACAGTATCAAAACCAGAATTTGAAAAATAATCAGCATCTATACTTAGTAAAAACTCTTTATCCTTCAAAACAGAAAGATTCTTTGCTGTTAAAATATAAACTGTTAAATTTCTAAATCCCAAATCAAAATCAAATATAGATTGGAGTCCAAACCTAGCACAATTTTCGTTTATAAGAGCAATTCGACTCGGAGATATAATTTCTTTTGTTTTTTCATTAACAAGAAATTCTTCTTTATTAACAATATTAAAATCACAAGTATAACTATCAAATCCTAGCATACAATCATTTGCCGTTAAAAACTGTTTTTGTTCGTATATTTTTTTATATTTTTCATTATTAAAAATGTAATTTGGAATTACCCAATAAAACTCTTTTATATTAAACTCAGAAACAGCATAATTAACCCAAGTTGCTATGTTACAATAATCAAGGCTAGAATTAATATAAGCATCACTATGTGTATCAAAATGAACTAAAATATTGGGACATTTTCCACTTTTTTCTTTATAACGACGAAAAACATCTATTGCTTCATTATGATTTTTATTAATTTCCGTATAGGAATTCTTAAATATTTCTTGTATAACGTTTGAATCTAACATTTCTCAATTATAAATTATAAAAAAACTTGCTTCAATATGTGATATTATAATGTTTATGAATACGAAAAAAATTAGCATCATAATTCCAAACATGATTGAATGTTTTTTTGTAAATAGATTTTTTATACTATTACAAAAAACAAACCCTAATTATTTCAATGAAAACTACATAATTTCAGCAGTTACAGGGACGCTTAACTATTCTATTTGGAATTTAAATAGAAAAAATAAATATATCAATTTTCCAAGTTTTAAAATTCTATATAGTTTTTATAAAAAAAACAATATCTCTATAAATTTCTTTTTTGATAACCCCAATATTGATGAGAAAGAAATACACGATAGTTTTTCTAATTTAGCACTTTCTTATGCACACGAAGAAGGCAATTCTATTTCTTTGTATTCTGACATATTAGAGAACTACATCAATAAAAATTACCCATTGTATAAGCTATTTAAAATTTCTTCTCCTGAAAACGAGCGAAATAAGAACATAGAAATAGATAGCAAATATAATTCAACAATAAAAACATATAATGGAGAAAATTCAATAATAATATTAAATCCAATTTGCCCAGCTGATTGCAAATTATATGATATTCACAGAGAATATATATCACAAGAACAAAAACATTTTTACAAACCTTCAAAGTTTTTTGTTTGTCCGTTAAAAACATCAACGTGTTTTTACGATTTAGAAAAAAATCCAAATTTTATTTCAAATGAAAAAATCAAAAAATATATTGATAATGGATTTCATACTTTTAGAATAGATGCAAATTACATAACAAAAAATACAACAGTAGATTATTCAATGAACGACATAATTGAAAGTTATATTTACTACTTAATAAAACCAGAATTTCAAAATAAAATCAGGTATAAAGCAACAGAAGAATACACAAAAAGCTTACGAAGAGGAGTTTAAAACAAAAACAATGAATAAAATAAACATAATATTACCAACTAATAATCCATTAACTGAAATATCAAAAAATTTCATAAAACTAAAAAAAACAGAACCAAAATATTTTTATGAAAACATAGAAAAAGTTTCTTTTTTTGGATGTTTTCCATATTGTATTTGGGCATTAGCAGAACAAGAAAAACAATACCATTCGAAAGAAGATATTCAATATATTGTCCAATTTATTGTAGATAATAATAGTGCAATATATCTGGATTTTTTAAATACACAACTAAAAAGAGAACACTTCTATGATAGTTATTCTAACCTAATTTTATCTACGGTAAAAGAAGCAGAAATACACGCTTTCACAAGTAACGAAGACTTAAAAAAATATATAAATGAAAACTATCCATATGTTGATACAAATACAGAAAAAATTGTTCAATTGAATTCATATTGTGATAATTGCAAAGAATGTTTTGAAAAGAAAAGTAACGACAAAATAAATTTTGAAAAACCACAACTATATCTTTGTGAAAGAGAAGTAAATACCTTTGAAGAATCAAAAAACAGAGATGATTTCATTAGCAATGAAAAAATAAAAATATTAGCAGAACAAGGCATTACTGATTTTATTATAAAAGAGCAAACAAAAGACAAATATGAATTTATAGAAAGTTGTTTATACTACTTAATAAAACCAGAATATCAAAATATTGTAAGATTAAAAGTTTTAAAAGAAAGTGTTAAAAGCAAATAATTACAAATTATCAAGCAAAATTTCAATGGTAGAAGCTGCAACTTCTGCCATTTGTTTTTCCACTTCTGCAAATGGTTTATTTGCTGTACAATCAGCCAAATCTGATATCGCTCTTATTACCAAGCAAGGAATATCGTTTGTATTAGCTGTTTGTGCAATAGCAGAACTTTCCATTTCTGCTGCTGTTGCATTAAACAATTCTCTTAGCTCTGTTTTCTTTTCTGGCGTACCAATGAACATATCACCTGTTGCAATGACGCCTTTATATATTTTAGAAGTTGTATGAACTTTGCTAATAGCTGTTTCAAATGCTTTAATTAATTTTTCATCTGTGTAGAACCACGTTGGTTTTTGATTATCACCACCTGTGCAAGCATAACCTTTAACGTAGCCAAGTGCTGTTGCATCAAAATCATGCTGAACAAGTGATGTTGCGATTACAATATCACCAACTTCGAGTTCTTGGGCAATACCACCTGCAACACCTGTGTTTATAATACAATCCGGTTGAAATTTATCAATGATAAACTGTGTATTAATTGCAGCACAAACTTTGCCAACACCACTTTTTGTAAGGATTATTTCATTATTTCCAATTCTACCTTTAAAAACTGTCAATTTACCATATTCAATAGTTTCAATATCTTTTAAACATTCTTTTAATGTATTAATTTCACAGTCCATTGCCCCAATAACAGCAACTTTTAAATTATTTTTCATAAACCATTTTCTCCTCTGTCCAATTTTCTAGAACACAAGCCATATCTTTAGCTATTTCTTTTGCACCCTCTAAATTATGTTCTAAATAATTGCCACATTCTTCTTTTTTTGTTCCAGGAATTTCACCTTGAAATTTTGAAACAAAGTCAAAAGTTTCTTTCAACAAACTAATTGCATCTTTGTGAGAAATTGCATCACGAACAAGCAAATAGAATCCTGTTCTACATCCCATTGGACCAACATATATTATATTGTCTGCATATTTAGTATTTCTTGCATAAGTCGCAAACAAATGTTCAAACGTATGCATTGCTGCATTTTCTAAATAATCCCCACCATTTGGAAGTTTCATTCTAACATCATAAGTAACAATATCCCCATCGATGCGAGAAATATACATTCCTTTTTTTAAAACATCGTGATTTACTGTAAAACTAGCAATTTTTTTCATAAAAAAACTCCTTATTCAGAAAACATTTCTGAAGATAAATATCTCTCACCTGTATCAGGTAATAAAACTACTATCATTTTATCTTTATTTTCGTCTCTTTGCGCAAGTTCTTTTGCCGCACAAACTGCAGCACCTGATGAAATACCAACCAACAAGCCTTCATTTTGCGCAAGATACTTGCCTGTTTCCATTGCATTTTCATCACTAACAGTAATTACTTCATCATAAATTTCTTTATTTAATGTTTCAGGAACAAAATTAGCACCAATTCCTTGAATTTTATGAGGAGCAGCAATTCCCTTTGATAACAATGGAGATGTGGCTGGTTCAACGGCAACAACTTTTATTTGAGGTTTTTTTGATTTTAAATATTCACCAACGCCAGATAAAGTTCCGCCTGTTCCTACGCAAGCCACAAAAATATCAACCATTCCATTTGTATCATCCCAAATTTCTGGTCCTGTTGTATCAAAATGAGATTTTGGGTTAGCCATATTTGTAAATTGACTAGGAATAAAACTATTTTCGATTTCTCTAGATAATTGATTCGCTTTTTCAACAGCACCTTGCATACCTTCATTTGCAGGAGTTAAAACAAGCTCTGCACCGTAAGCTTTCAATAAATTTCTACGTTCAATACTCATTGAATCTGGCATCGTAAAAATAACTCGATAACCACGTGACGCTGCAACCATCGCCAAACCAATTCCTGTATTTCCACTTGTTGGTTCAATAATAACTGTATTTTTGTTTATAAGTCCATTTTGTTCAGCGTCATCAATCATTGCTAAAGCAACTCTATCCTTGGCACTACCAGCAGGATTAAAACTTTCTAACTTTGCAATAATTTTTGCTTCAATATTGTTTTCTTGCTCAAAATTTTTTAATTCTAAAAGAGGCGTTTTTCCAATTAAATCAGTTATTTTATCGTAGATTTGCATAACAGCCTCCTTGTTAAGTAAAAATAGCAAAACACACAAATCTTTCACTATCAAGTGATATATACCATACAAATATAAGCATTTCAAGGTAATGCTGAAGTATCAGACCCATTAGATGTTTTAAAAGAACAACTAAGAATAGCTAAAAATGAATTAAAACAATTAAAAGATGCAAATTCAAAAGCTAACTTAGTTTCTGATATAACAATCACAATCAATAAAAATGCAGAAAACCCTTATGCTGTTCTCCGTAGTGAGTTAGAACACGCAAGAGATATAGCAAAAAGGGAAGTACCTAATCAAAAGGAAAAGCACTTTAGTCGATATGAAGGTATCAATGAAAGTGAAATGTCATTAGGTTATGTAAAAAAGAAAGCTGATACAAGAGCAGGAAAACAGCAAATTATTGATGAAGTATTTAATAAACCATCTACTACAAAATTTGATGATTTTGTTAATAATAAAGAATTAACAGAAACCACTTTTGAGAATGTTTTAGATGATACATATTATACTTCACAAGATTGGTACGCATCTTTAAAAAACAAACCTATTGAAAAGATATCAGCAGAGGAATTAGTTAAAGAAACAGATACAGGATATAAAACTGTAGCTTATGTTGAATTAGATGAAAACAATGCTATAATAAAGTTTAAAATAGACCCTAATGCTTCAAAAGAAGAAATAGAATTTAATTTGTTACACGAGGTTAGACATACACAACAAAATCCAGAACAAATAAAAGAATTAGGAGAACTTGTTAAAAACCTTGATTATACAGATGTTAAATCTATGGAAGCGTACTTTAATCATCCTTTAGAACTCGATGCTGATAATTGGGCTAGAGAACAAATCAATAATAAGAAAGTTAATTATGAGGAAAAAGGTACAACTAACAAGACAGTTACTGACAAACCTGAAGATATCAGCTCAGATGGAAGGTTGTCAGACAACATCCGAAATAGCTCAATGGGTAAGCAACAAGCTGATGCAAATGGAAGAGAACTTGAACAAACAACCAGACCAATCTCCGAAAGAATAAAAGAAACTAATGGTGATTTAAACCATCATTTAGAAAAAGAAGCTAATAATTATGCTTCATCTACAATAAATAAAAAGAAAGAATATACTAATGGAAAAACCGACAGGTCAGCAAATGCGGTCGATATTAACAGCTCTACAGCTTGAAGCAAAAAGGAAGGGTCTAGAAGGTCAAAAAATGACACAATGGATATTCCAAGAACTTCAGAAGAAAGGGCTAACAGTTCAACCTGACCAATCTACGAAAGAATAAAAGAAACTAATGGCGATTTAAACAAAGTTGATAATGTAGTTAGTTAGATAAATATAATTTTAATAAATCATCAAAAGAAATATTAAAAGGCTTTCTTATATTATATATTTGTTTTAAAACTTTAAGTTTTTCTTCTCTGTTACCTTGATGTATAGCTTTATGACATACAGGACACAAACTAATCAAATTTTCCAAAGTATCTAAATTAACAGTAAACTTATCTTGAAAAGATAAAGGTATTATGTGATGAGCCTCAACATAATTATGCTGTTTTGAAGATATGAACGACTTATGGTTATTATCTATCTCACATTGAAATCCTGCACGATTTATGCAAATGTTTTTTAATTCTTGATTACGCTCATATACTTGTGTAGTTTGTGTATGTTTTTGTGGTTTTGTGATTATTTCAAAAGCATTACTAGAAATTTTATTATTATTAGTATTAACAAGGGGTTGTGTTTCTTCTTTAAATGTTATATTAAATGTAGAAACAGCTATAAATAGAACACCTAAAAACATTAGGCTTTTAGTTAAAAAGGCTATATCAATATTTAAAGAAATATGTAATACACTTTCCAAGATTAAATTTATAGGAACAAAAACCAACCAAAAAAGAAGACCACCAAGTGCTCCCCCCAAAAAGATAGAAAAGAGAATATAACAAGTAATATTACCTATATCAAATTTATACATTTCCTTTACTTTCTTTTATTCTTTCGGAGATTGGTCTATTAGTATTAGAGGTATTTCCTGTAACTTGCTTGCCTGTATAGCTGCTTGAGCTATTAGACTGCCCCTCTCTATTTCCATATTCGGATAATTCGCTTGTATTTCCTGTTCTATCTGTTCTATTGTTTCGTACATCAAACTGTGCACTTTCATCCGATAAAGTGCTTCTGCTTCCTTGCGAGATTTTACTACTATTGTTTTCAATTCCATTTGTAACCCCTTTTGTGCTTTCATTATAAGGGTTTTCCTTTTTGAAGTCAAAAATCTCTTTTAATAAAGATTCTCTATCTTTATCTATTCTATCTTTATATTTTATTATCTTCATGGGGTTTATTTAGGACATTTGAATTGTAAAAATTAGGCTAAATTACCTAACATATTTGGATATTAGCGATTACTTAGAGATTGACTGAAAATTCCAAAATTGTCCGAAATTGCCGTTTTCTATCCTCAAATTTCCTGTGCAAAAATTTTTAAATCGCCAAAACTCAAACACTGTCTATAATATAACAATAATAGCTTTCGGACACAAAAGTCCCATTTAAATTACATTTTTTTAACTTGGAAGCAAGTCGGAAGTGTTTACCACATCTAAATAGCAGTAAAATTTATACTAAAAACTCATTACAAAATAATTAAAAACATTCCCAAAATCTATCACTTTCAGTCAAGTTTATAAAAAATAAAACATTAATTACTGAATTTCTTTGTATCTAATGTTTCCATCTTGTTCAAAAGATATTCCTTTTAATTGTCTTTTGGTAATTATATAATCAAGTTCTAAATCTTCACTCTTGGCAATTAATACAGGTTCTTCTTTGATATGTATAAAGTCTTTTATTGTACAAGTATTATAAACAAATTCGTATTCTACAGCATTAAGCTTTATTAAAATACCATTAAATTTTACAAAAGTTTCTTTTGTTGGATACCAAGTACCAATATGTTTATCTTTAACTTCACTCGGTAATTTTGTTGTAATAACATCTTGTACATACGACAAACGCTGTCCGTTTTTATCAAAAAATTCATAGACTTTTGCTTCGTGTAACCCAGGTTTTATCTCTTTTTCTTTTAATGTTGCTATTGCTTTATCTAAACTCTCTTGTTCTAATATTATTTTAGTTTTAGACTTAGAGTGATCTAACATTTGAAAAGTAGCATCCATAGCAAATTCAAAAAACAAATTTTCCGTATCTTGATCATTAACAGGTCGTATTAGACATAAGTTGATTTCTTTTGCTTTTGAATTTAGTTTTGTTGATTGTGAATACTGTATTGTTGGTTTAGTAAAACCTGTCGAAGAAACTAAAATTCCCTTATCAATATCAAGATTATTTAATGCCCCTGCGAGTTTTTGTGCATCAGCACGTCCAGTTTTACTATTTCGTTCACTATAATCTTTTGCTTCAACAAATAAAGACTCTTCATTGTCATCTACTAATATATCTATTTGATACAAGTCTGGACTATATAGTCCACTTTTTTTGACATCATGGGTTACGTCTTTTGCCTCATTTATAATTTTTAATACAGCCCCTGCTATTAATTCAAAACCCTTACCCTTTTTACTCGGCATATACCCAAATATTTGTTCAAAAACTTCATCCATATTATTATATGATTTTGACAAAAAACCTCCTGAATTAATTATTATATGTTTACAAAATCAGTTTTTCGTATACCAAGCACCACGAGTTTTTCCGTGTTTTACTAGGTAATTATTTTCAACCAAGTTCGCTAGGTGTTTTTTAATAGTATTAATGTTTGTATCTGTTAATTCGGCCAGTTCAGATATCGTTGCTCTGTCTTTTGATTCAAAAACTCCCATGATTTTCGCTGAAATTTCAGGCAAATCCAAATTTGTTTGAACAGAGGTATTTGCATGTTCTATTTTGTATTCAAGTCTTATTTTCTGTTTTTGTAAAGTCTTTAAGAAAAACATTAACCAAGGTTCATAATTTGGTTCTTTGCTTAAAGTTGTTTGAGTTTGTCTTAGGGCTCTATAGTATCCTTCTTTATTATCTTCTATTATAGACTCTGTTGAACTATAAGGAACATAAGCATAGCCAGATTTTAATAGTAAAAGATTTGTTAAAGCCCGAGATAGTCTACCATTTCCATCTTGGAATGGGTGAATTGCAAGAAAATTTACAATAAAGATTCCAATAACAATTAACGGATGATAATATCTATCCGACAAATTCTTATTAGTCCAATCAATTAATTCTTGCATTTTTAAAGGTGTTTCAAACGGAGTTGCTGTTTCAAAAACAACTCCTAACTCTTTACCTTCGCTATCATATGCTGCAACAGCATTTGATATTTTTTTATATTCGCCCTTATGCTTTTCATCTTTAGAGGAATATTCTAACAAAATTTTATGTAGCTGTTTTATATAGTTTTCCGATAGTGGAATAACTTCCCAATCTTCAAAAATTGTATCTGCAAGTTTTGCATAACCGGCAACCTCTTCTTCATCTCTATTTGCAAAAGATTGCTTTTTTATACGAGATAATAATTCTTCTACCTGTTTATCTGTTAGCTTATTTCCTTCAATGCGATTTGAAGATCCAACACTTTCAATTGTTGCAACTTTTTTTAAAGCTCTTAACTTTTCTGGAGCCATTTTGCCTAATAATTTCCAAGAGCCTTTAAACTCGTCAATTTCTGAAATTATTGATAGTATTTGATTATTGATTTTAATATCTAGATTTTCTAACATAACAATACCTAATTAGACCTAATATGACCTAATAATATATTATTTTTATCTAATTGTCAATTTTATTGCAATATCTCAAATCATCAAGCTTATAATTTTCCAATCCCATCCCTTGTTTTATTTTGTTAAAATCTTTTCTAATTTTTCTTTTAAGGGATTTCTTTTGTTGTTCACTACCTGTTAAAATGGTGTTCAAAGGCTGTTTTAGTGTGTTCATTTTTTGAACAATTGGAAGCATATATGAGTACTTCTTTTTAAGGATTCTAAAAAGTTGCGCCATTTGTTCTGGAGTTAGAATTTGTTTTTCTCTTTTAGGTATATCAGCAATTCTTTTTACTTCAAAAATGCAAGTTTTGTCAATATAGCCTTTATTTTGAAAATATCTAATTATTTGATTTAGCAAAGCTAAGATATTTTTAATTCTAGGTTCTGAAACTTTATTTTCTTGTAAATATTTTTTGAAATTATGCGCATCCTGAGTAGTTATATCTTTAAGCAAAAAGTCTTTAAAATACGGAATTATTTTTGAATAGATAAATGTTTTATATGCTTGAAAAGATTGCTCTGTAAGTGTTTGTTGTTTTAAATCTAAAAACATTTCACAAGCTTGAACAACTGTGATATCAGAATTTTTGCATTCAATATTTTTATCAACAATTTTGAATTTTTCTTCCGTTTTTACTGATTCCACATATTCAAATTTGTTTCCTACAGGCTTTATATTTTCCGACTCTTGCAAAAATTTTCTAGCAACATCGGAATCAATTTCACAGAACATAACAATATCTTCAGGGGTAAATACTTTAAGCCTCTTGGCTATTTTCAAAATTTTATCCATTTAACACCTCCTTTGCTATATTTTCATCTATCTGAGTAAATTCATTTGCTTGTGCGACTTTTTCTAAAACATCTATACTTTTTACAATTTGTCTGAAACTTTTTGCCTTGTTATGAATTAGATGTATTACCTCTTTTGTAATTTCGACCTCTGAAATTTCTTCGATAATTTGTTTAATATCTGCGTATTCAAATTCTGTAAAATTGTAGATTTCGGAGATTCTATCAAATAAATGCGTATGCTTTTTGAGTTTATGTTTCGCAAGTTGCATCCCAACCAAAACTATCAGGACTCCTGTTTCGTCGTGCAAATCCCGCAAAGTTTCAATCGTTCTAAAATCGGCAAGCAAATAATCAATTTCATCAACGATAATCATCTGTGGTTTTGATTTTAAGGCATTCACGCATTGTCTAAAAATATCAGCAGTATAAAATCTTGGGATTTCATCAAGCTCTTTTGCGATTTCTTCCAACATCCACTTTGGA
>JAFQNF010000047.1 GCA_017396025.1 bacterium
GTTACCTGTGAAAGCTCCACAGGTGGGTAAGCGCCTTAACACATCCGTTTCCTGCTACTTGGCAGGTCTACTTCAATGTTATTAGAGTCAACTTTCCCTATTAATCAAGATGTAGGAACAAAATAAATACCCGCATAGAGCTATTTTATTATAACATTTTATTTTTCTTTTTTCACTACCTGATTGATTAATTTTAAAGCTTCTTTCATTGCATCTTCACTTTTAATAATATAATCAGGCTTAATACCTTTATTATGAATATCAGCGCCATCCGGAAGAATATATTTAGCAGATGTTAACATCATACCTGTTGAATTTGTCATAGGAATGACTTGTTGAATAGAATTTTTACCAAAAGTATTTTCACCAACCAAAATTGCACCAGCACTGCATTTCAAAGCACCAGCTAATATTTCTGCAGCACTTGCCGTTTTGCTATTTATAAGTATAACAATAGGTTTCTTCTTAAAAATAACACCATCATCAGCATAAACATCTAAAGAATTACTACTTCTTGTATCAAGTCGAAGTATTTTTTCTTCATCTAAAATCATGAAATCTGCCATTAAAACTGCATTAGCAAGTATTCCACCATAATTGTTTCTTAAATCAATTATTATTCCTTTTGTGTTATTTGTTTTTAATAAAATATTTGCAAAATCACTAACAGCTTTTTCACCCATTACATTAGCAAGATAAATAATGCCAATATTATCCTTTGTAATCCGATAATCCATAGTATCAATTGGAATTTCCTTTTTTTCCAAATCTTTTACTATAATTTCATCTCCTCTTTTAATGACAAATTTTACTTCTTTTTCTTTTGCAGACTCAATATATGAATGAAGTTCATCACTTGTCATATCCTTAACTAATTTATTATTAATACTAACAATGGAATCCCCTGGCATAATGTGTTGTGATTGAGCAGGCGAATTTTTCAAAACGTGATTAACGACTATTTCATCACCAGATTTATTAAACATCACGCCAACACCTGTAATTTTAGAATCTAAAATTATCTTTTGTTCAGAAAAAGATTTTGATTTTAAAAATTTTGTATATGGATCGTTTAAACTAGCCAACATTGTATTTATAGCTACATTAGCGTCATCAATTGTTTTTATTTGTTTAACATATCTTGAACGCCATCTGTACCAATCTTGGTTATTCATAGATTTGTCAACATACTCTATTTTAGCCATTCTCCATGCATTAATAAACAATCTATCAGGTGCTATATCTTGTGATTGACGAGTTTTTTCTATAAATTTATTTATAAAATTGAAATTAAATCTTTCATATGGTTTCACAACAACATCAAACAAAAAGATAAGAACCAAAACAATTAATAAACAAGATAATATATTTTTAACTTTAACTTCACTAGCCATAATAATCAGTTTAAATGTTTTTTCGCATTAAAACAATATTTTTGAGATATTTAACGTTATCTGATATAATTTAAATATGAAAAAATTACTCAAAGACTGTTTATATATCTTATTTGTAGTCACAATTTTATTTTTTATAAGTGACCAACCTTCATTTTCTAGAACAATAAAATTTGCTCAATTATCTGATATTCATTATTCAACAGTTAGAGAAGACAATAGCTATAAACTCTTATCGAAAACAAAACCATTATTAGAAGATGCTATTTCGCAAATTAATAATGAAAAAAATATTGATTTTGTAATGGTTACAGGCGATGCCATAGACAAACCAAATAAAGAATCTTTGATTGGAGTTGTTGATGTTTTAAATACGCTTGATTACCCTTGGTATTTTGTATTAGGAAACCACGACACAACTACAGATGGATATTTAACAAAAACAAATCTACTAAAAATTTTAAATGAAAAAAATCCTAATAATACTTTTGACAAAACTTACTACTCATTCAAATACAAAGGTGGTTACCGCATAATTGTTATGGATGGAGCAAAAAATCAAGGGATTTCTTCAAATGGAATTATTCCTGATGAACAACTAAAATGGCTTGATAACACTCTTTCAAAAGCAAAAAATGATGTTGTTTTATTGTTCATTCACTTTCCACTATTAACCCCATTTGATTCTCCAAAACACGAAATTTTAAACGCAAATGAATTTAAAACCGTACTAGATAAGTATGAAATGCCAATAGCAATTTTTTCTGGTCATTATCACATGACTAAAATTCGCAAAAGAGGGAATATTTTACATGTATCAACTCCAGCACTAGCTGGTTATCCAAATTCTTTTAGAATCGTTGAAATTGATAATAAAAGAAATAAAGTAATTTTTAATTTCAAATTTATGGAAACAAATTTGAAAGATTTACAAGCAAAAACAAGAATATTAACGCTTGGTGGTGCAAGATATTACGGAAAACAAAGTGATAGAGATACAACAATTGTAATTGATAAAAAATAAGAGGATTCTATGAAAAATAAAAATGATTTCAAAGTAAAATTCTGGGGTGTAAGAGGCTCTTACCCTGTTGTAAACAAAGATTTTCTTAAATATGGTGGCAACACTTCTTGTGTTGAAGTTATTGCTGGTAATCACAGAATCATCTTAGACGGTGGAACCGGTATTATCCCGCTTGGTGATAAACTTTTCAAAGAATATATTTCTTCAGCAGAAAATGTATTAGAAAGAACACCAATGAAAGTGACCGTTCTTTTAAGTCACGTTCACCAAGATCATATTCAAGGCTTAAATTTCTTTAAGCCTATCAATGTTCTAAATACACAATTTTCAATGTTTGGTTATAGTGGATTTGATACAAGACTTGATGAAACATTATCAGAGCTTATTTATGGTAAATCATTCCCAATAAATTTATATGATATTACTGCCGACCTAAGCTTTGCTGATATTACAGAAACTGATGTTGTAATATTAAACAATAATGATGATGGTCCAATCATAAAAAGAATAATTGAAGGTAGTGAAATTACCCCTCAAAAAGATGAAGTTGTAATTTCATTTATGAAATCAAATTCTCATCCAAATTACGGTGTAATGTGTTTTAAAATTGCATATAAAGATAAAAGTATAGTTTACGCAACTGACACAGAATGTTATTCTGGAGGATCTAAAAAGCTTGAATTATTTGCAAAAGATACAGACTTACTAATTCATGATAGCCAATATACAACAGAAGATTACTTATCTACAGTTGCGCCTAGACAAGGCTTTGGACACTCAACATTTAATATGGCATTCGAAACAGCAAATGCTGCAAATGTTAAAAAATTAGCATTTTATCATTTTGATCCATCATACAATGATGAAAAGTTGACAACTCTAGAAAATTTATTTAATAACAGAAATAGTAATTACTTTTTCGCAAAAGAAGGACTTGAAATTTGCCTATAAAAAAAGCTTTAATACTTTTTTTTATAATAATATTTTCACCAACATTTGCCAATTGTGACCACGAAATAAAAGCACAGAACAATGCTTATCGTCATAATAATCAAGGTTTAATGTACTTAGAAGAAAATTATTATTTTGGCGCAATAAAAGAATTTCAAATAGCAATTGATTTAAGCCCAAATTCTCAAGCTTCTGCCATTTATTACGTAAACTTAGGAAAAACTTACGAAAAAATTGGGTACCACAACTTAGCTCGACCTTGTTTTGAAAAAGCAATAAGTCTAAATGTATTATGTTTTGACTATTATTTAAAACTTGCAGAAAACTATAAAAATTTAAAAATATTAGATGAGAAAATAAAATATTATCATTCAAAAAATGATTCGCCACTTAATGAAGTTCTTTTAGGATTATTATACATACAAAAAGGTGAAAAAGGCACAGGTATAACAATTCTAGATGATTTTTGCCATAAAGAAGAAAATCTTTTAATTACCAAAGGTATAAAAAATTACCTTGATAAAATTACAAATGAATTATAATAATTTTCTTCCGTGAGAGTCTGTCCCACCAGTCATAATCAAACCATATTTGTCAGCAATATATGCAACTTTATTACGAGAGTGGAATTTAACAACGCTTCTCATTCCATTATATGGATAAAAAACTTCAATTCCTTCTATACCCATTTTGACAAATGAAGCAACAAACTCATCTAAATCAAGAGTCCAATAACAACAAGGATGAGCCAAAACAGCAATACCACCTGCATTATTAATTTTTTCAATAACCTCTTTTGGATCACGAAGAGCAAAAAGCCTAAAAATGTTATGTTTACAAGCTTTTTTATTTGTTGCATATAAAGTTTTTAATTCTTTGTTGTCAATATCAATACCATAGCCTAAGATATGAACCAAAACACTTTTATAAAAACAATCAAATTCAACAGCAGGAATAACCATTTCTTCACGCAAAACATTTGTTGAAAGATATGCGTCAATTGTATTGTGATCAGAAATTGAAATATATTTCAAACCTTTTTTTTGAGCCTGATTTACAATTTCATTTGGAGATAATTTACCATCTGATTCATTAGAGTGAATGTGCAAATCAACACTTTTAAAATAGTCTTCCTCGCCAAACGAAGATAATAATTTTTTTAATTCTTCTTTTCTCATAATATATATGCTAATATAAAATACAAAAAAGAGGAAGTATGGCTAGAAAAAAAGCAAACAAGTTCATAGGGGTTTTTCAAATTTTCTTTTCAAGTATAAAAATTTATTTTTTATATCTTGATCAATGTGCAAAACACCTTTCTTTTCCTATTTTTGGGCAATTAATTAGTTTGATTTTAATTTTCACTGCAACATACTTCTTCGTTAAAAATGTAGAAGATATAAAAGCTATAAATTCTTTCTTTAGCCAAGACAAAAATCTTTTAACAACATTTTTTGTTCTTTTGGCACCTTTGTTTTTAGTATTTATAAAAGCATTTTTCGACTACATTATAGCTTTTGCATCTTTAAATATACTTTTTTTTACAGCGCCAAAAGGTAAAAAATCAAAAACTATAGACTTTGAAGCAAATACTAACGTAATAAAACGAAAACTTCTTAACTATATTGTGTTGTTGTTTTTAGTAACACTAGCAACTGTTTTTCCACCAATTTTAATTTGGTTATGTTTAAGTTTTCAAGTATTAGCACTAGAAGGTGATATTTCTGCACCAAAAGCTTTATTTAGAAGTTTTGAACTAGTAAAAGGTAATGTTATACCAACAATATTAATGTTAATTTTATGCTGGATATCAACATACTGGTTCTTACCTGAATTATTTACTTGGGTTTGCGAAAAAATTTCACTAACAACTTTTGCAGTTACAAGACTAGAAATTTTTGCAACATTACTTCCAATTAATGAAATTAATACAATTTTATCTAATGTAAACACAAATACAAACGCTACAGAACTAGGAATGATGATGTTTTCTGGCATGCTTGGATTCTTAGTTATAGGTTTTACACTTCCTTTCAGATGTTGCTGTTTCACAGAACTATACAAATTGTACGATTCAGACAAAATTAAAGAAAATTCAAAAAATACCGATGAAATAGTTAAGAGAGCAACGAGTAAAAAAGGAAATTAATTCGGGATATGTTCAAGTGCAGGAAATGCAACTCGGTAGATAAGTTTGAATTGATGTTCAGTCCAAGCTACAAGGGGTCTAAAACATTTGATATCAGCAATACAAAAAGTGGTGATATTCAAATTACAGTTGATGGTTACACATTCATTCCAGATCTTGGATTTATGAATAACCATGCCGTTTGTAGATACTGTGGACAAATACATTGTTGGGACTACAAATAACCGTTGCAAATGCAACAAATAGCAAAAGATTTTATATTCTGATATAATTTTTAATTATGAAAACATTATTTCAGATTTTAGTTTTTATTGCCGTAGTTGGAGGATTTTTCTTCTTATATTCTGCAGGAACACCAACAGAAAATTCTGATCCTATAAATCGTGATGCATATTTCAAACAAAACATAGGAACAGAAGACATTGATATTTCAAAACTTACATCTCAAACACAAAAAAACATTGCACCAAAAAACTACAAAAAGTACGAATACAAAATTCAATATAATTTGAAAGTTAATGGAAAAGTTGATAAAGCAACATTTAAACTTCCAATCCAAAACAATGAAGCAGGCAAACAATATATTACCAACTTTAAAATTTCACCAAACCCAAACAGAATATATGAAGCAGATGGAAATACAATTGCAGAATATAAATATAGCAACTTAAAAACTGGCAATAACATTATTACAATTAATGGTACAGCAAGCTTAAATAGATACGATATAAAAAAAGCAAAACGTACAAACAAAAATTTTGAAAAAGAAGATGACATAAAAAGATATCTTCTCCCTGAAAAAGGCATTGAAATTAATAATCCTTACATAAAAAATCTTGCTAGTAAAATAACAGGAAATTCAAAAGAAGAAGTAGTAAATAATATTTTTGAATATGTTAAAAAGAATATACACTACAATCATGGAGCAAGCACTCCAAGTGCTGTTCTTGCATTAAAAGCAGGAAGAGGGAAATGCGGAGAATTTGCCGCAGCTATGGTTGCCTTATGCCGTGCAAAAAAAATACCAGCAAGAATTGTTTCTGGAAATATTGCAAGAAAAGCAGATACAAAACATACTTGGGTTGAAGTTTATTTTGATGAATATGGTTGGGTGACATATGATCCAACTGTTATGTATGGAGAAAGAGTTCATATCAAAAATGGTGTAATTATAAAACGAGAACAAACAATCATCGAAAACCAAAATTACATTGCCTCAATAAGAAATGATTTTAGTTCTTATTATTTAACATATTCAAACCATGATACTGGCTATAATGGCGACATTAACTTAATAGAAAATATACAAATAAAAGAGATAAATTAAAAATTTTATAAGGAGTATTACATTGTTTTCAAATATAATTTCAAAATTAAATAAAAACAAAAAACCAAAATGTCTTTTGATAATACCACCATTATTAGAACCAACAAACTTTTATCCAGCAACACCAATTCTTACTGGACAATTAGAAAGCAATAGTTACGAAGCAGAAAATTTAGATTTAAATATTCGTTTTTTTAGAACAATCTTGACAAAAGAGTACATATTAAAAACTAAAAAATTACTTAATAAAAAAAATATTGAATATGATAATTTTCACGTAAGTTTTCTACTCGACAATATTGAAAAAGCAATTGCAAGATACAAAGTTGAAACTATAAAAGATGAAGAGTACTACAAGGCAAAAGAAATACTTGAAGAAACTTTAAAGTTCATCTCTTTACCTCACAAAAAATTAAATCTAACAAGATTAGATGGATTTGAACATTGTTTTAGTGGACATACATACAATTACAAAAAAATTAAAGAAATGAGCTATGACAAAGAAAATAATATTTTCATTTCTTTCTTTGAAGATGTAATAAAAGAAATAAAAAACAAAAAAATTGATTTTATAGGAATAACAATTCCATTTCCAGGAACAATTATACCAGCGTTTACGTTAGCTCGATTGTTAAAAGAAAAGACAAAATCACATATAACAATCGGCGGAAATTTTCTAAAAGAAGAAAACATACTAAACAATCCTGAAATTCTTGATATTTTCTGTGATTCTGTACTCCTTGGAGACGGTGAAGAATCTATTGTAAAATTAGTAAAAACTTTAGAAAAAACTGAAAACAAAGAAAATGTATCTGGACTAATATACAAAAACAAGAAAGATATAATATCTAATCCAACAATTGCGATAACTCAAATGAATAATGTTCATCCTCCTTCATTCAATGGGATTAATTTTAATGAATATTTAGTAGAAATGCCAAGTACATCTATTATGATTTCAAAAGGTTGTTATTGGGGAAAATGCACATTTTGCGCTCTTGGTCCAAAATACGGGAAATACTCAATTAAAACCCCAGAAAAAGCCGTAGCCGATATTAAAAAGTTAAAAGAAAAATATAATTTAAAAAGTTGGTTTCAATTTCAAGATGATGCTATACATCCAAATTACCTTGATAAATTAGCAGATGAAATGAATAAAGAAAATTTAAATATTTGTTATTCTATCTTTGGAAGATTTGAAAAAGAATTCACAAGAGAACTATTAGAAAAATTATATAAATCTGGACTTAGAAGCATTTATTGGGGACTTGAATCCGGAAGCCAAAGCGTTCTTGAAAAAATGAATAAAGGAATAAAATTAGAAAATGTTTCAAGAATATTAAAGGATTGCCATGAGATTGGAATAAGCAGTATGGCAGGAATTATAGTTAATTTCCCAACTGAAACAATGGATGAATATAATGAAACAATTGAATTCTTAAATACCGTAAAAGACTACGTAACAATATCTCCAGGTAATTTTGGACTTATGAGAAATAGTATCGTCGAACAAAACTGCGAAGAATATGGAATAAAAGTTCTAGGCTACAATGAATTTGATTATTGTCCCGTTTGGAAGGAAAGTTTAATTTCTCCATCAATAAGAACAAGAAAATGGAATTATTTTTGCGAATGCGTTAAAAATGGAAAATTTAATATAGATAGTAATAAACATTTATAAAAACAAATGTTTAAAAATGTTCATTGATTACGCTTTAGTTCAACAAATATTAATTTTTGACATAAAAAAAGAAGCTCTTGGGCTCCTCTAGTTAAATGGAGCGAGAGACGAGGCTCGAACTCGCGACATCTTCCTTGGCAAGGAAGCATTCTACCACTGAATTACTCTCGCATCCTTTATGTGTTTTATTATACATGCACAATTTTTTATTTCAAGTACTTTTTTTAATTTTTTCCAGATGTTAAAACATCAAACACATTTCTATATTTAACAGTAGTAATACTACCATCTTCATGTTCAATTACACGTTCTTCTCTTGCTGCTCTTGAAGATTCTGAAAAATAGTCAATAATCGCATCAAACCAGCCAGCTTGCCAGCCATAATACAAAATACCAAGTAAAACTAACCAACCAAAATTTTTCATCGTAATCAGCACCTTTCTCTAGTTACGATATTTTATTTTCCCATTTCGCTTGAATTTTTATCCTTTATCAAGAAAGGTTTTACAAAATTAAAAGTACCAAGTATTGAGATTAAGCTTCCTGCAATTCCTAATGTTTTCTTTGCTATATCATTTTTTAGCATTCCACCAATAGCATTAATTGCAGTCCCAGCAGTAAAACATAAATAGCCCTTAAAAATTGCTCGTGGCATGGTAACAGTATCTGTTATATCGCGATTATTTATTATTTTTTCACTCGCAATATCTAATAAGTCTGGTTTATACTCCACTTTAGGAGTTTCTTCTTTTTTTACAGGTTTAACTTCAACTGATTTTACAAGGTTATCAAAATTAGCTAATATGTTCATTGCGCTCTCTTTCTTAATAGCATAAAATCCAAACATGATTTATTTTGCCAGTTTTATATTAAAATAATTATAGAGGATTTTTCTATTTTGAAAATTATTGAACAAGAAATAATTAAATTTGATGCAGCTATGTCTAAATGCTTAGAGCTAAGACATAATGAGATTTTGCAAGATATTAAAGACTTTATTTTTTCTAAATCAAAAAAATTAAGACCTAAAATAATTTTTTTATATGCAAAAGCACTAGAAATTGAAGTATCTGAAAACATAATAAATCTTGCTATTTGTACAGAACTTTTGCACAATTCAACATTAATACACGATGATATTATTGATAATGCAAAAATTAGAAGGGGGAATTTAAGCCTTAATCAAAAACTTGGCAATAATTTAAGTGTACTTGCTGGTGATTATCTTCTTTCACTTGCAATGCAATCTCTCACAAAATGTAATAACATAGATTGCTTTGATATTTTTGCAAATTCATTAAAACATATGTGCGAAGGAGAAATAAACCAACATTTTACCTTAGGCAAAATTCCTACAATAAATGAATATATAGAAAAATCTAAAAATAAAACAGCTGAATTATTTATGGCATCTTTAAAATCACTTGCAAAAATTACAAACAGTAAATTTGAAGATGCTGAAAATTTTGCACTAAACTTTGGCATTGCCTTTCAAATACGTGATGACTTAATAAACATTTTAGAAACAGATTTATCAAAACCAAGTTTAAGCGATATTCATAATAAAATTTATACTGCACCAGTTATTCTTTTAGCTAAAGAGGTTGCTAATTTATCAGAAGAAGAAATAATAAAACAAGTCCAAAAACCAGAAATAAAAGAAAAAACAATAGAATTAATAAAAGAATATGCAACTAAGGCTATTGCCTCATTAGAATGTATAAAGGATAATCAATATAAACAAGAATTAATCACTATATGTGAAAATTTATATAAGGCGGTTTAATGAAAAAAGAAACAATAAAAGAAACCATTGATACAATAGTTTTTGTAGTCGTAGCTTTAATTATAATAAGATTTTTTATTTGTGAAGTACGTTGGATTCCTTCTGCTTCAATGAAACCAACATTAATTGAGGGCGATAGAGTTTTTGTAGAAAGAGTTTCTAGATTTTTCACAACGCCAAACCGTGGTGATGTTATGATTTTTTATCCGCCAGAAACGAAATTAAAAACAGACCCAATTTCTGTATTTTCAAGATTAACAGGATTTTTCTGTAAGGATACTGCATTTATAAAAAGAGTAATAGCACTTCCAGGGGAAAAATTTGAAGTTATCCATAACGAAGACGGTTCAACAGATGTTTTGATTAACGATAAGCCACTAGATGAACCATATATTATGGATAGATTTGAATATCCATTATGTACCAATGATATGCTTTGTGGACCAATGGTGCTTGGCGAAGATGAATACTTTATGATGGGTGATAATCGTGGTCATTCATCAGACTCAAGATATTGGGGCGTATTAAAAGAAAATAGATTTATTGGCAGAGCAAAAGCTATTTTTTGGCCATTTAATAGACTTTATTATTTTGAGCATAAAAATTATTAAAACTCAGATTTAATAAGACTAATTTTTTCCCCAGAAAACGGTAATAAAATAGAAAAAATTATTCTTTCTTTAAATAAACCTCTGATTGTTTTTCTTAGCAAAATATAGAAACTCTTTTTATATTTATTTTTGAAAATTTCATTATGATATAAAATTGCAGAAATTCTATTTAATATTTTTTGTTCATTTTCAATACTTGCATAAATACTATTTTGATTAATTCTATATACACTACAAATATCCTTTAAAAAAATACCAATAGAATGGTCCAACAGATACATATTAAATAAGAAATCAGCAGCTTTAGTCTGATAAAAAGAATCGGGAATTAATTTCATTGCTTCTTTTTTATACATACAACAGGAAAAATTAGCAACCGGATTTTGATACTCAACTAAATTTTCAAATGTTATAACAGAGGTTAATTTTTTTTTAGATGATTTCAAGTGTCTTTTTAATTTTCCATTTTTAGATATTTCATCTTTTATATAAATATCATTAAAACAGAAAGATGCTTCTTTTGAATTTTTCAACAATTCATACTGTTTTTTTAGTTTATAACAATCAATCCAATAATCATCTCCTTCGCAAATTGCAATATAATCACCACTACAATTTTCTATGCAATCTTTTAAATTCATTTGCATACCAAGATTTTTTGTTCTAGGTAAAACCTTAATTAATTCTGGATACTTGTTTTTATACTCTTGAATAACTTCAGCAGTTAAATCAGTTGAACAATCATTACCAATAATAATTTCAAAGCTTGGGCAACCTTTTTGAATCAAAATACCATCGATTGCCTCAGCAATATATTTTTCCTGATTATATGTTGTCACAATTACAGATATTATCGGGGTCATTACGTCCTTAAACTCCAATTCTACATAAAAACAATAACATAATCGCTTCAATAAATGAATACATATTGTATTCGTTTATTGAATATTTATAAAATACTTTAATTTAAATACAATGTTATTAGGTAACATTATGAACGAATTTAAACCTATAAAACAAGAAAAACAAGTAATAAGTATAAGGTTAGACACTTCTACATTGCAAGCAATAGATTCTCTATCTGCTAAAGTAGATATTAGTCGTAATGAATTAATTGTTCAATGCATTGAATACGCTCTGAATAATATTGAAAAAAATTAGTAGTTCTCTTCCAAAAAATTTATTAATAGTTCAAAAGCTTTATTAGAAAAAGCATACTTCATCAATCTTCGTGAAATTTTAGGATTTGCCTCAAATTTATATGATTTTTGAACCTTATCATTACCAATTCCAATGTAAATTAACCCAACTGGTTTTTCTTCTGTTGCACCAAGTGGCCCTGCAATTCCTGTTGTAGACATCGCAACTCCACAATTATAGCGTTCAAGCATTCCTTTTACCATTTCAAGTGCAACTTGTTCACTTACAACACCATATTTTTCAATAGTATTTCTGTTAACTCCAAGCATTTGAACCTTAGCTTCGTTTGCATAAGTCACAAGATTTTGATGAATATAAACACTAGAACCAGAAACATCTGTCATTCTTGAACTTATAAGCCCACCAGTGCAAGACTCGACCGTTGCAAGTTTTAAAGCGTTTCTTGTTAAAAGTTGTGCAATCTTTTTTTCTCTTGATTGCACAACAATTCCATATAAATTTTTTATAATAAATTCTATATCTGCAAAATGCATATTAGTATACCGGCATGTCTAATGGTTTTAACAACTGAACTTCAATTGTTTCACCCTGATTAATGCTAAAGTCTTTTCCTTTTTTAAATACATCAGCAATAGCATCACCAATAAAATAAATACCAGCAAATGGAGCACTTACAATAGCAGTAACAGGAGCAAACACGTATTTTGCACTTCCATTACCAAGTTCTTCTCCTTTTTCCCAAGCCCAAGTTGTAGGAGTTGTAACTATACTTTTTGTTGTTTCCGCTGTTTTAGTTAGTGCTGTCATATAATTTGTTTTTGTACTTAATGCACCATCAATTGTAGTATTTGCATTATTTGCAACACCAGCATAAAAAGGAACTTGTTTTCCTGTTGCACTTACAATGTGATCAAAATACAAACGAATTGCCCCACCCTTATAAAGCATTTTTGATGCGTGTACTTCTTCCAAAGAGCCCCTTACAACACTGCCTTGAGGAATAACAACAGAATTATTTACCAGAATATTTTCCATCACCATCAAATCAAATTGGTCGCCGACTGCTGCCTTTGCAGAGCTTATTGGATTTAAAACTTTCAATTTAATTTGTGTTCCAGCAGGAACTTTTTTTGTTTTTATATTTGCATTTATTTGCTTATTTGAAATTGCAGCATATGAATATGTTGTTCCCATTGCAAAAACAATTATCAATGCTAATAATGAAGAAAGTAATCTTTTCATTTTTACCCCCTAGCCAATATCTGATATTGAAATTTTACCAAATTTTGCAGATAAGTCATCAATATGATGAATAATATACATATATGGTTCTGCATCTTTTTCATTTAAATCGATAAGTGCACCCCAATCGGTTCTACCGTGATGTGCTGCAATCATTTTTGCTATTTCTTTAAATCCGTTATTCATACAGATAGAAAATCCCCATTGAGAGTGTGTTCTCCAATCTTTACGAAATTCTTCATTGTATTCTATTAGACCAGTTTCCAAATCTACAACATATTCAAAAATTTTTCCAAAATCGTGAAGAATACAAGCAGCATAAACAATATCTGGGCTAATTTTATCATTGCATTTTGTAAGAACTGTTTTAGCAATATCCAAACATTCATAAGTATGTTCTAACAAACCACCAATATAGTTATGATGCATTAATTTTGCTGCAGGAGTCACTTTAAATTCTTTTTCATACTCAAATAAAAGACCAGCAACAAATTCTGACAATTTTTTATCTTGAATTTCATTAACAAAGCCCATTATTTTAGCAAAAATTTCTTCTCTTTGTTCTTCATCCAAACCAAGTTTTGCTTCTTTAACAAGTGAAATATCTGAAACTAAACAATTATTATATTTTTCATTGTAAGTTCCTGCATTAATTCTGATATGATTATTTGTTCTAAATAATTTAGAATCTAATCTATTAAGTGTTTCTTCCCATAAAATACAATTTAAAACAGTCCCATTATCAAGGTTTTTAACCTGTAATTTCCCCATTTTAGAACCTGCTTTTGTATCACCAATAGCAAAAGTTATAATTTCATAAAGTGCATGTAAGTCTAACATATTAAATATCCCGTCTATTTTTTACTTATTATACAACATTAAATTGCTTTAGAATTAACTTTTAAAAATTTATGCAAATACAAGCTTGTAAACATACTATGTAATGGCGATTTTAATTTTAATCCAGAAAATTCTATTACATTTTTATCTGCACAAACAATAAAAACGGAATTTTGTGTAATTCTAATAATTTGCGCAGCATCTTTATCAGAAGGTTTATGATATACCTTATGATTTTCAAACTCAAAAAACTGATTCTTATGAGGAATAAAAGTTTTTGCCCAAGGAGTCAATGCTCTTATTTTCCTATCTATTTCATCAGCTGTTTCTTTTTCAAAATCTATAATACAATCAGCAAGTGGGAACTGAGATTGATAAGTAGCCTCTTTTTCGTTTTGACTGATTGGATTTGACATTTTTTCCTTAAAATTATTCAGGAAGATTTGAATTTCATAATATGCCAAATCACAACATCTTAATTTTAAAGACATACCAGTATCATTCGGAAGTACTGCAGTTGCAGATTGATGAACTATCGCACCAGTATCATAATTAACATCCATCAAATGGAAGGTAACTCCGCTTCTTTGCTCTTGATTCAAAATAACGTGAATATAAGGGTTTGGACCTCTATATTTAGGAAGCAAAGCGGGATGAACATTTACGCAACCAAATTTAACAGAATTTATTGTCTGCATAGAGAATTTTTCGCTCCAAGAAGCAACAATAATAACATCAGCTTTTAATTTTTTTAATTCTTCCCTAAATTCAGCTGAATTAACACTACTAGCCTTAATATCGTAAAGTTTCATAGTTCTAACAAAATTATAATCCATTGATGGTTTAAGCATATCAATAAGCTTTGACATAAACGGCTTAAGCATAACATTATCGTGTCTAAAAACACCGACAACTTGATGTTTTGTTTTCAAAACACCAGATATAACTGCCTGAAGCATTTCACCATAACCAACAATTACAATTTTCATATATATTATAATATTTTATAAACAAGATAATGTAAATTAAGTATATGTTTTTGTAATAAAAAAGTTTAAAATAGTTTCATAAAGATTGATTTTAGAATAAAATAAAATCAGAAAGAGAAGGAATTTTTTGAACAATAGTTTTGACGATTTAGAAACAACGGCAAGAAAAGCGTCTGTAATTCAAGAGAGAATGGGTCTTGTATCAAGTCATATGTACAAGCAGTTCCTTGAATATCAACAATCAAATGCCAATACAGCTATATTGTTCGACAAAATGGTCGAAAATATGGCATTAACTGTTGAATATTTAAAACAATCTTTTACAACAAGAGGAATCCCTTCTGAAAATATTTACTATGAATATGATAAACAAAGACACATTGCTATGATGAATATTTTATGGCATTCAATTACTTTGTTTGCAAATATGAAAGATAAACCAAAAGCACTTCATAGGGAAAAAGATGTACCACTATTTACAGGTAGAATTATTGCCATTAAAGGAACTCTGCCAGAATTAGTTCACGGTTATAATGATGAAATAGAACAAAAACTTCTAGATATGGAAGTAGCTTCATTATACGTTCCAGCTGATAAAACAGGTAAAGCAATAATAAAAATAAGACATTTAGGAAATCAAGAATTTTACATCAACCAGATGGAAGCACCTAGAGAATTCTTACTAAAAGTTATCGAAACAATTTGTGGTGGTGGAAATTACCACAAAGAAGGCTCTAGAGTTACAATTAGTATCTAGTTTATGTCAACAACACTCACACCATCGCCACCCTCGGCATTTTCGCCTGGGCGGAATTTTGCAACATAAGGTGAGTGCATTAAATAATCCCTAATAACTTGTTTTAGTGCGCCTGTTCCGTGACCGTGAATAATATAAACTGGGCTTAAATTAACTAAACTTGCCTTATCTAAATATGCTTCAATTTCATCTAACGCTTCCTCAACCCTATATCCGCGCAAATCTAATGTTTGAGATAATGAACGACGCTCGATTGCAAAGTTTGTTTTATAAACTCCTTTTGCTTTTGCTTCACGTTTGATTAAATTTTTATTTAATACAGCAAGCTTGTTTTGTTTAATTTTAGTTTTCATCAAGCCCATTTGAATTTGAACATTTTTATTTTTATCAGGAAGCGAAAGGATTACAACCTCTTGGTTTAAGTCCATAATCATAACTTTGTCGCCAATTTTTACTTTTTCCCAATCAATTGGAGTGTATTTTTCAGCAACTTCATCTTCGTCTTTGCGGAAGCCAGCACGCATAGCAACTTCAATATTAGCTAAGCGTTGAAAGCTCCTTCTTGCAATCTTTTCAGATTGTTCTTCTCTCATTTGTTTTAAAATATCTTTTATTTCTTCACGTGCTTCATCTAGTGAAGTTTCGTATTTTTTCTTGTAGAGATGAATATTCTTTTTCTTATCTTTTTTGATTTCAGATAATTTATCATTCAAACTTTGCTCTAAACGGCGAACATTCTCTTCTTTTTCTTCAATAACTTTTTTAGAATCCGACAATTCTTGTTGTGTTTTTTGCAATTCCTCTAAAACCTTTGCAGTATTATCTTTTTGGTTAAAGTAAGTATCACGAGCATTATTAATAATTTCATCTTTTAAACCAAGATTTTTGCCGATAGAAATAGCATTACTAGCCCCTGGAATACCAATTAATAGCTTATATGTTGGTTGAAGTGTGTTTATATTGAATTCAACCGAAGCATTAACAAATCCATTATTTAAGTATGCCAATGATTTTAACTCGCCATAGTGAGTAGTTGTAATGACAAATGAACCTTTCTTTTGCAAATATTCTAAAATAGATTGAGCCAAAGAAGCACCCTCTTTTGGATCAGTACCAGCTGCAACTTCATCAAGCAAAATCAATGTTTCATCATCAGCACGATTTACTATATTAACAATATTTGTCATATGTGATGAAAATGTTGAAAGGTTTTGAATAATACTTTGCTCATCACCAATATCAGCAAAAACTTTTTTAAATGGATAAATTTCTGCTTCATAACAAGGAATGTGCAAGCCTGCTTTTGTCATTAAAGTGCACAAGCCTGCTGTTTTTAACACAACTGTTTTACCACCTGTATTTGAACCTGTTATAACCATACAGTTTTTGTTGGAATCAATATAAAAATCATTTTCTACAATCTCTGTTTTAGACTTTATTAAAACAGGGTTTTTCATCATTTTTAAATTGATTTTCTTCTCATCAACAACTTTTGCAGCAACACCATCAAAAGAAGCAGAATACTTCGCCTTTGCGAAAATAAAATCTAACTCAACTAATTGAAGATTTGATGTTTTTATCTCTTCAAAATAATTACCAATTTCATTAGATAAAACTTTTAAAATTCTCTCTATTTCAATATGAATTTGAGCTTCAACTTCCCTAATTTTATTGTTTAACCCAACTAAAATTTCAGGCTCAATAAAGAAAGTTTGATTACTTTGAGAAACATCATGAACAATACCAGAAACTTTATTTTTGCACTCTGCTTTTACTTGAAATACTGTTCTACCATCACGCTGAGTATAAATTGTATCTTGCAAATTAGAAGTAAAATCAGAATTTTGCAACAAAGACGATACACAGGTTCTGACATTTGCATTTGTATCTCTTAATGTTTGATATAAACTTTTTAACTCTGGGCTAGCGTCTTCTTTAACAGTAAAAGACGGCGTAAAAGTATTGAAAATTTTATCTTCTAACTCTTTATTCGCAAAAAGAGCACTTCTCATTTCTGAAAGTTCAAAATAATCTTTTGAAATATCATCTAGGAAATTTCTCATTAATCTAGAAGTACGCAAAGTTCTTGCAATATCAACAATTTCTTCTTCGTTCAAACGAAGTTTCTTTTTTGCATCTTCTAGCGCATTTTCAATATCATAAATGTTTTCTAAAGGAACATTAATTGCATTATTAAAAATAGTTCTTGCTTGAGTTGTAAGCAAAAGTTCCTTTTTAATAGTATTAACATCCTCAAAAACACTAGCTTCTAAGCACCTTTGCACTCCAAGTTCGCTTAGTGCATGTGCGCTCAAGTAATTTAATACTTTATCAAATTCAAGTGTTTCTAATGTTTTTTTATTCATAAATTAATTATAAACAAAAAAGACTGATAAATAACTTATCAGCCTTCTTTGTTTAATTTTTTTAAATTCAACTACTTTTTGTTTACAACGTCTTTGAATTTTTTACCAGCTGTGAATACAGGAGCTGTTTTAGCAGCAATTTTAATTGCAGCGCCAGTTTGTGGGTTACGACCTGTACGAGCAGCTCTTTTTCTAGCTTCGAATGTACCAAAACCAACTAATGTTACTTTTTTACCTTTAGCAACTGTTTTTTCGATTGTTGCCATAATTGTATTTAAAACTTCAGCAGCTTCTTTTTGAGTAACTTTTGCTTTTTTTGATACTTCTTGTACTAATTCTTCTTTATTCATGGTATAAAACCCCTTTCCTTATATCCTACACTATTTATTATAGCTGTTTTTCAGAACTAGTCAACAGTTATTTTTCAATGTGGGTATAATTTCTAGCCATATACTATTTTTGTTTCATAGTTGGGAATGCAATTACGTCACGAATAGTTTGTGAATTTGTCAATAACATAACTAAACGGTCAATACCCATACCCATACCGCCTGTTGGAGGCATACCATATTCTAAAGCTTCGATGAAATCTTCATCAATTTCCATAGCTTCTTCATCACCATTTGCCTTAGATAAAGCTTGTGCTTCAAATCTTTGTCTTTGGTCGATTGGATCAGAAAGTTCAGAGAATGCATTTGCAATTTCCCAGCCGTTTACGCGTGTTTCAAAACGTTCTGTTAAACGAGGGTTATCTCTATGAACTTTAGCTAGTGGAGAGATTTCTAGTGGATAATCAATAATGTGAACAGGTTGAATTAAGCTTGGTTCAACTTTTTCTTCAAATACTTGGTCAATTACTTTACCCCAAGAATCGCAATCACCTGCATAAACATCAATTGTTTCAGCTAATTTAATAGCTTCTTCTAGGTTTGCACAAGTTAAGAAATCAACACCTGTATATTCTTGAATAGCACCAATCATAGTTTTTCTATCCCATGGTGGAGTTAAATCAATTTCATTTTCACCATATTTAATTTTTGTTGTTCCAAGAACTTCTTGTGCAACATGTGCAACCATATTTTCTGTTAATTCCATCATATCGTTATAGTCGGCATAAGCTTGATATAACTCAATCATAGTAAATTCAGGGTTATGACGTGTATCAATACCTTCATTTCTGAAACATTTACCAATTTCGTAAACTCTTTCAGATACACCACCAACGATTAAACGTTTTAAGTATAACTCTAAAGCAATACGCATTGTCATATCCATATCTAATGCGTTATGGTGAGTGTTGAATGGACGAGCATTAGCACCAGAAGCAACTGTTTGAAGAATTGGAGTATCAACTTCTAAAAAGCCTCTTTCTGCTAAGTATTCTCTGATTTTTTGGATAATTAAACTTCTTTTTCTGAAAGTATCACGAGTTTCTTCGTTGATAATTAAGTCAACATAACGTTGGCGATATTTAGTTTCAACGTCTGTTAAACCGTGGAATTTTTCTGGTAATGGTTTTAATGATTTTGTTAAAATTTCAAAATCAACAACTTTAATACTTAACTCACCACGTGGAGTTCTTCTAATATCACCTTCAAATCCCATAATATCGCCGATATCAACAAGTTTTAAAAGTTTAATTTTTTCTGGATCAATATTTTGTTTGTGTGAAAAAATTTGGATTTTTCCTGTATCATCCATCAAATCGATAAACATGCCTGAGTTTCTAATCGCCATAACACGACCAGCAACTTTGTATCTATCTTCTGTTTCTTCACCTTCTGCAAGATTTTTATACTTTTCTTGAAGCTCTTTCGCTGACGCTGTCTTTTCGAACTTATATGGATATGGATTAATTCCTTGTTCACGTAATGTTTGCGCTTTGTCTATTCTTCCTTGTCTAATAACATCAATAGAAGAAGTTGCTTCTTTAGTATTTGTAGTCTCTTGCATATTTCCTCCAGCAATTTATATTTGTATGTTTAAATTTTATCATCAACATGTTTTTTGCAAAATAAAAAGAATTTTTTAAAGTAAAGATAATGAAAATGAAACAGAAATAAAAATAGCGTTCTGATGCTTCGTATAGAAAACATCTAAACTCAGTAAAGCTGCGGAACTCGCACATTCGTGCTCAAACAGTCCTCGCTTTGATATTTCTTCGTAAAGATGTTTTTACTATACTACGCAAGGAACTTTATTTTTATTTTTATTTCATTTTAAATATTCTTATGAACAACGAAGAAACAATATTAATCCCAGAAGAATTGGCGATAAAAAAGCCCAAAAAAGAACTTCTTGAAATTATAAACAACAAAACCTTTAATGATAATGTTCTTTTTGAGCTTGAATCAGATTTTCATACAATTCAAGTTATTGAAAATGAAATTGGAAGATTCCTGCATTACGCAGAAACTTATCAAGCTGGTTTTATAAATACTGATTTTTATAAAGGAAATCTTCCTTATATTAATTATTTTCTAATTCCTTCATTGATGAACGAAAAAGTAGAAAATATATTATTAATCGGTTTAGGCTCTGGCAGAATAGTAACTCAATTTGAAAAAGTTTTTGAAAATTTAAAAACAATTGACGTTGTTGATTTAGAAGAAAATATAGTTGATATAGCTAAAAATTATTTTGAATTTAAACCTAGCGAAAAATTTAATTTTATTCTTCAAGACGGATTAACATACTTGCGCAATAACAAGAAGAAATATGACTTGATTGTTGTAGATGTAGCAAACAATGACGGAATTGATTTAAGATTTTTAAGTGAAGAATACTTTGCTTCCATTAAAAAATCACTAAAAAAAGATGGCATTTTTGTTTCAAATATGTGTGCAAGCCCTGATTTTGAAAATAAGAAAAACATCTTCTTTAAAGAGTTTTTCCCGATATACAAAGAATATTTCAATCATAATTTTATATTCAAAGGCGACACTTCTGATAAAGTTTATTATAAATCTTTCTTCAACCTTGATGAAAGAGTCATTGATATAACAAACGTAGTTATAATTTCATCAGATAAAGATTATAAAATTAGTAAAAACACACAAAAAATCGAACAACTTGGAATAGATATTAAGCAATATCTTAATGATTGTTACCAAAACTAGTACGGAGTGCATATTTGTAATAAAATATACTCGTAGTAGTAATTGGAATTTAGAGAAGTGGCAGAAAAACCAATAGTTGCGATAGTAGGACGTCCAAATGTAGGTAAATCTACATTTGTAAACAGATTATTAGGCGCTAGACATTCAATAGTTGATGACCAAGCGGGCGTAACTCGTGACCGCATTTATTTTGATGTTGAATGGATGGATAAAGAATTTACTATTATTGATACAGGCGGTATCATTCCTGGTGATGAAGATGAAATTATGCTTAACATCTTTACTCAAGCAAAAGTTGCTTGTGAAGAAGCAGATAAAATTATCTTCATTGTTGACGGCAAAGACGGTATAAATCCAATTGACTACGATATTGCAAATGTTTTAAGAAGAAGCGGAAAAGAAATTTTCTTAGCTGTTAACAAACTAGATTCACCTGATAAATTCTTAAGCATTACAGATTTCTACGCTTTAGCTGTTGGTGAACCAATTGCAATTTCAGCTCTTCATGGTTCTGGCGGCGTTGGTGATTTACTAGACGCTGTAACAAAAGATTTTGGATATATTGAAGAAGAAGAAAAATCTGAAAATATTAGAATTGCTATTGTTGGTAAACCAAACGTTGGTAAATCTTCAATTGTTAATGCTCTTTTAAATAAAGAAAGAGTTATTGTTTCTAATGTTTCAGGTACAACCCGTGACGCGATTGACTCTAAAGTTAAATACGAAGGTCAAGAATTTATTTTAGTTGATACAGCAGGTATCAGAAAGAAATCTAAGGTTGATTGGGGCGTAGAAAAATTCGCTGTTGACCGTTCAATCCGTGCAATTAGAAATTGTGATGTTGCTGTTTTGGTTATTGACGCCACAGAGGGTATTACAGACCAAGATAAAAAAATTGCAGGAACTGTTATCGACGCTGGTAAAGCAATGATTCTTGCAATTAATAAATGGGATTTGATTGAAGATAAAAAATCTACAACAATTAACCATTTTGAAAAAGAAATTGAAAAGGAAATGCCTTTCTTAAGTTTTGTTCCTAAAATCTTTATTAGTGCAAAAACAAAACAAAGATTGGTTAGCATTTATAAACTTACAAACGAAGTTTATGCGGAAACGAACAAACGCATTTCAACAAGTTTATTAAACAAAGTTGTACTTGATGCTATTTCTATGAATCCACCATCAAGTATTCGTGGCAAACGTTTGAAACTATACTATGTAACACAAGTAAAAGCAGCGCCACCAACATTTGTTTTATTCATTAATAATGAAGACTTATTAAAAGATAATTATGTTAAATATTTAGAAAATAAACTAAGAGAAGCCTTTGGTTTTAAAGGTAGTCCAATTAAGATATCCGCAAGAGAAAAGGGAGAGAAAAAATAATGGTAATGCTTATTTTAAAAATGTTACTTGTAATTATAATTGCATATTTATTGGGTTCTATTCCAACAGGATATTTAATTGTTAAAAAACTAAAAGGTATTGATATCAGACAAACTGGTTCAGGTTCAACTGGTGCAACTAACGTTAAAAGAATTATGGGAACTAAATGGTTCTTTACTGTAATGCTTTTAGATGCATTAAAAGGCGCATTAGCCGTTTGGATTGCAATTGACCACTTTAACTTTATTGCTTGCCTAGGATTATCTCCTGTTCTTGCTGCAATTGCAGTAATTATTGGTCATAGCAAATCAATTTTCTTAGGTTTTACAGGTGGAAAGTCAGTTGCAACAGGTGTAGGAACAATCCTTGCTCTTTGCTGGCCTGTAGGTTTAATCATTGCTGCAATTTGGGGAACAATTACATACTTATCTAAATATGTTTCTTTAGGTTCTGTTATAGCTATTTCAATGGCACCAGTATTAATGTTCTTGTTTGACCAAAATTTATATTATATTTGGTTTGCAGCGTTAGGTGCTATATATGTTATCTTAATGCATAGAGAAAACATTAAAAGATTAATTGCTGGCACAGAAAGTAAAGTAAGAAAATAATGGCAAAGTTTAACGGAATTAAAATTGTATCAAAAGTAGAAGTTAACGATAAAGAGGCATTATCAATAGTTTATACCCCAGGGGTTGCAGCATCGTGTATCGAAATAAAAAATGACCCAGAAACTTCTTATGATTACACAAATAGGGAAAATTCCGTTGCAGTTATTTCTTTTGATTATCAACAATCGCTAGAACGTGCAATATTTTTAAAAAGCGTTCTTGGAATTGACGCATATCCATTTGAAATTTCATCAAAAGAAGCAAATAAAATCAAACTTGTTGTTGATAACATTGAGCCTTCTTTTGGCGCAATTGATTTAAGCTTAATTGAAAATGAAGTAAAAGATATTGAATTTAGCGTTAATATCCCCGTTTTAAAAGGTGCTGTTAGTGATTTAAAATCTTTTTTCTTATGCGTATCTAAAAACTTATTTATGTTCAGTTATGACAAACTAACAGGCACAAAAAACGAAAAATCTTTGCAACTTAGAAAAATGGCAGGCGGAGTTGTTGAAGTTGAACTTACAGAAGAAGAACAACAAAAACCTGTTGGTATAGTATCAGATGGCAGCGCTGTTCTTGGATTAGGTGATATTGGCGGTTTAGCTGGACTTCCTGTTATGGAAGGAAAAGCTGTTTTATTTCAAGAATTAGGTGATGTTAGCGCACTTCCTTTATGCTTAAAAACTCAAATTACAGATGAAATTGTGGAAATTGTTTTATTATTACAAAATTCATTCTCTGGAATCAATTTAGAAGACATCAAAGCGCCAAGATGTTTTGAAGTTGAAGATAAACTAATTGAAAAAGCCTCAATTCCAATCTTTCACGATGACCAACACGGCACAGCGGTTGTTGTTTTAGCTGCACTTTTAAATGCTCTTCACTTGGCAGAAAAGAAAGTTGAAGATGTAAAAATAGTATTTTCTGGCGCAGGAGCTGCTGCAATTGCAGTTTGCAAACTTATTTTAGCGGTTGGGGCTAAAAATATCACTATGTTTGATGTTGACGGAGCAATCTACGCTGGCAGAGAACAAAACAATTTTGCCCATGAAGAAATGGCAAAACATACAAACTTGAATGGTTTTAAAGGTTCATTAAAAGATGGGATTAAAGACGCTGATGTATTTATAGGTTTATCTGCTCCAAATCTTTTAGATGAAGAAATGGTAAAATCAATGAACAATAAACCAATTATTTTCTCATTAGCAAACCCAACACCAGAAATCATGCCAGATATCGCAAAACAATATGGCGCATTTATTTCAGCTTCTGGAAGAAGTGATTTTCCTAACCAAATTAATAACTCACTTGTATTCCCTGGATTATTCAATGGCGTTTTAAAACACGATATTAAAAAAATTACAAATGAAATCAAACTAAACTGTGCATTTGCTCTTGCTTCTTTAGTTAAAGAACATGAACTTGATGTTGACTATATTTTGCCAGACGCATTAGATAGAACTGTTCCAGAAACTATTTCTAACAATGTTGTTTAATTAAGTCATCAGCAGGAACACTCTTTAAGCTAATGAATTCATATACAGGCTCAAGATATTTTTCTTCAGCTAATTTATTTGCTTTTAAACTAGCATACGAAATATCAAAAAATTCTTTCACAAAATCTATAATTTCATAATTACCCAATTTTGCATTAATTGCTTGAATTGGCGCATCTTTTCTAAGATTAATGAAGTCCTCATAAGTAAATTTATCAAGGATTTTTTCTATCTCAGAAATAGCTTCTTCATTATACATAATGCCTTTCCAAAAAGCTGGCACACTAAGTGTCATCATTGGATTTTGTGCATCATGGTTTCTTACTTCAACGTAGCTTTTTAATCTAACATCTGGGAAAAACAAGCTGATATGAGTCAACCAATCGCCCATTTTCGCTGGCATTCCCATTAAACCTTTTTGCATAAACTCTCTAAAAGTTTGAGTTGTTCCCAAACAAGTATTTCCACGTTGAACAAAAATCATTGGAATATCTAAAAGAATTTCAACATAATCCATAAAAGTAAAATGTTGTGATTTATCAAATAGTTTTTGACTAATAAACCCGCATCTATCTTCATCAACATTAAGCCAAGAGTTTGCCCTAAAAGACTTATAACCTGTATTTTTATTAGCTCTTATTGGAGAATTAGAATAAATTGCACTAATAATTGGACTCATTTTTAAGGCTAAAGATAACTTGCGGATTGCATCTTCTTCTGATTTATAATCAAAATTTGATTGAATACCTGCTGTTTCTCTCATCATAACAAATGGCGTTAAACCTTTTAACGGCAAGTATTTTGTCATATATTCATATCGTTTTTTAGGAATTATTTTAATATCCTCAAAAGTAGATACAGGCTGAATTGCACTATCTAAAACTATTGCACCAATTTTCTGCGCACATAACGATAACTCTGAATAAAACTCTAAAAGTTTTTCGCTAATTTTATCTAAACTTTCAAATGGTTTTAAGCTTATTTCTACTTGACTACCTGGCTCTAATGTAATTACGCCCCAATCACTTTTTAAGCCCATCAAATCATTATTATCATAGATTTTTTGCCATTTATTTTCATCAAAATAGCTCAAAACTTTAACTACATCTTCATATTTAACAGCCCTATAACTGTTTTTATAAACAAGTAATTTTTCAGATTCTACACCAACACTTTGGCTAGTTTTACAACCAGAATAAAATATCTCTGCTAACTGATTTTTATTTAAAATCAAATCAGTTTCATTAGTTAACAGCATAAGCCCTTTCCTTTGAGAAATGTTTATTTATCATCTCTTCTAAACAAGTCATTATTTTATCTTCAAAATGAATACCATAATTTTGGTTAATTTCTCTAATAAAATAACAAGGACTTGTTACATTTATTTCAATAGCCTTTTCTTCAATAACATCAAGTCCAACTAAATAGATTCCCTTTTTAGATAATTTAGAAGCAATAGCTTGCGCCATAATTTTTTCATTTTCAGTTAATTTTGTAGGTCTAAAGAATTTATCCTTATGCTCTGAAAATTTGAAATTATTATCACCAGGAAGTTTTTGAATACACTCTTCAAGTACAGTTTCACCAATTAAAAGAACTCTTTTATCGCCATTTTTTGCTTCAGGTAGATACTCTTGAACCATAACAGGAGTTTTACCGTTTTCTGTCATTGAATTTATTATTGTTAGAAGGTTCTTATCATCTTTATTCATATAATAAACGCCACTTCCAAAACATCTATTTAATGGCTTTAAAATAGCTTCTTTTTCTTGTTCGATAAAATTCATTAGTAATTCAGCATTAGCTGAAACCATATTTTTTGGAACAAACTCTGGGAAATAATTTATATGGAATTTCTCATTAAAGTTTTTAACTTCACTTGGATCGTTAATTAATAAAGTCTTTTCTCTATCTACAAAATCAAAAACATAGCAAGCATTGATATAATCGATATCAACAGGTGGATCTGGCCTAAAGAAAACAACATCAAAATCATTTACTAATGTTTTATTTTGCTCTTTTTCATAAAAGATGTCTTCATCTTTTAGATAAGATAACCTTACCATTACACAAGCCTTAGCACTTTCAACAAATAAATCTTTTTTTAGCGCAATTGATACTTTATAATCACGTTTTAAAAATTCTTTTATAAACCAAAAGTTAGTAACTAAATCATTAAATTCAAAGTACTTTAACTCAATATCATCGATGATAAATAAAATTTTCTTTGACATATCCTGACCTTTTTTCTTTAATCTAGCACTTAAAGTAATTTTTTCAAACACTACTGTTGGCTAGTTTCAAAAACCTTTCTTAAAATTCCATTATGTTCTTTTAAAAGCTCTTGAGCTTTCTCAAAAGTAATTCCATATTTTATTTGTAAGACTGCTTCTTTTAAATTATAGCCATTTTCTTCGAGCGTATTTAATGCAACCTCTTTTTCAACTTGAGCAACCTCTGCAACTATTCTAGCTGCTCTATCTTTTAATTTGATGTTTGTTGGTTTTACATCAATCATAAGGTTTTTATAAACCTTACCAATTTTTACCATAGCCCCTGTTGTAAGCATGTTTAAAACCATCTTTTGAGCTGTTCCAGCCTTCATTCTTGTTGAACCTGTTATAGCTTCTGCGCCTGTTTCAATACAAATAACAACATCAGCAAACTCACTCATTTTGGCATTAGGATTGCAAGTTAGTGCAATCGTTTTAGCACCAATTTCTTTTGCTAATTTTAAAATTTCAATTACGTAATTAGCATTTCCACTAGCTGAAATTGAAACAATAGTATCATTTTTTGTTGCTTGTATTTTAGCAAAATCTTCTCTTGCCAAATCTATGCTATCTTCCGCACCTTCAATAGCAAACCTTAAAGCTCTATCACCACCAGCAATAATGCCTTGAACCATATCAGGTTCACTACTAAACGTAGGTGGACACTCAGACGCATCTAACACGCCTAATCGACCGCTTGTACCTGCTCCAAAATAAAACAATCTGCCACCAACTAAAAAATTCTCGCTGATAATATCAATAGCTTTTGCAATAGGTTCAAGATTTTCATTTATTTTTTGAGCAACTTTTAAATCTTCATTATTAATCATTTGCGCTATTTCTAAGGAACTTGCACAATCTATATTTATAGTATTTGGGTTTGATTTCTCTGTAATTATCATAAGACCTCTTCAACACCATTTTGAATTGTTTTTAAATTTTCAAATACATCAAAATTATCATCAAATGAAGCATTTAAACTAGGTTCTAACACAAAGAATGTTGAACCACTACCAGACATCAATGAACCTTTTACTTTAGCTTTTATTTCTCTTAAAATCTCATAATCTGGAAATAAAGATTTTTCTAAACTGTTATAAATAAGAGTTTTATCAAACATATTTTTATTTAATAAATTGATTAATTTTGTAGTATTGTCAGGTATTGTTTTATCCTCTAATTGTGCAAATTTAACATAAGCCTCTTTTGCACTAATTCCAAGATTTTTGGGTTTAACTAAAGAAACACTTTGTTCAACAAATGGTAAACGCTCAGTTATTTCACCCCTTGATGTGCAAAGCATGCAACCACCATTTAAGCAAAAGTTTAAATCTGAGCCCATACCAGCACAAAGTTCCTCTATTTTTTCTTTAGATAAAACATTATTAAATAATTTATTTAAAGCATAAAAAGTACCAGCTGCATTAGTACTACCACCAGCCAAGCCAGCAGCAATAGGAATATTTTTTTCAATAAAAATATTTATTTTTACATTATCAATTTCTGCAACTTCCAAAAATTTTAAAGCAGCTTTATAAACTAAATTTTTTTCATTATATGGAATTTCATCAGATGTTCCATTTAAAAAAATTTCAACACCATTATTTTGAGAAACTTCAAAAGTCAAATAATCATATAAACTAATGGTTTGCATAATAGATTGAATATTATGAAACCCATCTTCACGCCTATTTAAAACTTCAAGTGTTAAATTAATCTTTGCAGGAGTCTTAACTTTTATCTTTCTCATAGATTTGATTTCAGCTTTTCGCTTAATTCTCCCATTTGTTCAATAGAAAGAGTTTCGCCTCTTAAATTCTCATCAATACTCAATTCTTGCAAAGTTTGCTCAACAGCATTTTTTGCAAAACCAACATTAACCAAAGAATTTTTTATATTCTTTCTTCTTGTTGCAAAACAACCTTTTACAACCTTTTTGAAAAAATCATAGTTTGTAAGTTTTAACAATGGTTCTTTTTTAACATTTAATTTAACAATAGCTGAATCCACTTTTGGAGCTGGGAAAAATGATTTTGCACCAACTTTTCTAACAAACTCAATATCTGCCCAAAACTGTGCCAAAATAGATAATAAGCCAAATTCTTTAGAAGGTGAATTTTCATTAGCTACAAGTCTTTTAGCAACTTCATATTGAACCATTAAAACAACTTGAGATATGCTATTTCTGTTTTTATTATCTAAATCATTAACTTCACCAAGTAAATGCGCCAATATAGGCGAAGTAATATAATATGGAATATTCGCTACAATCTTTAAATTTTCACCAAACTGAGACAAATCAGTTTTTAAAATATCATTATGGATAATTTCTAAATTATCAGCGTCAATTTTAGAAATCTCGTTTACCATATCTTCATCTAATTCAACGGCATAAACTTTTTTAGCAAGTTTAACAAGATGTTCTGTAACAAAACCAAGACCAGGTCCTATTTCAACAACCACATCATCTTTAGTAATATCAGAAACATCAAGAATAGTCTCAACAGCTTTCTCATCAACTAGAAAGTTTTGCCCTAATCTTTTTTTTGCCCTGAATTTTCTCGCACGTTCAAAATAATTCATACTAGTCTTCTTCAATATATGAAACTATTTTGTTGATATTAGAATCAAAGCTTGATAATTTTTCAGCTATTTCGCCAATTTGACCACTAGCTAAAGCTTCATTAACAGCCGCTGTTTGAGTAGCAATATAGCTTAAAATATCTTTTATTTCATAATTGTTATGATCTTCAGCCATCGCTTCAATTAATTTATCAAATTTAGAATTTAAATTATCGATTTTTTCTTCTAAAGCAACGATTTGTTTTGATTGCTGATTAATCTTTTCTCTCATTGCTGTTTCAAGTTCAGTAAATTTGTTATTACTTTCTTCAGATAATCTATCAATTCGTTCATTTAATGAATCGATATCAGGAGTTAATGCTGTATTTAACTGAACCATAATTCCAGTTAATAGACTCTTGATTTCAGAAATATCATCATTCTTAATTGTCGCAATAGAATCTTCTAACTGAGCAACTCTATTTAATGCTTCAACAACTTCATCTTTTAATGAACCATAATTGCCAGCATCAGTTTCTGTTGAATTATTCTTCATTGCAGTGATATCTGCAGACATATTATTTAAAATAACACCAGTTGCATCAACCCATTCTGCAAGGAACACAAACGCATTGTTTAAATTTTTACTTGCAGCTAAATTATTTTGCATTAACTTGAACATTTCTGTAATTTTTTCACCAAGTATTGCAAATTTATGTTCTGGGTTAAATTCAGCTCTTTGAGCATCTAGTGCTTCAATTGTATTTCTAAATGTTTCAAGGCAAGACTTAAATTCTTTGTTTGCATCATCTGCTGATAATATCAATTTGTTTGTTCTAATACTGATACTTGAAATATCATTATTCAACTCTTCAAACTTTTCTTTTAAAGAATTAATATCTTGAGTTGTTGTACTTGTCTTATCATCTAAGAACTTATGTAATTTTAAGAAGTCAGATTCAATATCTAGCAATGTATAAATATAAGAATCTGCATCATTTTTTGTAGAGTGTGTAATTGTATTTAATTCACCAGAAAGATTTTCCAATTTATCTTTAATATTTGGAACATCTTCAATAATTTTACTAGCATTTTCTAAACTTTGAGTAAGCTCATCAATCTTAGAATCTAACTGTTCGCTACGAGTTGAGATACTATCAATCTTGCTTACCCATTCATTTAATAAACCAATGTTTTCGTAGATTAAATCAACTTTAGAAGAAATCATATCATCTTCAAAAGCAGTATTCATTGTTGAAACTTTTTCGCTAATAACATCTACTTTACTAGCCCATTCATTAATTGCAGATAAGTTTTCATAAACTATATCCATCTTGTTTGAAATATCTTCAAAATCAAGTTCTTCTGAGAATGTTGTTTCAAATTTTTCTTTTATTGTAGAGATTGTGTTAGAAATATTTTTTGTATCAGCCATAAAAGCACTTAAAGATGCGATTTTAGACTGCATATCTGCCATGTTTCCGTCAACATTATCTATTTTCATTGTCCACGAATTTAACGCACCAATGTTTTCATAGATAATATCAACTTTTTCTGCAACATCATCAAAATCAATGCTTTCACCAAGTCTTGCATAAACATTTTCAATAGATTGGTTAATATAACCAACTCTATCAATCCAAGTACGAATAATAGCTAAGCTATCATAAATTTCACTGATTTTAGCAAGCTGATTTTCAATATCTTTACCTTCAAAATCTTCTTGAAATGCTTTAAATTTAGTTTGCAAGTCTTTTACAAGAGTGTTTGTCTGCTTAATGCTTTTTTGTTGAACACTACCAAGGTCAGACATAATTCCGCCAATTTCTTCAAGATTTGGAGTGTTCTCAATTTTAGCTGCCATTTGTTCAATGTATGCTGAAAGATTTTTATGTAGATTTTCAAGCTGAGTTTCAAGTCTTTTAATGCTTTCGCTATTATCAACACCTTGAGCATTTTCCTTTATTTCACTAAGCTCATTGAAAATATTTTCATTAGTTTTTAACGCCAAGTCTAATTGTTGTTTTTGATATTCTTCAAACTCTGCACTTGTTAATGCCAAATTTTGAACATTTTGAAGATTTTCTAAATGTTGACTAACACTATTTGAAGTCTCTTTTAATTCATTAACATCGTTAAACAAATCTTTTAAAAGTGCTTCATTACAGTTATCTACTTGGTCTGCAATAGATTCTAATTTTTCTTTAATTTCTTGAAAATTCAATTTTGCCTGAGTATCTGTAACCAAATTTTCAATTGATTCTACAGAATTTTTTATTTCAAGAACATCAATTTCCTTGATTGAATCAAGACTGTTGATTTTATCACAAACCTCTTCCAAAATTTCTTCGTAATTATTCTCTGTTGACATTTTACACTCTCTACTTTTCACATTGATAGTTTTTATTTTATCAAACATACAGAATTACTGCATAATTTCTTATGGGAATTTTATTCCAGATATATTGATAAGCCTAAAAAGCTTATACTGCGTACCTTTTGAAAAATACAAATATTACAAATGTTAAGTTTATTGCTCAATAAATTCTTTTATTTTTTTCAAATCCTCTTTTGTAAGCCATCTTGGTGAACCTTCATCCTCAGAATGCTTTCTCAAAAGAAATGATGGATGCAAAATAACCATTGCATCAATTCCATCAAAAATTTTAAACCATTTTCCTCTTATTTCTGAAATTTTAATTTTTTTACCTAAAAATGATTTAGCAGATGTTGCCCCACAAAGTACAATTACCTTGGGATTAACTGTTTTTATTTGAGATAAAAGGTAATTCTCGCATAAAGCTTTTTCTTCATCTGTTGGCACTCGGTTTTCTGGTGGTCTACATTTTACAGTATTACAAATATAAAAATCATCTTTTCTTGATAATCCACTTTCTTCAATTAATTTTGAAAGGAATTTGCCCGCTCTACCAACAAAAGGAGTTCCAGTTGCATCTTCATCAGCCCCAGGAGCTTCACCAATTAACAAAATTTTTGCATTTGGATTGCCATCAGAAAATACAATATTTGTTCTTGTTGAACCCAAAATACACTTTTGACAATTATTACATTCTTCTTTTAATTTATTTAATTCTACTTCTTTACTCATTTTTTATCCCCACTTTTTATAATTTTACCCTATTTAAAATCACAATACAAATCAGATATTAGTTTTTTTAAACAAAAGTATAGCTACAAAAAATAGCTATTAAGTGCAATGAAGAGCAAAGAAAAATCTTTTATTATAAAAATGTAAATCCTCAACTCTTCTGATTGCTTATTCTTAGTGCTCATCCCTCCCATTTATTGGGAGGTTTTTTTGCGAAATTTCCGTAGAACAAAGTCGAGCATAGCGAGCGAGTTCGAATATGCGAGGGCAAAAGCAAACAGGAGCAAAAGCGTGTTTTGCGACTGACCGAGCAGGGAGGAAATTTCAAGACAGCGAAATTTCGGACGGATGAAAACTTCGTCATTGCGAGCGAAGCGAAGCAATCTTAGACAAAACTTATGGTCTGGTCAAACTCAATGGAATATCTTTTGGATAAATTTCTTCGGTTACGCCACTGCAACCAGTGATAAAGAAGAAATCAAAGCTTTCACCACTCTTAATTTTTAAATCATCAAATGGAATACACATTTCCAAAGTTTCTTTATGAGCATACTTAATATTGTGACCCCATTGAAGTTCCCATAAGCCATCTTTTACAGAAACAGAATATTGAAGTGGATATTTTCTATTATTTGTTACAGCAACCTTAATTTCATGATTATAACCATCTAATAATACTGGCAACAAATGGTCTCTCCTATTTGTTGTTCTAGCAGGAGAACCTATTTCAGTTTCGTTGCTATAGGTTTTTACATACACATAAATAGAAGAATACTCCTTGAATGCATCTTTGCTATTCATAAAATACTTGTTGATATCAAAACGCAAGTACAAATTATCATCATCAACACCAAAATAAATTCTATCAATCAATTTATTTTCTTGAAGAATAGGCCCAGCAGGAATATCAATACATCCAGCAGATAACCATTCATCATTGCTATCAATCATACCATCTATCAATGGTGAAATTTTTCTTTTTGGGTTTTTCATTGGTTTACCCATAAAAGAAATCAACGGCATTTCCAGATAACTTGGAACTGGCTTTTCTATAATCTCATATACATTTTTAAGATGTTCTCTAAACAAGAAGTCAAAAATATGGTCTTGACCAGAATTATTCGGTTCGCCATACCACCAAAACCAGTCAGAACCTTCTGCTATATATATTTCAGATTTAGCAAATTTTATTTGTTCTTTAGACAATCTTCCAGATTTTTCAGCTTCTTTTATGTCTTCTCTAGCTTGAACAAGGTACTTCCATGCAAGGTTTTTTGTTGGCTCTGCAATCCACAATTGGAACTCTTGATTTACCCAAGAACCAGAAGCAACTCGTTTTAAACGTTTTTCTGTCTTCTTATTTTGTTCAACATAATCACTAATTAAAACAGTTTTAATAGCTTTATCATCATTAATCAATGAATACAATCTCTCAAGAAAAATTGCTCCATCTTGTTTATAGGAATCCCAGCTATTTTCTCCGTCCATTGCAATTGTAAATATATGCTTCTCATCTGGTGAATTTTTTAATTTATCGTGAACAGTTTTTATCCTATCAAATAAATCATTTGCACTTATAACACTATCGTGGTGAGGATATTCAAACGTAATCAAATTTGGAATTACAGAATCCCTAAACACAACATTCAATTCTTTTTTAAGTCTAGTTTTATATAAGTACAAAGAGCACAAATCATAAGGGTCTTCAAAACAACCCCTAAAATCTCTAACAAAATCTTTCTTTAAAGAATTTGAAAGAACACTTTCATCAGTAATAGCCCATTCAAAACCCAAATTAGCAACAACATCAAATGTTTTTTGACTAACGCAATGTTCGCTTGGCCAAAAACCTTTAGGCCTTTTTCCAAAAGCTTCTTCAACTCTTTCAATTGCCATTTTGATTTGTTCTTTAACGTCAACCATCAATGCAACTTTACAGTCTGGCATAGAATGTTTCAACGCTGGTGTTTTTAAATCATTTGGATTTATCAAAGCAGGCACAATAGGATGATTATAAGCACTTGTTATAATTTCAATTTTGCCTTCATCTTGATATTTTTTGAAAGTAGGAATTATCTGTCTAATAATTTTTCTGTTTAATTCAATTAAATTTTGTCTATCTTCAAGTGAGTAATCTCTACCCTTTTTCTCAAATTCTTTCAACTCTGGATATACATCTTTCCAGATTGGGTCAAACCAAACAAGGTTGAAAAGCATCATGATATCAGCATATTCTTGAAGAGAAAAATCGTTAATACTAACATCATGTCCAGAATATCTTTTTACATACAGTTCGTTATATCTAAAATTTTTTGAAATTAAATTTTCATAGTTTGCATCAAAAAAGTAATTTAGAATATACAACTTATCATCATCTGTTAATTCTTCAACAGGTGTAACTGTAAGCTTTGAATGAATATCATGACCATCGTCTTGAGAATATTCTTCAATAGCATCTATAAGAGTTGGAACAATACTAAAATTTAGTTTTATTTTAGGGAATTTATCTAAAATTAAAACCATATCCAAATAATCTTTAATTGCATGTAATCTAGCCCAAGGCATTAACCTTATTCCATCTGGCTGAGTTTTATAATTTGGCTGGTGAAAGTGCCATACAAATGCAACTGATAATTCTTTTGGCATACAATTAATTCCTGTTGACAGAATTATAACATTTTTTTTAAAATATACAACCGTTTCGCAGATGGGGAAAGAACCCAATTGTTAAGTTATTTAACAAACACTTGTAAACAACAAATGCATTACTATTACTGCATGTTGAGTGTATTGCATACATTTTATTTTGAAAAATCTGAAAAAGCACACTATACAAGAACATGAAATAATGCTTTAATATAGAGGTAGGGAATTTTAAGTGTTTTACAACCTGTATATAAGTTTAGTCGAATGACTATTAGGGAGAGGAGATTTGGAGTAAATCCAAACGAGGGCGCAAAAGAAGAAGCGCCTTTTTTATTGCGAAATTTCGGACGGACGAAGTCCGATAATGCGGAAGTGAAACGAGCGACTGCGATAGCTAGCGAGTAACAACTGTAGCTAAAGAAATTTCAAGAAAGCGAAATTTCGGACGGACGAAGTCCGATAATGCGGAAGTGAAACGAGCGACTGCGATAGCTAGCGAGTAACAACTGTAGCTAAAGAAATTTCAAGAAAGCGAAATTTCGGACGGACGAAGTCACTTTGTTAATCTTTTTAAAATTCTATGCTTATTTAGTCAATCCACAAATGTGTTTTGTTTTACATGAAGTACAAAACAAGTAAGGAGTGTAAATATGGATGTAAAAGGTATCAATTCAGGAATTATTGCAACAACAAAAAAGGATGACAAGCATCAAGCGACCATTCAAAGAGTTCAAGCCGAATTTATAAACCAACTTTATCAAGGCAAATCAGAAACAGAAGCATTCAAAAACTCATTAAGAGCTATTGATGAAAAATATAATCCTAAAGAAGATGAATTTAGAACAGAAAAAGGAAGTACTGTTGGACAAGCTTCAACATTACACAATACAGAAAAATTAGGTGGCGCAATGAGTATGATGAAAGCAATAAAGCTGCCAAGTAGCAAAACCGTTCTTAAATGGTTAAAATTTATAGCTGAAACATTACCAATTCTTTTAGAAATAATCAATAATCTTCCAAAAAGTGACAAAAAACCATCAGAAGAACTTAATGTAGCTGCATAACTAATTTACAGAAGAATAACCTTTTTCAAGTGCTAGAATATTACCTTCTAGCATTTGTGCTTTTTTGCCTGTTAATTTTTCTTTTAATAATTCTATAATGCTTTCTTTTTTAACAACAGGAAGAGCTTTTATAAAAGCACCCAAAGAAACAACGTTTGTCATTTTAGGATTTCCTAATTCTGTTGCTATTTCTGTTAATGGAACAAATTTATAAGTTATATCTTTTCTTGATGGTTGAGCTTTAACTAAAGATGAATTAACAACCATAATTCCGCCAGCTTTAACTTGGCTTTCAAATCTTTCAAAAGAAGGAGCATTTAAAGCAATAACATTTGTAGGTTTATCAACAAAAGCACAAGCTATTTCATCATCTGACATACAAACAGTACAGTTAACTGTTCCCCCTCTCATTTCTGCACCATAAGCAGGAAACCAAGTAACATTCAAACCTTCATTCATACAAGCATTGGCATATAATTGACCTGTAAATAAAACGCCTTGACCGCCAAATCCTGCTATTAATACGTTAGAATCCATTACTTTGCCTCGCTAACTTTGTCTTTATAAATTCCAGGTTTAAATACTTCTGACATTTCTCCGCGAACACGAGCGTGTGCTTCTTGTGGAGTCATTTTCCAATTTGTAGGACAAGTTGCTAATATCTCAACAAAACCTGTTCCTAACCCTTTTATTTGTGCTTCAAATGCTTTTTTAATACATCTTTTTGCGTTCATAATCGCAGATGGACTATCAAGAGTAACTCTTGCAACAAAAGCTGTTCCATCAATTTCTTTTAGCATTTCTGAAACTTTTAATGGAAAACCATTAATTTCTGGGTTACGTCCTTTTGTTGTCGTTGTTGTAATTTGTCCAATCAGTGTTGTAGGACCAGCTTGACCACCTGTCATACCATAAGTTGTATTATTAATACAAATTGTTGTAAGCTTTTCACCTCTTGCCATTGCGTGTACTGTTTCACCAATACCAATAGAAGCCAAATCACCATCACCTTGATATGTGAAAACGACTTTGTCTGGTTTTGAACGTTTAACGCCTGTTGCAACAGCTAAAGAACGACCATGAGGGGCTTCAACCACATCAACATTGAAGTAGTCATATGAAAATACGCTACAACCAACAGAAGCAACACCAATAGTTTTTTCTCTAACATTAAGTTCATCAAGAACCTCTGCAACTAGTCGCATTGCAACGCCATGGTCACACCCTGGGCAAAAACTGACCTTAAAATCATCTCTAACTGACTCTGGTTTCTTATATACAAGCTGTTCCATATTTATTCTCTACAATCTTTTTGTATGTTTTTTCAATTTGTTCATAGATTTCTTCAACTGTCATCATCATGCCAGCTGGACGCCCAAAAAATTCAACAGGTATTGTAGCTGCACCTGCAATACTAGCTTTGATATCTTGCAACATTTGTCCGCAATTTAATTCAATATCTAATATGCCATCAACTTTTTGAGCAATATTTGCAACAATTTTTTCTGGGAAAGGATTTAATAAGATTGGTCTTAACAATCCAACTTTTAATCCATTTTCTCTTGCTTTTTTAACTGCTGCTTTCGCAATTCTACCGATAGAACCAAATGCTGTTATAACAAGTCTTGCACCTTCAACCTTGTATTCTTCAAATAGATTTTCATTTTCAAGAATTTGGTTATATTTTTTGAACATTTTAACAACACGTTTTCTTAAACCTTCTTGTTCTCTTTCAATTGAAGCAATAAATCTAGGTTCTCTTCCGTTTGCACCATCTAAAGCCCAATCAGATTGATCAATTTCTGGATATGGATACTCTCCAACAACTGCTGGTTCCATCATTTGACCTAACATGCCATCAGCTAATAAGCAAACAGGTGTTCTATATTTTTGTGAAACATAGAAACACTTGTAAGTTAAATCAATACATTCTTGGACGCTAGCAGGTGCATAAGTAACTAATTTGTAGTCACCATTTCCGCCACCTTTAGTTGCTTGATAATAATCACCTTGAGATGGATAGATGTAACCTAGACCAGGTCCACCTCTCATAACACTTACTAACACACAAGGAATTTCATCACCCGCGATGAAAGATAAACCTTCTTGCATTAAAGCTACTGCACAAGAAGAAGATGAAGTCATTGCTTTTACGCCTGTTGAACCAGCACCTAAAAGCATATTAATTGCGGCAACTTCTGATTCTGCTGCAACGAATGCTCTTCCTTTTTCTGGCATCTTTTCACTTAAATATTCACCAATTTCGCTTTGAGGAGTAATTGGATATCCAAAATAACTTTCACATCCTGCTTCAATTGCAGCTTGTGCAATTGCATAATTACCCTTTAATAGTTCTTTTTCTCTTTTCATCTATACACCTTCTCAATAGCGATATCTGGGCAAACTCTCGCACATATTGCACAACCTACGCAGTTTGCATTCTCTTTTACGTGTGCAGGATAATAACCAAGAGCATTAACCTCTTTATCAGCTTCTAAAACCTTATTAGGACACGCATCAATACATAAATAACAGGCTTTACATTTATCTCTGTTTAAAACTATTCTTCCCATCTCTGAACTAGTCCATTTCCGTCGTTCTTTTCATATCTTACTCCTAATATATTTAATTTGCTACCTTTTAATAATTTAAATATTAAAAAAAGTCATAAAAAGGACTAAAAGTCTAAACTAGTTGGCTAAATATAAACAACTTTGCCCGTTAAACATCTTTATGCTATGATTTCACTAGAGGGAGATTTTGGTTGTGCCGAAGAAAAAGTGTATTGAAATAGTTTTAGATGTTGAAACAACAGGTTTAGATCACACAAAAGAAAGAATGGTCGAGTTTGCCGCTATTCGTTTGGAAAATGGCAAAATGAAAGATAGATTTGAAACTTTGATTAATCCAGAACAACATATTAGAAAATCAAGCATTGCTGTTCACGGAATTACAGAAGATGATGTTAAAGATGCGCCAACAGAAGCTGAAGTTATGCCAATGATTTTGGATTTTATTGGTGATTATCCAATTGTTGCTCATAATGCTATTTTCGATTATTCATTCATTAATGAAGCAAGTATCCGTCAAACAGGCAAACCAATTACAAATGCAAGAATTGACTCTCAAATGATGTTTAAAGAAGTATACCCAGAGCTTGAATCTTGCGGATTAGAAAGTTTAATGACAAAGTTTAATGTAGATTTTTCTACTCGTCATAGAGCTATGGCAGATACAGAAGGTTTAGCAAAAGCATATCCAGAACTTAAAAAACTTTATGAAAAGAAATATGCTTGGCAAATACAACAATTAGACAATATTGATTATTTATTTGAAAGATATTTAAGAATTCAACAAGCTGTTCAAATTATGCAATCAGAAATGCAAGATTTAAAATCAGTTTTCAGATTGTATTTTGAAAAAGGTGGCGAAAGCATACAATCACCAAATGGCGAAACTCTTATTTATCAATCAAAACAAAGCTACGCTTACGATTTTGTTGAAATAAAAGACACTTTAGAAGAAATTGGAGCACTTCATAAAGCTGTTAAATTAAACAATAATTTTGTAGATAGACTTATTTCTTCCGGTAGTGTAAGTAAAGAAAACAGAGAAAAGCTTGCAGCCGCAAGACAAATGATGTCAGAGACTAGAAATATTCACATTTTAAAAGGTGAAAGAAGAGCAGAACACGCGTAATGTCAATTGAAAATTACGAAAAATTTCTTCAAGTTGTTGATGAAGATTTAAAAAAAATCTTTGATTATCAAAAGGAATATTTATGTTGTTCTGAAGGATGTGCCCATTGCTGTAAACGTGGCGATTTTCCGATGAGCGAACTTGAATTTAAATATTTAATGCTCGGATTTGATAAACTTTCAGATGAATTAAAAACAAAAATAAAAGCCAATATTGAAATAACAAAAGCAGGAAACAAAGACTCCTACGTTTGTCCTTTTTTAATCGAAGATAAATGTAGCGTATACAGTAATCGTCCGATTGTTTGCAGAGCGTTTGGAGTTTTAACAGAAGATTCAAAAGGAAATCCATCATATCCTTTTTGCACAACTTTAGGGCTTAATTTCGCAAAAATCTTTGATAAAGAAAAACAGCATTTATCATCAGAACTTGTCGCAAAAAATGGATACAAAATTTTTCCTAAAATTTTCAGATTAAGTAATAAAGTTTTTATGAGTCTACCATTGGCTAAAAAATTAAATTTAAATTTTGGCGACGCTAAAAAAATGGTAGATTTTCTATAGCAGGAACTTGAAAAACTTTAATTCGTCATAACCTCTAAATAGAGAGGGGATTTATGATATGAACATTCAATATCTTGATGAATTTTATACAGAAACAGAACAAGATGAAATAACAACTTTTAATAACATTGTCTTTAAAGATGATATTTTACAAATGTACCTAAAAGACATTGGAAAAACAAAACTTTTAAAACGAAAAGAAGAACAAAATCTTGGCAAACAAATTGTTGAAGCAAGTCCACAAGACGCACTAAACGCAAAGAAAAAACTTATTCAATCAAATTTAAGATTAGTGGTAAGCATTGCAAAGAAATATACGGGTCAAGGTGTACTTTTTATGGATTTAGTGCAAGAAGGTTCGCTTGGTTTAATCAAAGCAGCCAACAGATTTGACTATTCTAAAGGATTTAAATTTTCAACATATGCCACATGGTGGATTAGACAAACAATAGTTCGAGCCATTGCAAATAACTCAAAAGTTATAAGAATTCCTGTGCACATGATAGATAAAATCCGTCTTGTTAAAAGAGCAATGTTTGAAATTAACTATTCAACAGGCAAAGAAGCAAGCATAGAGGATATTGCAAACAAACTAAAAATGCCCGAAAAACAAGTTCAAATCGCATTAAATACAATAAAACTCGAACCAATGAGCTTAGATACACCAATAGCAGAAAATCTTTCACTAGAAGATTACATTTCCGATGAAAACTATACATCACCCGAAATAAGCACCCAAAGCGAACTATTAAAATTTCAAATAAATAGAATATTAAAAGAACTAAATCCAAAAGAACGAAAAATAATTACACATCGTTTTGGAATAGATGGCAATAAGCCCAAAACACTTGAAGAATTAGGGAAGGAAATGGGGTTTTCAAAAGAAAGAATAAGACAAATAGAAGGTAATGCACTAAAAAAGCTAAGAAGCACAGAACATATAAAACATTTAAAAGATTATTTAAGTTAATTTTGCTGTTCTCCTTTGATGAAAAATATGCTAGAATAGACTTGAGCGTATCATCAAAGGGATTTTTTTAATGAATATTTTTAGTTTATTACTTGGGAAACAATACAATGTACTAACTTATTTGCCGGAAGCGGTTTTGGTTATTGATGAAACCGGAAAAATCCACTACGCAAACAAACGTGCTTTTAGCTTATTTGAAACAAACAAACTTCGTGGAAAAAATATTAATGACTACTTTATTACAAACTCTGATAACATAATCAGAAATAGTGACGAAGAAATTAAGCAAATACTAAAAATTGTTTCAGAAGAACAAAATACAAAAATTACAGACGTAAAAGTTGTTGATGTTTCATCTGGAAAAAAGAAAAGATATATTCTAACAATTATCGATAACACTCAAGATCATTCTCTTTTAGATCAATTGATTACAGAACGCCAAGAACAAAAAATTCTAAATCATACAAAAAATGTTCTTTTAACAAAAATTTCAAATTATTTACGCTCACCACTACACAGTGTAGTTGGATACTCTCAGGCGATGTTAGAGGGATTAAGCGGAGAAATAAATGATAAACAAACAAAATATCTACAAGTTATAAATACAAATTCATCAGAATTATTGGTATTAATTGAAAAATTAATAGAAATGTCTCAAGTAGAATCAGATTTATACAAGTTTGACCTTAAAAACTTTGACGCAGCTCAACTAATGTCAGTAGTTACAAATGAAGCTGCTGTTAAAATACAAGGGAAAGATATTGCACTAACAACAAATGTTTCCGAATTAATCAGACAAAATTGTTATTCTGACAAAGATGTTGTTAAAATGGCAATGACAAACTTACTAGAACATGCGATTTCATCAATAGAAACAGGCGCAATAAATATTTCACTTTCAAATCCAATTCCAGAATATTTGCTATCAAAGGGATTTGAAGTTGGCAATGATGTGAATGAAAAATCTTATCTAATGTTTGAAATTACCATGAAAGGTGTTGACCCATCACTTTATAGTAGCAGTGACATTTTTGACCCATATGTTCAAGTTGAAAAGAACTCTAAAAAATTCTTACTACAAAGCTTGCTTTTGGGAAGTACAAAAAGATACATCAACAAACTAAAAGGTGAAATTTGGGTTAATAATCAATATGCAAATCAAGTTTCATTTGCATTTATTATTCCAATAGAAAAAACATTATTAGAAACAAATCAGGCAGGCTAAAATGGCGCGTGTTGAATTAAAAAACGTTACTAAAGTATATGACAAAAAAGTCATTATAGATAACGTTGATTTAACCATTAATGATAAAGAATTTCTTGTTTTAGTTGGTTCTTCTGGATGCGGGAAATCAACAATTTTAAGGATGATAGCTGGGCTTGAAGATATTACAAAGGGCGAAATTTTTATTGATGATAAATGTGTAAATAATATCCACCCAAAAGATAGAGATATTGCTTTTGTTTTCCAAAATTATGCACTATATCCACATATGAGCGTATACGAGAATATGGCATTTCCTTTAAAAATGCGAAAATTAAGCAAAAAAGAAATTGATGATAAAGTTAAAGAAGCTGCTGAAATTTTAGATTTAACAGAACTGCTTGATAGAAAACCAAAACAACTTTCTGGCGGACAAAGACAAAGAGTTGCACTTGGACGCGCTATTGTAAGAAATCCAAAAGTTTTCTTGATGGATGAACCATTATCAAACTTAGACGCTAAATTAAGAGTTCAAATGCGTTCAGAAATCAAAAAATTACATCAAAAATTACAAACAACATTTATATACGTAACTCACGACCAAACAGAAGCATTAACAATGGGCGATAGAATTGCTGTTATTGATAAAGGTGTAATTCAACAAATAGGAACACCATATGAAGTCTACAACAATCCCGCAAACAAATTTGTTGGTGGATTTTTAGGCTCACCTGCAATGAACTTTATTGATGCAACTGTTAAAGACAATTCAATTACAATAAATGGCGCAAGCTTTAATTTAAATGAAGAACAACAAAATAAAATAAAAGGAAGAACAAAAATTACCATTGGGGTACGCCCAGAAAGTTTTAACTCTGTTCAATCAAATTTTGAATTTACTTCAAAAGTAGAAATTTGCGAAATGCTAGGAAATTCTCAAATTGCATATTTTAAAGCAAATGATTGCAACTGCACTGCATCACTTCCAGCTGATTTTAAAATAGAAAAAGAATTAACTTTAAAAATAAACACAAATAATATAATGTTTTTTGATAGTGAGACTACATCTTTATTATAGTTTTAAATGCTTTTCCAATAATCTGCGGATGTGCAAAAAATCTTGGTAAGTTAGGCAAACAACAAATCCACTTATATAGTCCCAATTTTTTTGTACCATAGCATTTTTTATAGCACAATATTTCACTTTCCATTTTATGTGCACGAGAAACAGCTCTATTTTTAGTAGATTTACCCTCCAAATGTGCAATTTTTGAACTTGGATTAAGCATAATTTTATAACCAGCTTTTTTAATGCGGAATTGAAGTTCAGTTTCTTCATCATATAAGAAAAATTCCTCATCAAAAATTCCAACTTCATCAAGCACACATTTTCTCATCATTAAATTTGCGCCAACAATAATGTCAACTTCCTTAAATTCATCTCTTTCGTTTTCACCTTTATCTTCGTTGATGGCTTTTTCCTTTGGGAAAAATGCACCAAGTTTAAAGGTTTTAACCATCTTAGAAGTAAAAGTTTTGTAATGACCATAACAGTGAACATGCCTGCCGTTTGCATCATACAGATTCCCGCCACATGCACCTATTTGCGGATTTTCTTCCATATAGTCAAAAAGAATTTTAATTGCATTATTAATTAACAAAGTATCTGTATTCAATAAGAAAACATATTTTGCATTGGATTGCTTAATTGCCTGATTATTTGCAGCACCAAATCCTTTATTTTCTTTGTTTTCAATCAAACGAACTTGCGGAAACTCTTTTTTGATCATCTCGCAAGAATTATCTGATGAATTATTATCAACAACCCAAATATCGTATGTTAAGCCTTGAGTTTTTTCCATAACAGATTTAAGACATTCTCTTGTCAAAGCCTCTGTATTGTACGAAACAAGGATTATTGATACATCAACCATCTCTACTCCTTAATAATAATTAAGTTATTAGCAATCTTCATTTTACAAGTAGGTAATACAACATCTTGCAGACCATTAGCAATACTAATGATGCTTCTTGCTTTTAAAGTAACTTCTTCACCTTGATATGTAAATGTATAATCTGTATCTCTATCTGATCTAATTGTAATTTGGCTCATAACGCCTCCTTTAGTCTATAACTCTTCTTCCTTCAATTGCTTTTGCTAATGTTATTTCATCTGCATATTCTAAATCTGAACCAACAGGCAAACCAAAAGCAATTCTAGAAACTTTAATATTAAATGGTTTTATCAACTTTGTTATGTACAAACTCGTAGCTTCACCCTCAACCGATGGACTTAGCGCAAGAATAACTTCTTTAACATTTTCATCTGCGACCCTAGTTAAAAGCTCTTTTATTCTAATATCTTCAACACCGATACCATCTAATGGTGACAGTGTTCCTTGCAGAACATGGTACAAACCCTTATACTCACGAGTTTTTTCAATAGCTATCAAATCCTTTGTTTCCGCAACAACACAAATAACAGAATTATCTCGCCTTGTATCTGTACATATTTCACAAGGGTCAGATGCTGACATATTAAAACAAGTACTGCAATAGTGGATGTTTTCTTTTGCATCCACTAATATTTGCGAAAATCTTTGAACTTCTCCCAATGGCATTTTCAAAAGATGAAACGCCATTCTTTGTGCTGATTTTGGACCAACACCAGGAAACTTTTGAAAAAACTCAATCAGTTGAGCAAGTGGCTTTGTATATTCCATTATTAGAATAATCCTGGAATGTTGATACCAGCAGGAACAATACCTTTCATTTTATCTTGCATTTTCTTTTGAGCGTCAGCTGTTGCTTGTTTCATAGCAGAAGTAATTAAATCTTCAAGCATTTCAACTGTTTCATCATCAACAGCACTTGGATTTTCAGCATTAACTGCTTCTTTTGTTAATTTAATTGATTTAAATTTACCATGTCCATCACAAACGATAGTAACTGAACCATTACCTGCTTGAGCAACAATTTCTGCAGCTGCTAAATCTTTTTGCGCATCTTGTAATCTTTTTTGCACTTGTTGTGCTTGTTTCATCATATTTGCTAAATTCATGTTTTGAACTCCATATCTCCTAATCTGCTGAAAACTATTATATGACAAGGAGTTCTACTTAGCAAGTTATTTATCTATCCATTAACTCAGATAAACGTAGTTCTCTTTTTCGTTTTGGTTTTGAAATTTTTACAGGTTGCTCAACACCGCATTCAAATGCACATAATCCTACTGGCAATTTTTCTCCATTTTCAAGCATAAGGATTTCTTTTACAAAATTTACTATTTTTTTCATTTTATTCCTTGCCTCTCACATTCATACATTTTATATAACTACTTTAGAAGCATTTTAGTTCATTTTTAACCTCTAATTGTGCTATATTTGTTTCTATGGAAAATTACTTAGAGATTAATTTTGAAAAGAATATGAAAATGCTATCGCAAGCTATAATGCATTGCGAGCAAAAACTTTCTCATGAAGAGATAATAGATGTACTGAAAGGTGATGATGACATAGAAAAACAACTTCGCCTAATTGAATTAAACGAAATTAAATCTCAAGAAGAAGCAGATATTCTAGTTTTCAACTTAACACAGCATTCTGGACCAGTAAGAGAAACTGCCGCATATAAAATTTGCGAATTAATTGAAAATGATAAATTTTGCAGGTATTTTCAATCAGAAAAAATCATGAATACTTTTGTAAAAGCAATAACAGACATCAACCCAACAGTATCAAGAAATGCTATTGAAATAATAAAATACATCGAAAATGCGCAATACATATATAAAAAAATCATTGAAGAAATAAATACAACACTAGCGCAACTAGACATTGAAACAAAAAATCGTTCTTATGTTCAGAACAAGAAAAATTTTAACCTTTATTGGAACTTAGAAGGATTAATTAGTATTTCTGAAAAAATACAACCAAATGCAGAATTAAAAAAGATTTTAAAAATAACAGCACAATCTAATGACTACACAATTAGAGAAAAAACTGCCAAGGTTGCAAAGATATTTAAATTAACGGAAATACTTGAAATACTAAAAGATGACACAAATGTTTATGTAAGAAAATACACCTAATTATTATGATATAATTTTTCTATAAATTATTGAGGGAAATTATGTTTAAACGTTTTGGCAGATTTTTAGAATACTTCGGAAAAGGATATGAAGTAAAACTTATATGTATGCTTGTTATGGCTTTTATGAGCAGTTTTCTTGAATTCATAAGTATTGTTCTTGTTTTCCCTTTTATTATGATAATGGTTAATCCAAGTAGAGTTGTAAACAATCCTATTGCAATGTTCATCCAAGAACATTTGGGTATACAAAGTACAAACCATATGATTATTTTTATTGGCGGATTAATCGCATCAATAATTATCATAAAAAACATTTATAGCATTTTGATTATATACTGGCAAAACAAATTAATTAATAAATGGGGTCTTGAAGTAAAAGAAAAAATGCTAAATCTTATGCTTTATTCTCCATATGAAGCCGATTTAATAAAAGGTGATGCAAGCAAAATTAATCGAATAACACAAGATATAGATAACATAATGCAAAAGTACATTTTTAAACTAATTTGCTTTATTTCAAACTCAATACTTGTTGTTTTAATATTTTCTATTTTAATTTATTTACTTCCAATGTTTACAATACTCGCTATTTTATTCTTTACAGCTGCTGGCATTGCACAAAGTGAAGCATTTAGAAAGTGGTCAGAAAGAGTTTCTATAAAAAAATATCAACTAACTCAAGGACCTTATGATGAAGTAATGAATAGTTTCAGATACATGAAAGACATCAAAGTAAATAACTGCCAGAATTTCTTCTTGAATTTCTTTTCTAATATTTCAAAAAAAATAATTCCATATGATGAAAAAATCAGTTTAATACCACTAATTCCACAATACATTCTTGAAATCATCTTTATTTTCACAATGATTATATTGTGTATTGGTATCTTTATAAAATACGGAGAAAACCCATCTAATATCCTAATTACATTCGGTGTTGTAGCCATTACAATCTACCGTGTTGTTCCACAAATATATAAAAATCAAGTTTATCTAAACTACATTAACCTTTATAAAAAACATACTGATGAATTATTAAACACATATGCAGAATATCAAAAATACGAATATCCAAAAAATAAAGATAGTAAAGAACGCTTACCATTTAACGAAAAAATAAGTATTCAAAACCTATCTTATTCATATGATAAAAAGACAAATGTACTATCTGATATCAATCTTGATATTAAAAAAGGCGAATTTATCGGAATTGTAGGTTTATCTGGAGCAGGTAAAAGTACGCTTGTAGACTGTCTTTTAGGCTTGCTCGAATATAACGGTTGTATCTATATCGATAATGAAATATTAACAACAGAAAACATAACAAACTTCAGAAATATTATTGGCTACGTTCCACAAAAAATAAACACAATTGTTGGTGATATCTATACGAATGTGGCTTGGGGTGTAGAACGTAAAGACATAGATAAAGAAAAAGTTGACGAAGTACTTGTTCAAGCACAATTATATGAACAACTAAGACAAACAGAAAACGGTCTTGGACTTGAACTTAAAAAAGATGGAACAGGTCTATCTGGTGGTCAAATGCAAAGAATTGGTATTGCAAGAGCACTATATAGAGACCCAGAAATTATTGTATTAGATGAAGCAACATCTAACCTTGATGTAAAAATTGAAAATAAACTAACAGAAATCATATCTGAAATTAAAGGAACAAAAACAATCATTGCAATTGCACATAGATTAAGTACGCTGCTTAATTGTGACAAAATTGTTTACTTAAAAGATGGTGAATTAATTGATGCTGGTTCATTCCAAGAACTAAGTGCTAAACACCCAGATTTTCAAGAAATAGTTAAGCTATCAAGAATAAAACTAGATGAAGAATAAAGTAAACAGTCATTGCGATACAAAGCGAATGTGCGCAACACAGTGAGCAACAATGAGCCTGTATGCGATAGCTGGAGTGTAACGACGAAGCAATCTTATGCAAATTAAATAATTTATTTGTCCTCTATTTCAGACAAAACTTCATACAACGTAGAAGCCTCTTGAACAGAAACATTGTTATTTGGTACTCTTAAAATCTTAACCTTTACTTCTGCTTGAGCCTGAACTATGGTTATAATATCGCCCTCTTTAAGTTGCTTTGCAGGCTTTGCTATTGTGCCATTAACATAAATTCTGCCCTGATCAGAAACTTTATTGGCAATGGTTCTACGTTTAATTAATCTTGAAACTTTTAAAAATTTATCTAATCTCATAAATCTATTATAACAAAAAATCCGCCTTTTTAAGGGCGGACTTTTTATTGTTTATATTTTATTTTGCCATCTTAGCTTCTAGCTTAGAAAGACGTTTTTCAAAGTCTGCATTTTGTTTTTTAAGCATTGCGTTTTCTTGTTCGAGCTCTGTTAAGCGTTTATCTAAACCAACAACTTTCGCTGTTAAATCTTGAATTTGAGCGAACAATTCTTTAATTGAATTAACCATTGCATAGAAGATTTCTTCAGTTTTAATTCTAAGATATCCATCTTCACCCTCAAATACAGAGTTAGGGAATATCTTTTGAAGTTGTTGAGCAATAACACCAACATGAGGTGTTTTTTCTTTGTCATTTTTATATGTGTAATTTTTAACTTCTAAAGCATTGATTTCTTTTAAACCAGCAGTGCTGTCTCCAGAAACATTCTTTAGGCGGATGTCAGAATGATAAGAAGATAAATTAGTAACCGTCGTCGTCAAAGTGTCTATTTTATCTTTTATTTTATTGATTGTTTGAGTCAAAGACTGACTATAATATGAAGATATGCCAGGAATCTCAATATCACCATTCCCATTAAGATCATACATTCTCACACCATTAATGTTTATTTCACTATCTTCACCACCACTAATTTTTAATACTTTACTTGTATGTATTCCTATATCTTCACCATATTTACCCATGTTTATATTAGAGCCATTATTAGAAAGGCTTATAAATGGAACACTAGACTCCTCGCTCATATGAATAGAAGAACTTGTCTTTCTTTCAACCTTAAATCCATCAGCTTTTGTCATTTTCATAGATACATCACTAACATGTTTTGGTTGCAACAAAATTGATTCATGTGCAAGCGCTAAGAATGTTTTATCATCTGATGTTTTTTTTATATTATCTACATTTATATGAGCATAACCTACTTTAGGTGTTCCATCTCCAGTTTTTGGCGATATAAACATAAATGATTCATTTAAGAACAAGTCACCATACGTTGTACTATTATTTTTTGCGGGAGCAGCATTACGATGATCAACAATATTAACCTTAACTTGTTTATCTTTCAATGGAGCAGACGCCCCATCTCTATACGGGTCATCAATAACACCATATGTTTGCATTTGTATAGATTGAGCTAGACCAGTAGCTCCAGTTATTGTATCCCTAAATGTAAAATTGAAATCACCAAGCTTTGCATTTTCGTTTGCTTTTGAACTATAACCATTTATTCCAGAACGCGCAATTACTTCAAAAATAGGAACAGAACCATCAAATGGTTTAACTTTAAATTTAAGAGCATTTACACTAAGTTGTTTATGGCGTTCTTCTTCCGCTGTCGTTGTAGCAGGAAATGGAGGATTTGTTTCCCCAAGTGTTTCATCCGCTTGGTCTAACGTACCAGTAACAAGAGGTGCGCCATTCCCTTTTGTATTGTCATAAGCACCTTGACCATATCCAATAGCAAGAGAATAATTTACATTCTTAACATCGTCATCTGCGTACGCACCAGCACCATAACCAATACATATATTGCCATTACCTGTTAAGTTATTACAAGCACCACTACCAATGGCTGTATTATAGTGTCCATCACCAGCTATTTTTAAGGCATAAGAACCAACTGCTGTATTATAATTACCAGCCCCTTGGTTTGCGTTAGAAAGTGCTTCCATACCAACAGCTGTATTGTTGTTACCCATAAAATTATTCTTTAAAGCAGAAAAACCAACTGCAGTATTATATTGACCACCTGAAGTCAAAAGAGAAGAATAATGACCAATAGATGTATTATAACCTTTAAATGCTCCAGCATATGTTGCATCACTTGCACCAATAATTTCTGAGTAATCAATAGCCCTTAAAGAAGCTAATGTACCAATACCAAATGCAATATTATATTCATCTGCCGCTATTCTACCAGCATATTTAACATCATTTTCAGTCGCATTTTTTCCTCTTATGTTGTAAAAAGAAATATGCGAATTACGCAAATTATATTCAACATTATCAGAAAATGGGAATCTCTTAACCAAGTTAAGCTTATCACCAGTTGTTGTAAAAGCTGGGTTATTTGCATCATCCCCATCTCTTAATGGATGATCAGTAGGAAGATCACCTAGTTTGAAAACTTTTTCATCATAATATGCTTTACGTTCAGAATACCGTGGTACTTTAAAATAACCTATTACAGCACTTTGGTCACTACCAACACCAAAATATGCACTGTTATTTTGACCTGACCACTGCCAAGTACGTTCAGGGTCATACTTATTACGCTTAGTAACTGTTGGAATTGCAGCCGCTAAGATAATACTTATGATAAGCAAAGAAATCAATAACTCCGCAAGAGAGAAACCCTTTTTATTCTTATACATCATTCTGTTCTTTCCATTTCTTATAGTTAAACTTTATATCTTCTAATTTAATTCCCAAATTCTCTGTTTTACTATTCATTATCTTTAGAAGTTTATCTTTTTCTAAATATAATTCATTAGCTACGAAAGAATCTGCACAAACTATTGTTAGTACATTATCGGCAGAAAACTCAAGTACTTTAGAAAACTTAGATATTTTACTACCAACAGATTCAACCCAATAATTTGCTAATTTTTCTAAGTTTTGGAACTTATCTTCAACATAATTAAATTCAAGTTCTTTAATCACATCTTGGAGCAGTTCAAAATTAGAATTATTTATTCTTTTCATAACTCTTATTATAATCTTTTTTCAAGATTTTATCAAAGAATTAACCTTTTAAAATATTCTTAACGTGAGAAACTATTGTTTTATGAATATCTTTTTCACTCAAAGTACCATCAATAGGGATAAAACCATATTCTTTTATCATTTTCTGATATTCATCAAGACATTTTCCTTGATATATTTGGAAGCTTTTATAAAAGTCACTGCTCAAACCAATATCTCTACCAGATTCCCAATAGTCTAAACCTGTCGTACCAATAATTCTTTTCAATAAAATTTCAACAGGAACATCTAAATAGAACACCATATCTGGCTCTGGTGCATAATCATAAAGGTTTTTAAGCCATTCAATATTGTGCCCACGGACAACGTCACGGGCATACGCAGTATAAACATATCTATCTAGGATAACAACAAAACCAGCTTTTAGGGCAGGGATAATAACCTGTTCAAGCCTATCTGCAAAGTCTGCAGCATAAAGCAAACTGAATGTTGTAGCATTTAAAAGGTTTCTATCTTTTGCATCATTAATAGCGTCGGCAATAAACTTAGATGTTTTCCATTCACTAACCATAGCACCATAAGATTGGTCTTCAATCCAACGTTTTAAACGTGAAATCTGTGTTGATTTTCCGCTTCCGTCAGTTCCTTCAATTACTATTAATAAGCCTTCATAGCCGTGTTTTGATTTATATTTTGCCATTTATAGTGTAATCCCTTTTTGCGCTAAAACTTCTTTTACTTTTTCTCTAAAAAATACTTGTTTTGCGTGTATGCTATCATTTGCGTCAATTTCAACTAAACCATATTCGTCAATCATTGATTTATATTCATCATTTACTCTTTTTTGGAAAATTTTATAACTTTCATACGGATCAGCACTTATTTTTAAATCCATACCAGCTTCATAAAACTTAGGAGAACGGTTCGAACATATTCTTTCTAAAGATACATCTTCACTAACCCTAAAATACATTGTTAAATCTGGTTTTACAGCAAATCCATATACTTTTCGAACCCAATCTCTATCTACGCCCCTAGCCACATCACGAGCAAATGCAGTATAAACGTATCTATCTGCAAGAACTATAAAACCAGCTTTTAATGCAGGGATGATAACTTGTTCAAGTCTATCTGCAAAGTCAACAGCGTGCAAAAGCGAGAATGTTCGTGGACTTAATAAATTTTTCTTCTTTGCTAATTTTGTTGTTTGTGAAATTAAGTCAGAAGAATTCCACTCTGTAAATATTACATCTTGCTTCAATGATTTTAACCAATCACGAAGAATAGCAAGTTGTGTTGATTTTCCACTACCATCAATTCCTTCAACGCAAACTAATGTGCCAGGAAGATTGTGTGGTTCATTTAATCTTGATTTGCTTTGCATGTTTATAGCTCCCTTCCTCAATAATAGCACATTTTTTAGCATTTGTTTTTTGCTTTACAAAATCACTTTGTAACAAAATGTTAAAAGTGTACGTTTTACACGATATAAAAAATGAAGCATGTGGCATTGAATATTTAGAGGATGTTAATAATTTAACTTACCAAATGTGATAAATAAGTGTTTTCTCTCTCTGATTCCTCTCTCTGATATATAGTGAACTTAACCGATTTCAGTCGGTTTTTTTATTGCCTTTTTTCTGAAAATCTAAAAATACTCCTTCTGCCTTGTTTTCTCCGATAATACTAAAAAATGTTTTTCCCTTCGCTCGAGTACATGCTCGATCTCATATTTTTTATATCGGCAAAAACTTCTGGAACTTTAGTATTTTTTAATTCATTAATTGAAGAAGCAAGCATATCAAGGGCTTTAGCAATATTTTTATCATTATATTTTCTCATATCAGCAGCCATTTCAAGATTTGATGTTGCCAACCTTGTCATGTCGCGGAATCCGCTTGAGGCAAGTTTTAAGGCCAATTTATTATCTTTTGCAGCATTAAACAAAGATTGAGAGATTAATAACGGCATGTGACTAATCAATGCAACGGCATGGTCATGCTCTTTTGGGTCCGCAATAATTATTTCTGCACCAGTTGATTTTATTATTTTTTCAACTTTATTAATATCGTCTTCAGTAGCATTTTTAGGTGTTAATACCCATTTTGCACCCTCAAAAAGTTCTTTAAAGGCAGCATCAAAGCCGCTAAATTGAGTGCCAGCCATTGGATGTGAGCCAATAAATTTATACGGGCGTTCTTTCTTCATAACGAACTCTTTTACACTCGCACAATCCAAAACTATGCAGTCTTTATTAACTACATTTTCAAGTGCATCTAACATTTCCACTGTTTTATTTATCGGCGAAGCAACAAAAACAATCTCACAATCTTTTAAACTGCTTAATTCTGTTGAAACAAATGAAGAATATTTTCTCGCTTTTTCAAATGTTTCTTTATTTGTTGTAACTGCATATAATTCATGGTTTGTCCTAGCCAAACATTTAAATAACGAACCACCTATTAAACCTAAACTAACAATGCCTATTTTCATTTTTCACCTCTTTATAAACATTATCATCTCTGAATAATTGTTAAAAATTATTAACAATTATTCACAAATTTGCGTAGTATTCAAATATATGTAATAATGCAGTTAAATTAATAGTCTAACCATTCCTTTCTTGACTTATGCGGCTTAATGTCGCATTTTATTTTGCCTTTTTAAGACAAAAACCGCCTTTACAAGAAAGACGGTTTAAACTTTTATTTGATTTTTTAATTAAGCTACAAATGGATTTGTTGCTTGAAGATTTTTCAATGCTTGATATGCAATTTGTGAATCTTCACTTAATTCACCATTATTCATAGCTTTTTCATCTTGTAATTTTAAAATTGCTTCAGCTTTTAATTCTTCAATTGTTTGTTGGTTTTTCATTATTTGGTTGATTTGATTTTGCTCGTTTTGTTCAGCAGCTTTTTCTCTTTCTGTTTTACCAGTGATTTTTTTAGTAATTTTGCCCATTACAAATGAACCAAGCATACCGCAAGCACAACCAACAATAGCACCGATTGCTGTACCATAACCAGGAACCACAGAACCAATTGCTGCACCAATTTTAGTACCAGCCAAAGCTGAACCTGCAGCAGCTCCTAATGCAGTACCTATATATTCACCACCAATAAAACCTATTGTATCGCCAACAACTTTTATTGCTGATTTACCTGTTTGTTTAAGTCCTTTTTCAAAACCAAGTTCTTTAAATGTAGGATATACTTCACTAATACCTTCCATAATTCCACTGAATGCAAGCATAAAGCTAGCACCAGAAGCTTTCATAAATTTGCCAAATTTACCAAGTTTAGATGTTGTAGAAACTACTTCTGCAGTAATTTGTTTACCTGCTGCACCAGCTGCTGCTTTAGCTGCTTTTGCTTCAGCCTTTGCTGCTGCTCTTGTTGTAAAGAAGTTTGGTTTAGCAACCGCTTTTTCTGCTGCTTTTGCTGCTTTATCAGCAGTTTTTATAGCTTTTGCTTGTGCTGCTGTTGCAGATTTAATATCAACAAATGTTCTTTTTGATTGATTTGCTGTTTCTATGAAATTTGCTAATCTTGAAGTAAATTTTCCTTCACCCTTTTTTAATAATTTTTGAAATGCTTCTATATTTCTACCATCAACAGTTTTCATAGCTTCTGTTGCTGCACCACTTAATTTTTTATTTCTTTTTAAAAAGTTTAAAAGAGGAATACCTTCAAAAATAGCTGCGCTACCTGCTGAACTTTTTGCGTTTGATGTAAATGTATCAGGCGCTTGAGTTAAAGCTTCACCTTTTACATATTTAACTAATTTAGTTACATCGTCTTGCATATTTGCTTGAGATGCTTTATTTATCATATTTGTTGAACTAATTGAACTTACCATATAATGGTCCTTTAACCTTTTCTACACATGTATATAAAGTATTTTTGAACATGCAAATTTACTTTTTTTGTAACTTTTGTAAACTTTATGAAGAACATTAATTTAACTAAGATTTTCAAGCATTATAAAAGTTGTTATAATTGTAGTTAAGATACTTGAAATTATAGAGAGGTAATATGAAAAATATTTGCTTTTTACTTGCGTTTTTGACTGTATTGACAGCAATGCCATCATATGCAGTAAAAATAATTGTTAATAATGAAAATGATAGAATTGTATATTCACGTTCATCTTTTGCTGCTGATGATACAAATTATGACATCGACGAACCAGAAGTTACAAAAAAAATAGTTAAAACATCATATTTTAAAAGAGCAGGATTAAACCCTGAAGCAGACCAACACCTATTATATTTGTTAGGTAAAGATTTCAGAACAGAACTAGCAGGAACTCAATGGAATTATGAAGATGAGCAAGTAGTTACAGAAGTTCAAGAAGTTGAAACAGTTGTAAAATCAGAATATCAAGAACAACTTGAACGCCTAAAACGCGGTTCCAGAGAAGCTGCTGATTATTATATGATTGATATGACAAAAAACCCAAATAACCTTGTTCCATCTGGTTATTTAGAATAATTTTTAAGATATTAATTTTTTATCCCCAACTTACTCTTTTATGGTAAAATTAGAGCAGATTGGGGATATTTATGAAGCTTAGTTTAAGTGAGATAGTTAACGCTTGCGGAGCAAAATTTATAAAGGGTGTTGAAAGTCAAGATATGTTTGGTTTTTCAACCGATACAAGAACCATTAAAAAAGGTGAAATTTATATTCCCTTAAAAGGTGAAACTTTTGATGGTGAAAATTTTATTGAAAATGCGCTAAAGGCTGGCGCAAACGGTTATTTCACTTCTGATTCTAGAAAAATATTTGATACTGCTGAATTTGCGCTTTTAGTTGATGATACAAAAGAAGCATATTTAAAACTTGCTAATTATTACAAGACAAAAATAAATCCTTATACAATCGCAATTACAGGTAGCAGTGGAAAAACAACTGTTAAAGAGATGATATATAGCGTATTTAAAAACGCAGATAATACAGTAAAATCAATTTTAAACCATAACAACGAAATTGGTTTGTGCCAAACACTTGGTTCTCTTGAAGAAGGAACTAAATATTTAATTGTTGAAATGGGTATGCGTGGCTTGGGCGAAATAGAACTTTTATCTAAATATGCACAGCCTGATATTGCCGTTATTGTTAACGCCGGAAGTGCCCATATAGGCAGACTTGGCTCACTTTTAAATATTGCAAAAGCAAAATTTGAAATCGCAAAATATTTACACCCACAAGGTATTTTAATTGCACACGACAATCCATTAATAAAACAAGTAAATGATGATAAACATAATACTTTTTACTTTAGTTTAAACGATAAAAACCTTAAAATTACAGCAATGACATCAGATAGTTGTGAATTCATATATAAAGGTGAAACATATAAACTTAATGTAAGTGGAGAACACAATGTTCAAAATGCTTTAAGTGTGATTGAAGCAGGACTTTTTGCGGGTTTAAAACCTGAAGTTATTGCAAAAGGGTTAGAAGAATTTTCACCTATTGAAAAAAGATGGGATATAGAAGACATTTGTGGATTTAAAGTTATTAATGACAGTTACAATTCAAATCCAGAATCAGTTAAAGCTGCACTAAAAACTTTCTTGTCTTTCACTCCGAATCCAAAATCAGTTGTTCTTGGCGACATGGGAGAACTTGGTTTAAACGAAGAAGAATATCATACTCAAACAGGTGAATTTCTAGATGATTTTGAATGTGATTGGGTTCTAACAATAGGAGAACTTGCAAAATACATTCAACCAAAAAAATTGAAAACAAAACATTTTGAAACAAAAGAAGAACTTGCTAATTTTATAAAAACAGAGCTTCCAAAGGGTTCTAATATCTTATTAAAAGCTTCAAGATTTATGAAATTTGAGCAAATTATTGAGGAGCTTAAAAAATAATGGGATTTAATAGACTTATAATTGTATCTTTATTAGTGGCGTTTGTTTTAACGTTATTGTTAGGTGTTGTTTATATTGAGTTTTTAAAGAAGAAAATGTTTACTCAATATATTTTGGAAGATGCGCCAGAAAACCATGCAAAAAAAGCTGGCACACCAACAACTGGTGGTGTATTTATTGTTGTTTCTGTTATTTTGGCATCTTTAGCAACATTAACAATGAATCAAAGCTTAACAACATCAGCATTAATCGTATTAATGACTTTCTTATTTTTCATGCTTGCTGGTTTAAAAGATGATTTGGGAAAAATTAAAGAAAAACAAAATAAAGGTGGTTTAACACCAAGAAATAAGCTATTTTTCCAAATTGCAATTGCACTATTACCATCACTATATATGACTTTAACAGGTCAAACTTTCTTAAGTTTGGGTCATTTTAGTTTTGATATTCAGTATTTATATCCATTTTTTGCAATTTTCTTTATGACAGGAGTATCTAACGCTGTAAATTTAACAGATGGCTTAGACGGCTTAGCTAGTGCGAATACAGCTGTTGCAATGGCTGCTTGCACAGCATTTTGTGTTATGACGGGACAAACTGATTTGGCTATTATTTCTGCTGCAACAATGGGGGCAGTAATTGGATTTTTACACTTTAATAAATTCCCTGCAAAGGTTTTTATGGGTGATACAGGTTCATTGGCTCTAGGAGGTTTGCTTGCAACAATAGCGGTTATGGGTAAATTTGAATTATGGATTTTATTAATTGGTTTTGTTTTCTTCTGTGAAACAATGTCTGTAATATTACAAGTAACAAGCTTTAAATTGACAGGAAAAAGAATTTTTAAAATGAGTCCAATTCACCACCATTTTGAATTATGTGGTTGGAGTGAAAACAAAATTGTTACAGTATTTTCTCTAGTTAGTTTGGTATTTTGCTCACTAGCTGTATGGTTGTTTAATCTTTTATGGTAGGTAGTTATGAAAAGAAAATGGCTTGATAAAAAAGTTTTAATATTGGGTTTATCAAAAAGTGGTTGTGCAGCTGCAAGATATCTTTCTGATAAAGGTGCTGATTGTTTTATAACAGAGTTTAAACCGTTGCAAGATAAAGATAGAGAGCTAGTTTGTGAACTTGAAAAAGAAGGTATTAGAGTTGAAACAGGTGGGCATAGTGATGAATTTTTAGATGAATCATATATTGCAATTACAAGTCCTGGAATACCACCTAAAAGTGAGATTTTTTCTCGTTTAAAGGCAAAAAACATTCCTGTTATCGGTGAAGTTGAACTTGCATATTTAGAAGCAACATCACCATTTGTTGCAATAACAGGGACAAATGGTAAAACAACAACAACTTACTTAATGTCACATATTTTATCTAGTGAATATGAGGCTCCCGTTTGCGGAAATATTGGCGTTCCTCCTACATCACTTATAGACAAAAATCCAGATTATTATGTGTGCGAAGTTAGTTCTTTTCAATTGCATAATGCACCAACATTTAGACCACAAATTGCGTGTTTTTTAACATTTACTCCAGACCATTTAGATTGGCATGGTGGACTTCAAAATTATTTTGATGATAAGGCTAGTATTTTTCAAAATCATAAACAGCCAATGTATGCTGTATTTTCTGGAGCAGATGAAACAATTTATCGTTTTTCTAAACAATATAGTGGTGAAAAATTTATTTATGCAAAAGAGTTAGAGCGTAATTGTTGCTATATAAAAGATGGAGCAATATTCTTTAAACGTGATAAAGAAGAAGAAATAATTAAGCTAGATGAAATTTCATTAGTTGGTGAGCATAATTACCAAAATACAATGTGTGCAATTATTGTTGCAAAATTAATTGGAATTTCAAATGAAAATATAAGAGAAAGAATAATGTCTTTCAAAGCGGTTGAACACCGTATTGAATATACAGCAACAGTTAATGGAAAAGCCTTTTATAATGATTCAAAAGCAACAAATCCAGAGGCTTCTTTTGTTGCAATAAAATCTTTTGAAGGCAAAAAACTTACATTAATTGCTGGTGGTCGTGATAAAAATACAGACTTAACAGAATTTTGTAAAGACTACATAAATCCTTATGTTTCAACAGTAATTTTGATTGGAGAGGCAACTCAAAGATTTAAAGAAAATATGGAAACAAATGGATTTAACAATATAATATTGGCAGGCTCATTGGAAGAAGCTATTGATATTTCATTAAATTTAGAAAATGAAATAGTTCTTTTATCGCCTGCTTGCGCTAGTTACGATATGTTTAATAGCTATGAACACAGAGGAGAAGTGTTTAAAAATTATGTCCAATCCAAATTACAATAAACCAATATTGTCGCATTACGATAGCACTTTAACTTTTATTGTCCTATTTTTGATAATAATAGGATTCTTAGCTATATTTTCTGCTGGTGCACCAAAGTGTATTATGCAAGGAACACATTCAACTTTTTTTGTTGCAAGACAATTTGTTTGGTTCATACTGGGTTGTATTGCAATGTTTTCAATAAGCAAAATCAATTACAAAATTTTAGATAGATTTTCACTTCCTTTTGCTTGGGGGATAATTTTTCTTTTAATTTGCGTCCATTTTGCTGGTACAACAGTAAATGGTGCTACAAGATGGTTAACAATTGGACCAATCCAATTTCAACCATCAGAGGCAGCTAAATTATCAGTGATAATGCTTTTAGCTAGTGCCTTTTCTAGAGATGTAAATATATTAAATGGCAAATTATGGAAATACTTTATACCAATATTGGTAATGGTAGGCTTGATTTTTAAACAGCCAAACTTAAGTATGGTAATTATTTTGCTAACATCATCTATGTTTATGTATTTTGCAGCTGGCGGCAGTTTAAAAGTTATTGGAACTGCCATTGGCTTTGGCATAGCGGGTTTGAGCGTTGCAATTCAATCATTCCAAAAACAAAGAATTATGACTTGGTTAAACCCTGAAGCTGACCCTTATGGTGCTGGTTATAACATTATTCAATCAATGATGGCATTTGTAGCTGGTGGATTTTTTGGCGAAGGGTACGGAAACTCAAGGCAAAAACTAGGCTGGTTACCAGAAGGTCATACCGACTTTATTTATGCTGTTTTTGGTGAAGAATTTGGCTTTATTGGTTGTATATTAATCATTGGTTTATTTTTAGCATTTTTACAAAGAGGACTACTTGTTTCTAATAAATGTGAAGATATTTTTGGCAAACTTTTAGCAGCTGGTATAACTGTTTCAATTTGTTTGCAAGCCTTTATTAATATTTCAGTTGCAAGTTCTATGCTCCCTGCAACAGGTGTTCCACTTCCATTTATTAGTTATGGTGGTACATCATTATTTATTACAATGTGTATGATTGGCGTTTTATTAAATGTTTCCAAGAAAAGAATAAGAAGGTTCCCAAATGTCCAACAATAAAGTTTACTTCATATCTGGTGGTGGCACAGGTGGTCACATATATCCAGCTTTTACCGTTGTAGAAAAACTTCTAAAAGAGGATGATACAGAAAAAATTTATTTTATTGGTAATCCTAATAATCTTGAATTTGAAATAGCAAAAAATTATCCACAAGTAGAGTTTTTACCTGTTGATGTTTCTGGAATGCCAAGAAAATTAAATTTCTCATTATTAAAATGGTGTTTTCAATTATTAAAAGCTTATTTGAAAGCTTGTTCATATGTAAATAAATACAAACCAAATGCAATTTTTACAACAGGCGGATATGTTTCTGCGCCAATTGTTTTAGCTGCAATTTCAAAAAACAAACCTTATATGATACACGATTGTGATTCAATTCCAGGTTTGGTTTCTAAAATGGCTGCGCCAAAGGCAAAGGTTGTATCTGTTGCTTTTGAAAATTCAAAAAAATTATTAAAATCAAATAATATTATTTTTAACGGAAATCCTGTTCGAGAAGCCTTTTTTACAGTAACTAAAAAGGACGCCCGCTCTAAGTTAAATATTCCAGAGGATAAAACAGTTATATTTGCTATGGGTGGTTCACAAGGTGCAAAAACAATAAATACAGCTATGGCAAGGTTATTAAAAACTTTAGCTGAAGAATTTAATGCTTTTGTTATTATGCAAACAGGCAAGAAAAATATTGATGAAGTAACTATTGAACTTGAAGAAATTTATCCAGAATTTAAAAATAATTCTAATATAATGGTTAGACCATATTTTGATGAAATGGTTTATCCATTAAAAGCTTCAGATGTTGTAGTTGCAAGAGCTGGTTCTGTTAGTTTAACAGAAATTTTGCAATGTAATTTGGCTTCAATTCTTGTTCCATATCCTTATGCAGCACAAGACCATCAAAGAAAAAATGCAAAAGAAATGTGCGAAAAAGGTGTTTCATTATATTTAGAAGATTCTGAATGCAGCGAAGAAAATTTATTATTTAAGATAAAAGAAATTTTGTCAAAAATTGAACCTATGAGTGCAAGAGCAAAAGAACTTGCAAAAACAAATCCAACAGAAGAAATTGTTAAACAATTAAAAAGCATTATTAGATGATATATGATGAAACAGTTAAACTCTTGCAATCACAAGGCAAGTTTTATATTAATTTAGGATTAGAGCGCATTGAAGCTGCGCTTCACAAACTTGGTAATCCACAAAAAAATATGGAAGTAATTCATATTGCTGGTACTAATGGAAAAGGTAGTGTTGCTTCAACATTAGCTAATATTTTAAGATGTGCTGGGTTCAATGTTGGCTTATATACTAGCCCTCATTTGGTTGAATATACAGAGAGAATAAGAATAAACAATGTTGAAATTTCAAAAGAAGATTTTGCAAAGTATGTTTCTAATGTTTGTGAACTTGCTGATAATTTAACAGAATTTGAAATACTTACAGCCGCTGCTTTTAAATATTTTTCTGATAAAAAAGTTGATTATGTTGTATTAGAAACAGGGCTTGGCGGAAGATATGATGCAACCAATGTCTGTGAAAATACTTTGGCTATAATAACTTCGATTTCTTTAGATCATACAGATAGACTTGGTGATACATACGAAAAAATCGCATACGAAAAGGCTGGAATAATAAAAGAAAATTCAACTGTAATTACAGCTAGTTATAATAAGGGTTTTGAAACAATCTGGCATGTTGCTCAAGAAAAAAATGCAAAATTAATTTGTGTTGATTATGAAGTTGAAATGGAATATACAAATGCGCAGAATTACGCTGTAATTGATGGTGAAAAATGTGAATTTCCATTGCTTGGATTGTATCAGAGACAGAATTTGGCTTTGGTTTTAGAAGCTTGCAGGGTTCTAAATATTTCTTTTGATTTTATTAAAAAAGGTTTGGAAACAACTAAATGGGCTGCAAGATTAGAATATAAAAAAGAAAAAAATATTTTAATAGATGGTGCGCACAATCCAGATAGCGCGCTAGAATTACGAAAAAGTTTAGATTTTTATTTTAAAAATGAAAAGAAAATATTTATTTATTCGACGATAGATACAAAGGATTACAAGGCTATTGCAGATATTCTTTTTGCTCCAGATGATGAAATTTATTATTTAGAGTTTAATCATAAAAATGCTGTAAGTTTTGAACAATATAGAAATGATGTTCCACAACGAAAGCTCAAAAGAATAGAAAATTTAGAAGAACTTTTAAAAAGAAATGAACTAAAAGTAATTACTGGTAGTCTTTATATGATAGGCGAAATTTGGACGGATGGAATCCAGAAAAGCGAAAGTGAAACGAGTGACAGCGATAGCGAACGAGTGACAACTGAAGCCAAAGAAATTTTAAGAGAGTGAAATTTGCGTAAAAAAAGAGATGCAATAAGCATCTCTTTCTATTCTTTAATAGGAACAGATATTATCAACCTATTTCCATCTTTTTCCTTTTTTATATTTGAAATATCTGCATTTTTAGGAAGAACATAGTCTTGAGAGAAAGCAACATCTTGTTCATAGCCATCTTCTTTAACCTGAGATTCACCAAAAACAGTTAATTTTCTTCCTGCAACATTATAATTAACTTTACTTTCATCCCCTGCAAACGGTTTTAAACAAACTATAATGTCAAAGCTGCCATCATTATATTCTGTTCTGATTTTAACAGAATCCATCATAAAAAATGGCATTTTCATTGCTTGGAGTTCCTTCATTCTCGGCATATGATGTTTTTTAAACATATTATCAAATGCCCTCATGTCTTGTTTATACATTCTATGCATATCATCAAACATTTTTTGTTCCATTTTCTGTGGATTAAACATAGGACAACTATGCATTCTTTTAAATGTTTGGTCAGCAACAAAATAAAAAGCTAAAAAACCTCCTAAAAATGCGGCAATCACCATCGCAAGACATTGTTTCCAACAGTGTTTTTCAAAACATACATGCCTGTTTTCATTATTAACGTTGTTATTTTCTTCCATATTGCTCCTTTTCTTTTAATAGACCAATTATACAAAAACACTTTAATTTTTGACAATAATACACTTGGTTAATCACCTATACAATTATTCAAATATTCTATTGTATCTAACTTGTTATCATATAAAAATTTTAGAAAATATAAATAATTAACATCATGAGAAGACACTGTAATATTTATTTCAAAGCCATCAGAGCAAAATGGTTCATAATCATAAATAACATAACTATTATATTTACTTTTCCATTCCTTTTTATCGATTAAACAATTATTTTCCAAAGCCGTTTGTTCTAGCCAAGGAATAATATCTTTTGAAATATTTTTAAATTCTATCTGACTTCTTGAATTTAGTCCGTTAATATACTTTTCAACTAGCATTTTCTATACCCCGTATAAGTTTTTTTCACATACTTCCATTCCCTACATTTCAGTTTATAGATATTTTTATGCAAAAAAAATAGACTAAGGTATGATATTGTGACTATATTAATGGGCTATTTTTATAAAAATTATGATTTTAATCAAAGGCAAAACACTTGTTATTATTGGGTTTTAATACCGATATAAAGATTATATTAAAAAAACAGGAATTTGAATTTTTTGCTTTATAATAAAATCGGAAGTTAAAGAAGAATTAAAAGAGGTTTATATAAATGAACGCAGTTTTATTACCAATCAACGAATATTTAGATAAATTAGAAGCAGCAGATAATAACCAAAAGAACGCTATCGAAAACGAATTAGTTAAAATCGGTAGAGAGGCTGTTCCTTCTTTAGTTGATTCTCTTCAAGTTGTTAAAGGAAGAACTAGAGGTATCGTTGCAATGGTATTAATCAGAATTGGTGAGTCATCAATTGATTACTTACAAAAAGCAGCTGAAACAAACAGTGATTTTGAATGGATTGCGAATTATTTGATTACAGAAATTAAAGGTCAAGTAGCTTAATTTAAATACATTAATAAATTATAAAAGGCCAATGTAAAAACATTGGTCTTTTTTTGTAATAAAACTCTTGACACGCTTGACTTTGAAACTAAAATTAGAATATGATGTAAATGCTAAGGGAAATGGATTGGGGACACTATATATGAGAAATTCATCAATTTACAGATCAAATCTTTCAGATGAAAAAGTTGCATTTCTTTCTGAATTAAAAAATCAAAAAGAATACAACATTCAAGAAGATGAAGCACCTAGAGCTTACAGAAGAACAAGCAAGCAAAAAGAGCTTGACCTTTTATGGCAAAATTTTAAAATCAATCCAAAAGAAGAAAAATCACCTGGCGTTTATCTTCTAACTGGTTTTATTGCTGGTGCATTATGCATGTTCATTATGAATGCAATTTTAAGTATCAGTTCAAATATTGATACAGATTCTGACATTGCAGCATTAGGTCAACCAAAATTCGAAAAGAAAATTTCTAGAAAAGATACTCTTCCTCAAATTGCAGTTGTTCCAGCAGAAACATCTGATGTTGAAGAAGTTGTAATCCCTACTTTTGAAACATATACAGTAAAATCTGGTGATTCAATGAGTTCTATTGTATATCGTTTTTACGGAAAGTATGATCCAGCAAAAGTTGAAAAAATTAAACAAGCAAATAAATTGACTAATGCTCATAAATTATCAATTGGTCAACAATTAGTTATTCCTTTAAATTGATAATAGTTTTAAATAAGAAATAGTTTTATTACCATACGATTTGGCTTTGATTAATTCAAAGCCTTCGTTGTTTATAGGTTTATCTTCGGGATGCTCAAGAATCACAATTCCATTTTCATTAAGAATATTATTTTCTTTAATAACTTTTAGGGCTTTATCATATAAGTCTGTCTCATAAGGTGGATCTATAAAAATAACATCTGCTTTTGTATTTACTTTTAAGATATTTTTTAATGAATCTCCAAAGTACAACTCTGGTGTTAACTTTAAGCTTTTGTAGCTTTCTTTTATAGCAAGAGCAGTTCGTTTATCTTTTTCAAAACTAACTACTTTAAAACCACGAGAAAGCGCTTCTAAGCCCATAATTCCACTACCTGAAAATAAATCAAAGAAAACTTTATTTTCAAAATCAATCATTGCACCAAGTGTATTAAAAATACCTTGACGAGTTTTTGATAATGTTGGTTTTATATTCTCAAACTCAGCAGTTTTAACTTTTCTTGAATTATATATTCCACCAGTAATTTGCATAATTATAATTCTATCAATCTTTTTGGAGATGTAACTTGGTTTTCAGCCGGTTTATATAATTCAACACTGCTTAAAATGTTAGACCATTGACCAAATATATTTTGAGAATAATGTGGCGCTTTATTTAAGTATTGAACAACTATAACGCCATATTCACCTTGAAATGCTCTTGTTATAGCACAAGTATTTTTACTTTTACTACACCAAGTAACCATTGCATCATCCAAATCTTGATTAATATATTCTGGTTCAATATCTGTATAATTTAGTCTATCTTTACCAAGTTGTTTATGAAGAATAACCATTGGGCTAATACCCTTGTTCTTCAAAACACGTTCATAAAAAACAAGCATTTCTGTATGAACTTCTGTTGTTTGGTTATGAGGAACATAACATTTTTTAGCTTCAACACCATCTGGACTAGCTACTTTATGCCAACCAACATTAGGGAAATCAAACTGCACCATATCTTTTGCAAAAGATACCCCTTGAAATAAAATCAAACATAAAAAAGATAATAATATTTTTTTCATTAAAGCATCTCCCATGCCGGTTTTTCTGTTGCGGCAATAATTTCAACATCTTCATCCTTTAAAATATTTTTGAAGATTTCAACAACAAATCTTTCACTATGAAAATGTCCTAAATCAATAATTGTCATATTGCTTGCGCTAAGTGCTTGATGATGTTTTAAATCGCCAGTTATAAAAACATCAATACCAATTTTTTCTAAATCTTGAATAAATTCAGCACCACTACCAGAGCAAAAAGCAATAGATTTATATGTTTTTCTGTTGCTGTTTACAACACGCAAACTTGGTAAACTAAATATTGTTTTAAGTGTAGATACAAGTTTAGAAAAATTCTTTTCTTCATCAAATTGTTTGTATTTGATAAATTCAAAAGCTGTATCTAATTCAACAAATCCGCATTTTTCTGCCAAATATTCGCTTACTCCGCCTTTTGCAATATCTAAGTTTGTATGAGCTGAATATATTTGTATATTGTGTTTTATTGCTTTGATAATAAATGGTGCATCAATAACCTTGATATTGTCGAAAAACACAGGATGATGTGAAAGAATCAAATCACATTTTTTCTTTATTGCCTCATCAACACTTGCTGGTGTAACATCAAGCGCAAGAAGAATTTTTGAAACTTCCTTTTTTCCTAAATTAATTTGCCATCCTGAATTATCCCATTTTTGTGCTGTTGCCAATGGGGCAAATTCTTCAATTTTTTTGATAATTTTACTAATTTGTTCCATAAATTTTTTCCAAGATTTTAAGTGCTGCTGTTTGTTTATCTGTTTTTTCGATATGATAAACATTTAGTTCTTTATTTATTATATATAATTCATTATCATTTGACGAGAAACCAATATCTTTTTTAGAGATATCATTTGCACAAATATAATCACAAGCTTTCTTTGCTATTTTTGCTTTTGCATATTCAAGCAAATTTTCGCTTTCTGCGCAAAACCCAACAACAATTTGATCTTGTTTTTTTATTGCAGACATTTCTTTTAAAATATCCGGATTTTCAATAAGTTCTATTGTTAAAGAGTTTCCATCTTTTTTGATTTTTTGTTCTGATTTATTTTTAACCCTATAATCACTAACAGCTGCCGCCATTATAAGCGTATAAGCATCATTAAACTCTTTTTTCACCGCGTCGTGCATTTCTTGAGCTGTTTGAACATTAATAACTTTGTATTTTTTATCAGTCGAAACAGTTGATATTAGAACGACTTCAGCCCCGAGTCTATATGCATTATCTGCTAATGCAATTCCCATTTTTCCAGAACTATAATTTCCAATATAACGAACAGCGTCAATATTTTCTTTTGTTCCACCAGCTGTTATAACAACTTTTTTCCCTTTTAAAATTTGTTTTGGAACTAAACAATCTTTAACTGTTTCATAAATAACATTAATATCTGCTAAACGACCTTTACCATTTGTACCACAAGCTAAAAAGCCACTTTCAGGTTCAACTACTTTTACGCCTCTTGATTTTAATGTTTCTAAATTTTTTTCGATTGCAGGATTTTCCCACATATTTGTATTCATACAAGGTGCAATAACAACTTGTTTTTTATATGCGCAAAATGTTGAAGTCAAAAGATTATCACAAATTCCATGAGTAATTTTTGAAATTGTATTTGCGCTAATAGGTGCAATTAAAAATATATCAGATTCATCTGTTAGTGCAATATGTTCTGGCTTATATTCTTTTATATCAAATTGCTCAATATTAATCGGATTTTGGCTTAAAGACTCTAATGTTGTTTTAGTCACAAAATTAAGTGCATTTGGTGTGACAACAACTTTTACATCAGCGTTATTCTTTTTAAATAAACGAATAAGCTCACATATTTTGTATGCAGCAATTGCGCCTGTTATTCCTATTAAAACTTTTTTACCTGTTAGCATTTTTTTCACCATCAAAGATTTTTTGCATATTTGCTAATGCTTCTTCAATGTTATCATTAATAATTTTGTAATCAAAGTTTTTACCAGCTTCAAGTTCACGAGCAGCCTCACCCAAACGTTTTTGAATAGCTTCTTCACTTTCAGTTTTTCTGCCCCTTAAACGTGCTTCTAAAGCTTCTAAGGATGGTGGCATAATGAATATACTAATGGCTTCTGGCATTTTTTCCTTGACTTGTTTAGCACCTTGAACTTCAATCTCAAGAATTAAATCATTACCGGCACCCAATGTTTTTTCAACAAAACTTTTTCTTGTTCCGTAGCAGTTACCACTAAATTCTGCCCATTCCAAAAATTCATTATTTTTAACAGCTTCTTCAAATTCATTTTTTGAAATAAAGAAATAATTCACACCATCTTGTTCATTAACACGTGGTTGACGTGTTGTCGCAGATATAGACAATTTAATTTGAGGATTTTTTTCAAGGAATAGTTTTAGTAAAGTACCTTTACCAACGCCAGAACATCCTGCAATTATATATAAATTACCCTTCATAATCTTCCTTATTTTGTTAGATTATACATGAATTTGTTTTAATATGCTACATTTTTTAACATTTTAGCAATTTTTAAACATTAGAAAACTTAATGTAAAAACAAAATAGGTAATAAGAAAAAGGAACAGTATATGACACAAATTAATCCTAATAACAGTGCAAATGTAAGTTTTCAAGGTATTTGGAGTTCACAAAATAAACAAAAAAAAGAAAATGACCCAACAATTGAACAAATAAAAGATGGTGGAAAGAAGATTATGGATGGGCTTGGAGCAATTGCTGCAGGTGCAAAAACAATGGTCCACAAAGCAGTAGCACAAAGTAGTGCACCTAAAGTAACAACCGCAGAAAATAATGTTTATAGCGAATTACAAAGATTAAGAAAACAACCAATAGAAACTGTTACAAATCTGGAAACTTGTGGTTATGAACCAAAAATTAACAAAGAAGGTTTATTTGTAACCATGAATGTTCCATATACTGGTGTTGTAAAAAATGAACAAGGTGCATTAGTTGAATATGTTGACGGAAAACCAGTAACAGTTGTTGTTAATGAATCAAATGGTAATTTTATTAACCAAAGAGTTATAAAATATGAATACCCTGAAGGTTCAATTGCTGCATTAAAAACTGAAACAAGCATAATTAACGAATATAACCACAGCTTAGGATATAGTATGAAAGTTCCAACAGCAATACACGAAGAAACTGGTTTAAATATTTATAAAGACGAATAATTTTCATTAAACAAAAGCCCCAGTTATTTGGGGCTTTTTAATGTTTATTTATATTTTGCCAATTATCCAAGCATGAATATCGTTATACAAAATAAAAATCATCAAAACTATCAATAAGTAGAAGAAGAAATTACTTAATCCCTCTACGAATTTTTTACTTACTGGTTTTCCAGTTAACTTTTCAATAATTAAAAAGAACAAATGTCCGCCATCTAAAGCCGGTATCGGTAATATATTAATTAATGCTAAATTTAAAGAAATCATAGCCGCTAATAACAAGCCTTGAAATAAACCCTTATATGCAATTAACTCTGTACCCACTTTTGTTATAGCAATAATACCATTCATTTCACTCATTGGGATTTTTCCAGAGAATAATTTTCCTAAAGTGTAAACCATAAAACCAATATTATAGTTTACATAATGACAAGTTTCTTTAACTAAAGATTTAAAATCATCAGTTTTAACATAGTTTTCACTATATTTTTGTTGAATTCCAACTTTGCCTTCCTTATCCGGATAAATAGTAGAAAGTGCAATTTGTTCATCACCTCTTAAAACAACCATGGAAATTGGTTTTTTAGTATCAGATATTGCTCTTGCTATATCCAACATAGTAGCTTCTGTGTCTAATTTATATCTTGATTGATAATTAATTTTATCTCGCAATTCTCTTTGATAATCAGATAAAGCAACTTCTGTTGAAACATATTTTTCAATACCAATAATATTATCAAATGTAAGTTTTATTTCTTCTTCATCTGTAAACTTCGGCAACTTGATAACACTACCAACTGGAATTATTCCTTCATCTTTTAGATTAGGATTTAATCTTTTTAACTCTTCAAATTTAGAATCAATTATCTGTTGAGAAACAAATCCATCAAACTCTTTTGACATTAAAAAGAATTTAGTAATAGCAACTGGATAATCTACCTTTGTACCATTTATAGAATAAATAATATCTCCTTCTTTTAAGCCAGAATTTTTAACAGATTCTACCGCAGTGGGTGCAAACTTTTCAAAACTAACCGTGAAAGTATTTTCAGGTAAATGTTTCCAAATTAACCCTGTAAAAAATATCAAAATATACGCAAGTATAACATTGCAAATAACACCAGCAGAAATAACAATAGCTCTTTGCCCAACTGTTTTATTTGCATATCTTTTTGGTGAATCTTTAGGTAAATCACAATCTTCTTCATCATCTGGAAAAGAAACATATCCGCCTAATAAACAAGCGTGAATTAAAATTTCTGTCTCGCCTATTTTCTTAGAAAACAAGGTAGGTCCTACAGGGAGTCCAAAACCAAACTTATCAACTCTAATACCTACTGCCTTTGCAGCTAAAAAATGACCAAGTTCGTGGATTAGAATTAACAAACTTATTAGCAATATCATGATTATTGCACTTGAAAACATATGTAAAAAACCCATTTCAATCTTCTCTCTTATCTAATATAATTTGATTATATGATAAAGTTTCTTGAAAAACTACTAAACTTAATATATATCCAGCCTTGCTACTTTTGTAAGTCATCAAAAGAAGACAATTTATTATGTAGTAAATGCCACGACAAAATAAGATTTTTGCCGACTGGTGTTGTTAAAACAATTAGAAATTGTAATATTTATGCTGCAACAATATATGATGGAATTATAAAAACACTAATAAAAGATTTGAAATACTATAAAAAGAAAAAATTAGCGGTTGTACAAGCACAAATAATGTATGAATATTGGCAACAGCTAGATATTAAAGAAGAATTTATTATACTCCCTGTTCCAATTCATACTAGTAGGCTGAAAGAAAGAAAATATAATCATATGGATTTAGTAGCAGAAAAATTTGGAGAATTAACAAATTTTGAAGTTAACAAAAATCTATTATTAAGAATAAAAGATACGCAAAAACAGTTCAAATTAAACAAAAAAGAACGAATACAAAACATTAAAAATGCTTTTGATATTAACAAAAAAATGGAACTATCTAAGGATATTAATATTCTAATTATTGACGATATTACATCAACAGGAATTACCCTTGAAGAAATAATAAAAATACTGAAAAGTAATGGTTACAAAAATATACAAGCCCTAACCCTTGCAACACCAGATATTTGGAATTAAAGCTCACCCAAAACTTTTTTCCTTTCTTTCCTACCTTGTTTATTATATAATCAGAATTGATAGAGTTAGTGGGTATTTTTATGTCAAATAAGCATATTTCGGTAATTTTATTTATTATTTTTACAATTTGTTCTTTAGTTTTATTTTCATATATTGGATACATTGAAAGAGGATTTGTCCAAGATGGAATCTTCTTCTTTGACCAATTCCTTGAATATGCAAAATATGGAGTTGTTACAAATAGTGGAATGAGAATGAGATATTTCTCTTGTATGGTTTTACAACTTCCAATGGCAATTGCAAAATTCGGACTAAACATAGAAACGAAAGAAATATTATCGAGAATATTTTCTTTTTCTCTTGTATTTCTTCCTTTTTTAACAATATTTTGGAACTTACTTCTTTCAAAAAGAACTAAAAGATATGATATTTTTGTATGTTCTGTTGCATTATATGTATTTGGCGTTTTACCATTTTTCTATTATTCAATAGTTGAATTTTTTATCAGTGTATCTCTTTATCTAGTTTTACTACATTACTTAATATCTAAAATTGAATATAAATTTTATGACTATATTCCAATGGGATTATTATGTGTTTTCTTGTTCAGCTCACACGAATTTATTGGACTTTATGGCTTTATATTGTTCCTATGTTCGCTATACTGCTTTAGAAATAAAGAACTAAGTATTAAAACAAGAATAATAAAACTTCTAACTGGTATATGCGGTTTAGCATCAGGTATTTTATTCTGGTTTTATTATTTCACTCCACATGGACCAAACATTCAAGCTGATGGCGGACTTAATGATTTTACACAAGGTATTCACGCAATCTCTTACCAGCTTTTTTCGCAAGGCGGAATATATACAAACATTTTGGTTTTAACAATTTTGCTCATTGTATTTTTCTTGTTCTACAAAAGAAAAATAAATATTATCACAACAATACCATTATTGTTTATCTATATATGTCTGGTCTTTTTTGAATTTGACAGATTTTCAGAAGATAAAAGTTTTTATCTTAAGCAATTTGCTGATGTATCAATAGGATGCAGATTTACAGGTGCAATTATTTTTCTTTTGATATTTCTTTATTTAATTATTTTCAACTTTATAAAAAATGAAAATATTTTGGCCACCATGCAAAACAAAATTCAAAATATTTTTATTGTAATTTTGATTACTGGCATATCTATTTCTTTTATTCAATTATTTTTCTCAAAAATATATTACAACATGACAAATGATATTTGGAATTATATGCAAAAAAGCCATACAGTTTTGGTTAATTTGTGTAATTGCAAAAACGCAGATGAAATACAATCAACTTTTGCCCCAGAAATGATGCCATTATTATCATTACATATGCATGATGAAGATGAGCAAATAGATAAGCTTTTAGTTGCTACTGATTATGAATACAAACTTCGTCTTCACTGTTATTCAAAAGATGCACAGATAATTAAAGTCTATGCGTTTGGTGACAACAATTATCATTATTATTTAACAGATGAAGAAACTGATTTTAATTTAGAATATTTAAATAATTATTTCAAAAAAAGAAAATTCTACTGCAAAGAAGAAAATTAAAAAACTATAAAAAAGAGGCTTTATAAGCCTCTTTTTACGCATTAACCTGTGCTGTTAATTCAGTTATATCTTGAGCTAAATGCCTATCAACAGCTATATCACTTTTTACTTTTTGATGAGAATACATAATTGTTGTATGTTTTCTATTAAAACAATCACCAATATATGGGAAGCTTTCACCAGTCATTTCTTTTGCTAAATAAATAGCAACTTGACGCGCATATGCTGTTTTTGCAGCTCTATTAGTACTTTTAATATCCTCAACTGATACATTATAAAAACCAGCTACAATATCAATGATACCTTCAACAGTGAGGGTTTTGCGTTTTTCGTTGTATCCAATAACACGCTTAACAACATCAACAGTTATAGGGATTTCATTAATTGAAGTATATGCACTTATTGTATTAAAAGCACCCTCTAACTCTCTTACATTTTTATTGTATACAGTTGCTAAAAATTCGATAACATCAACTGGCATTCTTACATTATTATCATTTGCAAGTTTTGTTAAAATAGCCATTCTAGTTTCTAAATCAGGAACTTGTATATCAGCTAATAATCCCATTTGAAATCTTGTTTTAAGTCTATCTGGAGTATTTTCAAACTTATCTGGTGAGCGATCGGATGTAAATACAATTTGTTTTCCGGCATTATGCAAACTTTCAAATGTATTAAACATTTCTTCTTCAGTTCTTGCTTTACCTTCAATCAACTGAATATCATCAACAAGAAGAACATCAACATTTCTATATTTATTTCTAAATTCGTTCATCTTTTTGTTCTTATCACCAACTTTATCCATGCCTTTAGCAATAGAATTAACCAAGTCGTTAATAAACTCTTCAGCTTTAATATATTTTACTTTTAGTTTAGATTTACTAAACATAATTTCATGCCCAATAGCCTGAAGCAAATGGGTTTTACCAAGACCAGAACCACCATATATAAATAATGGATTATACTGTTTTCCTGGGTCTTTAGCCACAGCCACAGCTACAGCATGCGCAAATTTATTATTCGCTCCAACAACAAAATTATCAAACTTATATTTCAAGTTTAATTTGCAGTCTGATTGCATTTGCTTTAAACCATCATACCTAGATGATGCAATTCTTTTTTCTAAATTTTGAATAAACTCTTTTTCTTCTTCTTTTTTTACTTTTTGTCGTTCTTTTTCAAGCTGTTTTTTTAGGTTTTCATCATAAATAACCTTGAAATAAACTTCTCTACCACAAACTTGAGAAAGCGCAGAAGAAATATCTTTTTGGTTTTTTTGCAATATTTGAACAGCCAAATTTTGCCCTGTTAAGGCACAAAAACAATTATCTTCCAATGAATGAGGAACAAGTGGCACAATCCATGTTTCATATGTTGTTGCAACTATAGTTTCCTTTAATATAGCAAGGACATCGTCCCATATTTGCTTAATTAATACGTCTTCCATTTCCCCGTAACCTAATTTTTATATTCAAAAAGGCTAACCCTATAATAACATAGGATTAGCCTAATTTAAAACTAACTAATTAACTTTTGTTGTTAATCTTAAGTGTAATTCTCTTAATTGGTCTTCTGAAGCCATAGCTGGAGCTTCTGTCATCAAACATTTAGCAGCAGAGTTCTTAGGGAACGCAATTACGTCTCTAATTGAGTTTGTTTTAGCTAATAATGCAACAACTCTGTCTAAACCTAATGCCAAACCAGCATGTGGAGGTGTACCATATTTAAATGCGTTAATCATAAATCCGAATTTTTCTTGAGTTTCTTCTTCGGTTAAACCTAACGCTTTAAATACACGTTTTTGAATTTCGCTGTCGTGAATTCTTACACTACCACCGCCTAATTCATTACCATTATAAACGATATCATAAGCGATTGAACGGCAATTAGCTGGATCTGTTTCCATTTTATCAATGTCTTCCATATTTGGCATTGTAAATGGGTGGTGAACAGAAACATATCTATCATCTTCTTCAGAATATTCAAACATTGGGAAATCAACAACCCATAGTAATGAATGATCATTTGGATCAATTAAACCTAATTTTTCACCAAAGTATAATCTGAATCTTCCCATTACATCATAAGTAACTCTTGGTTTATCAGCAACAAAGAACACAACATCACCAGCTTGAGCACCTGCTCTTTGTTTAATTTGTTCAGCTTGTTCTTCTGTTAAGAATTTAAGAACAGGAGATTTTGCGCTTCCATCTTCTAAATACATAATGTTAGCCAACGCTTTTGCACCAAATGAAACAGCTAATTTTGTTAAATCATCCATTTCTTTTCTTGAGTATGAAGCAATACCAGGAATTTTAATAGCTCTTACAATTCCGCCTTTTTTCAATGTATCTTTGATAATTTCAAAGTTAGATTCCATTAAAATATCACCAATATCAAATAATTCTAGGCCAAATCTTAAGTCTGGACGATCGCTACCATATTTATCCATAGCTTCTTTATATGTGATTACAGGAAGTTTTTCTGGTGTTTCATAATCAACTAATTTGAATACTTCACGTAATAAACCTTCAACCATAGCCATAATGTCTTCTTGTTTTACAAAAGACATTTCCATGTCAACTTGAGTAAATTCTGGTTGACGGTCAGCTCTTAAGTCCTCATCACGGAAACACTTCGCAATTTGATAATATCTTTCAATACCACCAACCATCAATAATTGTTTAAAGATTTGTGGTGATTGAGGAAGTGCAAAGAATTTACCAGGATGAACGCGGCTTGGCACTAAATAATCTCTTGCACCTTCTGGAGTTGTTTTAATCAAAATAGGAGTTTCAACTTCCATAAAGTTCATATTATCTAAGTAATTACGAATAGTTTTTACAATAGAATGTCTTAATTTTAAACAGTTTAAAACTTTATCTTGTCTTAAGTCTAAATAACGATATTTTAATCTGATATCTTCATTAACATCATCAGCATTCAATGGGAATGGAACAACTTGAGCAGTAGATAAAATTTCCAAAGCTGTTGGATATACTTCAATTTCACCTGTTGGAAGTTTTGGATTATATGTTTCTTCAGGACGAACTGTAACAACACCTGTTGCTTTAATTACAAATTCATCTCTTAATTTTTGGAAAGTTTCATAAACTTCTGGATTTTTTTGAGGGTCAGAAACTAATTGAAATAAGCCTGATTTATCCCTTACTTCAACGAAAATAATTCCGCCCAAATCTCTAACAGCAGATACCCAACCTGCAATCGTAACTTCTTTTCCTACTTCACTTTTTGTTATTTCACCGCAACCATGCGTTTTCATTGATGTTGATGTTAACATATCATATTCCTATTACTACTAATTTCATAACTATAAATTTAACTCAAAAATACTTATTTTTCAAAGAAAATTATATTTTTCTTTTCTTAACTCTAACGCCTTCAACTTCGTATACATTTTCAATAGCTATAAATGCCCTTGGGTCAATATTTTTAGCGATTTCTTTAAGTTTTTGAACTTGTAATCTTGATATTACACAATAAACAATTCTTTTTTTAACCCCAGAATATCCACCCTCTGCGTCGATATATGTAACACTAACATCCATTTTTTCCATGATATCTTTACCAATTTCTGTCGAATAATCAGTAATTACAAAAACAGATTTTGACTCGTTCAAACCCTCAATTACAATATCCATAGTTTTATAAGCAACAAAGTATGTAATTATAGAATACATAGCGTGTTGCCAATCAAAAACAAAACCGGCAACCGTAAAAATAAACAAGTTGATGAACATGATTATTTCACCAACTGAAAATGCTATTTTTTTAGTAGCATAAACAGCTAAAATTTCAGTACCATCAACAGAAGCACCATTTCTTATAATCAAGCCGACCCCTGCACCAAGTATTAAACCACCAAATACTGCAACTAAAAATAAATCAAGATTTTCAATTATACAATGGCCATGAAAAACTTTTCCAAAAACCATAACACCTAAAGCAAAAACAATAATTGAATAGAGTGTTGAAAAGACAAATTTTTTACCTAATTTTTGCAATGCTAATACAATGAATGGCAAGTTAATACCAATAATAAAATAGCCTAATTCGCCACCAAGCAATGTGCTCAAAATCATTGAAATACCAGTAACACCACCGTCAATAATTTGACTTGGAATTAAAAAACCTTCAATTGCAAATGCATAAATTAATGCCCCAAGTGTTAGAAAAAAATAATCTTTTATATATGTTTTCATAAAAACCCTCAAATATGATATTATCATAAAATCATGCTAAATAAAAAGAAAATTCAAATAATTTCATTAGGTCAAAATTGTATTCCAAGAACAATTTTAACAAGACACGGTATAAAACCAAGAAAAATATGGGGCGAGTTAACATATCCATTTGATTTGGCAATTTTTGGGACAATTGAAATAACAAAGTGCTTAAAAACAGATTTTAATGAATTTTTCTTTGATTTAAATTATAAAAATGATAAAAAATACTGGGTAAAAGATCCGAATTGTATTCAATTTGTTCACGATTCAAATAATAAAAAAGAATTAATAAAAAATTATACTAAGCGAATTGAGAATTTTAAAAAAGAAATGAAAAATCCGCTTCCTATTCTTTTTGTCCAATTACTTGAAGAAGATGAAGATGTAAAAAATCTATATAATGAACTTCTTCGTTTAAGAGAAGATAGACCTTTTAAATTACTTATAATTGATACTCAAGATATTGTAACTTTTGAAAAAGCTGAAATTTTAAAATTACCATTCCCATCAGTAGAATATAGAAATAATTGGTGGAAAAAGGAGTTTTATAACAGCAAAGAAGGCAAGATATTTGAAAAAAACATTTGCGACTTTTGCAAAAGATTTATGGTTACATAAAAAATATTATGATTATATTTATAGAATAAAATAAAAAACAGAGTGCACCTGTTCCGTGTAGATAACATCTAGGCTCGGCATAGGCTGCGGAACTCGCTACGCTCAAACAGTCCTCGCCTTGATGTTTCCTCGCCAAGTTGTTTAACTACACTACACAATGCACTCTTAATTTTTATTTTATTCAAATTTATATCAATTGTTTTGATAAAAATAAAATTAGAAACCATATGTGGAAGTTCGTAAGTTTTGTTACTGAAACGATAACAAAGCCTCGTCTGTTTGAGTGCATAGCACGAGTTACGAGGCTTATTGTCGAAGTTACAAAACTAGAACCGAACATCAGGTTGATAATTTTATTTTTATTAAAGGAAATAACAATGGACTGCCACTCAAACCCTGTTTGCTCGCAGTGACGCATAATATTCCTTACGTGAAACTATCTTTTAGAAGCAGCTTTTAATCTAACCATCGCTCTTGCTAATGCGGCATTTGCTAATTTTATATCTCTTTGTGTTTCTGCTGATGCTATTTTAGCTTCTGCTCTTTCTTTCGCTAATTCTGCACGTGCAGTATCAATATCAGTTCCAAGCTCTGCAACTTCTGTCAAAATAATAGCTTCATTCTTTTTAAATTGGAAAGCACCACCAATAATTGAAAAGAAAATTTCTTCACCATTTTTAACAACTTTTGCAGTATCAACAGCTAACGCAGACATAAAAGGAACATGGTTTGGTAATATACCAAAACTACCTTTAATACCTTTCGCTGTGATTGAATCAACATCATCTTCAAACACAATTTTTTCTGGAGTTATTACTTTTAAGTGAATTTTCTTTTCGCTCATAAGCTATTACACACTTTCAGCTTTTTTTAGAACATCTTCTATTGTACCCGCCATATAGAATGCTTGTTCTGGTATATGGTCATATTCACCCTCAATAATACCTTTAAAGCCAGCAATTGTATCTTCAAGTTTTACATATCTACCTTGCATACCAGAGAATTGTTCTGCAACAAAGAATGGTTGAGATAAGAATTTTTGAATTTTTCTTGCTCTATTTACAGTTTCTTTATCTTCTTCAGATAACTCATCCATACCTAAAATAGCAATGATATCTTGTAATTCTTGATATTTTTGTAAGATTTCAAGAACTTTTCTGGCAACATTATAATGCTCTTCACCGATAATTAATGGATCTAAAACCTTACTGTTAGAAGCCAATGGATCAACAGCAGGATAAATACCTAATGATGCAATTTGTCTTGATAATACAGTTGAAGCATCTAAGTGAGAGAATGTTGTAGCTGGAGCAGGGTCTGTTAAGTCATCCGCTGGTACGTAAATAGCTTGAACAGATGTAATAGAACCATCTTTTGTAGATGTAATTCTCTCTTGTAATTCACCCATTTCATTAGCCAATGTAGGTTGATAACCAACGGCAGACGGCATACGTCCTAAAAGCGCAGATACTTCGGAACCTGCCTGAACAAATCTGAAAATGTTATCAATAAATAACAATACATCTTGCTTTGAATAATCTCTAAAATATTCAGCTGCTGTAAGAGCAGATAAGCCAACTCTCATTCTAGCACCAGGTGGTTCATTCATCTGACCATATATAAGTGCTACTTTATCAATTACGCCAGATTCTTTCATCTCGTTCCAAAGGTCATTACCCTCACGAGTTCTTTCTCCAACGCCACCAAAAACTGATACACCAGAGTGTTCAGAGGCAATATTATGAATCAACTCCATAATCAAAACTGTTTTACCAACACCAGCACCACCAAAAAGACCTATTTTTCCACCTTTTTGGTATGGCTGTAATAAGTCGATAGCCTTAATACCTGTTTCCAAAATTTCAATATCAGTATTTTGGTCAACTAATGTTGGAGAACTTCTATGGATTGGCAAATAAGTATCAGCTTCAACATTGCCAGCATTATCAACAGGTTCACCTAATACATTTAAAATTCTGCCTAAAATATTTTTGCCAACAGGGATTTTAATAGATTCACCTGTGTTAACAGCTTTCATGCCACGTTTAATACCATCTGTTGATGACATTGCAACTGTTCTAACTCTATTTTCACCTAAATGTTGTTGAACCTCTGCCACAATTTTATTGTTATCATCAACAATAATTTCAATAGCATCATAAATTTCAGGTAAAACACCTGATTTAAACTCAATATCAATAACAGGTCCAATAACCTGAGTAATCAATCCTTCTTTCTCGGCAACAATTGTCATAATTCACCTGATTCCCTATTTACCAATAGCAACATTATACAATCATAAAAGAATTTTGTAAAAGTTTTGTAATCTGTACGAATGATGAAAAAAATTATATAATGATATAAAATTTTCATATAAATTGTAAAAGGAGATAATATGGAAAACGAAGTAAAAGTTCTTGAAGGTTTAATCTTTGACGAAAATTGTGATGGTTCACTTGATAATATTGTTGATTACAGCAAAGATGAATTGGGCAACATTATATCTGCAAGCCTAGATTTTGACGGCGACGGTGTAGCTGATTCAAAAGTGTATTTTGAATATGATGAACAAGGCAGAATAGTTCAAAAATCTATGGATAAAGACTCTGACGGAAAAATAGACTCAGTTGCATACTACAAATATGATGATGCAGGTAATGTTTCAATTCACTACGACGACAACGCTGACGGAAAAGTAGATTATATTGAAACTACTGATGAAAATGGTGAAACATATATTAAAGACGTTAGAGATAGAAAACAAAAAATTATGGAAACTATTAAAGACGTATTTTTTAGTAAATAATATTTTTTAAAGACTAAAAGAGCCACCAAATGGTGGCTCTTTTTATTTTTTATTAAATATTAACTTTTTCTAACTTCTACAACCAATATTAATAAAGGTAAAATTTATCTTTTTATGATAACAAAAAATATAATCCTTATTTTTGTATTAAACGAGGGAGAAAAAATGAAAATATCAGCTATAAATCAAAACTATACATTCAAAAGAGCAAACACAAAAACGCATTCTACTAGAAACTATACAAACAAGGCTTCTTATAATAAAGAACAAAAAACACCAATTGTTGTTCAAACAGCAGAAGCTATTATGACGTTTTTTGCAAAAATCAAACCACAACCAAAAAGAGCATCTATAACAATTCCAATAAAGCCAAAAGAATTAAAACTTGACCCTAAAAAATTAAGAGAACTTCCTCCTAAACTAAAGCGTCAAGCAATTGAAGAATTAAATAACGCTATAACTCTTGAGGACAAAACAAAAGTTATAAAAAAATTTGGAATTTGGGCATAATTTTTTTATTTCTTATGCATAAAAACAGTTTTGGCATTGAAATTCATTGCAGAATCTAAATTTTTTCTTATAGATGCTCTTAATGAACCAATGCTTTCTTGTACCAACTTAACAGCATTATCTTTAAATTTAAAGCTTTTCTTAATGAAAGTAGAAGATGGATTCATAGTATGCTTCACACCCTCTTTTGCAGAATCTAAAACACCATCTTTAAATCTAAATTCTCTAGCATATGCTGTCGCATTCTCTCCAATTTTTCTTAAATCTTTTTGAATAAGACCAACATTTCCCGTCTCACCATAAAAAATCACTCTGCCAATTTGTTCAGCACCTCTTGTACTTAAAGATTTACCATTATACGAAAAACCACCTTTTAAATCACTTAAAATAATAACCGGTTTTCCTTTTTTCACAATAAGTGCATCTTTTAAACCATTTGATTTAAATGTTTCAACAGTATCTAACAATATATCATCTGCATTTTGAACAAAAACTGATTTTCTCTTTAATACACCATCAGTAAATTCTTCAAATACTTTTTTACCTTTGTCTTCTTTTATAGAAACAGGATTAGAAATAAAAGCTTTTTTTATTTTTCCAACTACATCACTTATAACACCTTTTGCATCATCATATAATTTTGTTGCTTCTTCTTTTAAACTAGCAGCATCATCTGCAAGATTTAAAGACTGCTTAGCAATTCTTCTTTCATTTAATGATGAAACTATCGTAGGAAGTTTTTTACTTAATATAATACCAGCAACACCTACTGCGGCTAATCCTGCCGTAGCTAATATGATTTTTTTAGTATTATTTTCTGCCTTTTCTTTTATTGCTTCATTATTAGTATTTTTTGTATTTTTAGACTGAAATGACACAGTATTGTTATTAATAGCGGAAATCATTAGCTTATACCCATCTTATTTTTGCAATAGCTTAAAAAACAAACAATAAAAAAGTTGTTGTTTTATTTGTAATGAAAAAATTGTTTTTACATTTATTAATACAAAAAAGAACCCCCATAGTTGGGAGTTCTTCTAGTATTTTTTGAATATTAACGTTTAGAGAATTGGAATCTTTTTCTAGCTCTTTTACGACCGTATTTTTTACGTTCTTTAACACGAGCATCTCTTGTTAATAAACCTTCAGCTTTAAGAACTGATTTGTATTCTTCGTTATATTTAACTAA